>CAZWRK010000086.1:0-18045 GCA_964635875.1 uncultured Aquaspirillum sp.
CTGGATTGGTGGAAGCGCGACGGTCATCCGACACAAGGCACTTCCGCAACCGCTGCAAGCGGCGCATCTTGTGGGTGTGAATAGGGCGAGCTTGATTGCTTGAATACCGTCTGAGCGCAGCGGATTTGCATTCGCTGCGCCCCTTTGTTTTTAATTCAGCCGGAACCGCCCGACTTGTTTAGCAAGATCGACCGAAAGCGATTTAAGGCTCTCTGAGGTATTGGCTACGTTTGCGGTGGCATTGAGGTTTTCGGAGGCCATTGCGCCAATTTGGCCGATTTGATCGGCAATCCGGCCGCTTTCTTGCACTTGTCGCGACAAGGTGCCATTTAGAGCATCGAGCTGTGCCAGCGAATGTTGCGCGCCCTCACAGAGGCTGCCGAGCGGCGGCACAATACTTTCGATCAGCTCAACGCCGCGCTGCATTTCGGTTCGGCCTTGGCTCATGCGCTCTACCGCCACGCTGGTTTCACGGTCGATGGCATCCATCACGGTGTTGATTTCTTCGGTTGCAAGGCCGGTGCGGTCGGCGAGTTTGCGCACTTCATCGGCCACAACCGCAAATCCGCGTCCGGTTTCGCCCGCGCGCGCCGCTTCAATTGACGCATTCAACGCAAGTAAATTGGTTTGCTCGGCAATGCCCTTGACCATGCCGAGCAGGTCGCGCACCGCCAAAGCACGCTCGCGGAGCGCTTCGACCGAACGCGCCGAATCGGTCACGGTGGCGGCAATGCGCGCGACTTCTCCGGTGGCTTGACCAATCAAATTCGAGCTGGTCATGGCGAGATCGCGCGCATGTTCGGCTTGTTGGCGAGTGAGGTGGGCGGTCGCGGCAATGTTTTGGGTTTCGTGGGCAAAGCCTTCGACCGAGCGGGTCACGACTTCCACTGCTTGATGCTGCGAAGACGAACTTTGACGGACTTCGGCCACCGGTGTGCTCATGCCTTCTGCTGCGCCGTGAACGCTTTGCGCAGAATGTAAGATGCCGCCAATCAGCCCCGATAACGAATGTTGCATACTGAGCAGCGCCCGCGATAGCGCGGTGACTTCATCTTTGCCGTGTAGCTGGATGGTGCCGGTGAGATCGCCCTGCGCCACCGAGTCGGCCAATTTCACCGCATCGTTCAGCGGCCCGACAATGCTCTGAGTGACGCGCCACGCCAAGAGCAGGCCCAACAAGGCCGCACTGGCGGCAATCAGCAGCATCATGGTTTGCGCGTGGGTTACGTCTTGCTCAAGCTGCTTGAGATGGCTTTGCATCGTCTGTTGCTCCGCGCTGACCAAGTCGGCGCTGGCGCGTAAGAGCGCGAGCATGGCGGGCTGGGTTTTTTGTGCAAAGTGCACGCGTGCTTCTTCGGTGCCGTTGAGTTCAATTTGCTCGACAGTGTCGCGAAACACATCGCGGTAATCGTTGCGCAGGGTATGGAGGCGGGTCAGCAGTTCGGGGTTGTTAGCGTGTTCGCTGGCGGTTTTGAGTTGGGTTAACACCGCATCGGCGGCATTATTTTCATCATCCATCTGCTTATAGAGCGGTATCCGCTGTTCGCGCTCGGTGGTGACGAGCAATTGCAGCAAGGGCACTGCAGCGCCTTGGGCGTGGTGCTGCAAAGATTCGGCAAGAGACAGCCGCAAAACCTGCTCATCGACAATTTTTCGAATCACCGCCGATTCGTGTTCCATTTCTTGCTTGGCGAAAAAAGCGACAGCTAACAATAAACACAGTAACAGCGTGAAGGCTGCGCCAAGACGGCTACCGATCCGCAGGGAACGAAGAAAATTCATGAAAACTCCAGAGACGGTACGGATAGGGGCCGCTCACGTGATTTGGGCCCGCTGTGAACCGTGACGGTTCAACCCAACTCGCCCCACAAGCTGGGCAGTATAGCGCGTTGACCTATGCCGAGTTGTTTAGGATTTTTTAAGCGCGCGTTGCCTGACGCGATATCCAATACGCATCGACCGAAAAGCGTCCTGCACCGTGAAAAAAGGTCACCAATAGCAGCGCCCCCCACAGCACATGATCTTGCAAACCTAAATCGGAAATATCGGGAAACGAATACGCTGCAACGAGGTTCATCACAAACAAACCCAGCGCTGCGAAGCGCCCGCCCAGTCCGAGAATCAAGAAAATCGGCAAGATCAATTCGCCGGCCGTCCCCATCACCGCGGCCCAGTCCGGCGGCAAAATCGGCACCTGATAGACATAGGCAAACAAATCTAATGTGTTGTCCCATGCGCGGATCTTGAGCCAGCCCGCGCGCAAAAAAATCTCCGCGATATAAAGCCGAATCAATAGATCAAATAATGGAGTGGCGAACGCATTCAGGCCGTCACGTAGCCGCTGCAGGCACGGTGAGCGCAATCGCTGGTCAAGTTGCTTGAACATGTTAAATCGTCTCCTCAAGATTGGCGCGCCGTAATACCCCGTGCTGAATCCAATGCTGGAGCGCAGCAGCGAGATCAAATGCGCTGCCGCTATCGGCGGCCGCTTGAACCGCCATGCCTAAAGTTTCACCGGCGGCAAGGCGATTCAACACAATCGCGTCGCCTGCTGAGAGAATTTCGACCGCGATGCCGTGGCGACGGCGTTGAACGAGCACGGTTTCGGCGATGCTCAAATTCACCCGAAAATCTCCGTCATCATCGGGCTGATTAACGCGCCATAGCGTGCCGATCGGCCAACTTGAGGCGAGGCATGCACAGGCAGGATCCAACGTAAAACGCAGCCGATCCCATTGCTCGGGTGCAAGCGTGGCGAGTTGGCTTAAATCTTGTGGGATGTCTTCGGCGGTTGCGAGGGTCTGAATCAGCCAATCGAGACGCGCCACTGCGGGCAAATAAGGCAGCTCGGTCAGTTCGGGGTGGGTGGCTAAAAGCAGATCAAAATCATGACCATAGCCATTTAAATCCCCGCTGAGGCTAGGGCTGTGGGCGGCGTAGCGGTGACATAGTTGGCGCAAGGCTTCTGGGCCAATAATTACGGCAATCGTGGGGTAGCTCGCGTAGACCGCCCCTGCCAGATTGGCCAAAATGCTGGCGCGGTAGGCCGTCAATCCGCGTTGCGCCTGCTCTGGCGCGCCGGCACAGTGCGCCAACAATGTGGGTGCGGCGGTGTGCGGGCTGAAGACTGCCCGCGAAAATTGCGCTTGAAGCTCATGCAGGCTGGGCATGTTTTTGCTCCTGTCGCACGTGTTTTAAATAGCGTTCGGCGCAGGCGGCTTCGGCCTGCAGAACCGAAAATTCTGGGATGTCTTGATCCCATTCAATCAAGGTCGGCACCGCGCCAAAGCGTGCGAGGGTGGCCTGATACAGCGCCCAAACTTCTGCACAGACGGGGCGCGAATGGGTGTCGACGAGAAGCCCCGCTTGAATTTCAAATCCGGCCAAATGAATTTCGGCCACATGCCGAGGCGCAATACCGGCCAAAAAGTCGTGGGCATCAAAGCCATGATTGCATGCACTAACGTAAATATTGTTCACATCCAGCAAAATCCCGCAGCCGGTGCGTTCAGCGACTTCGTTCAAAAAGACCCATTCGGGCATGTCTTCGGGTAAAAACCGCAGGTAACTCGACACGTTTTCCAACACAATCGGCCGTCGCAAAGCGGTTTGTAGTTGGTCGATATGACGGCAAACCAGATTTAAAGCTTCTTGGGTGTAGGGCAATGGTAAGAGGTCATTGAGCCAGCGCCCGCCAACCGCCGACCAGCACAAATGCTCCGAAACGGCCGCCGGTTGAATCCGATCAATCAGGGTTTTGAGCTGTTCAATATGCCGAGGGTTTAGCCCCTCGGCACTGCCTAACGACATCCCCACCCCGTGCACGCTGATCGGGTAGTGTTCGCGAATCGCGGCCAAGGCCTGCCACTGCGCCCCGCCCGCTAAAAAATAGTTTTCGCTATGCACTTCAAACCATGCCACATCGGGGCGTGTTTCCAGCACATGCGTCAGATGCGGTGTCCGCAAGCCAAGCCCCGCAGCGACCGGCAAGGTCACTGCAGGATGAAAAGAGGTGGGGTGGGGGCGCGTCATCGGCTTACTTTGCGGCGTCAGCGGGAGTCAATTTGCCGCCCATTTTTTCGCAGCTACCTTTGAGCACCAATTTGAAATCGTTCGGATCATTGTCGATTTTCGATTGACCGGCGCAAGAATGTTTGCTGGTTTTGCTGCCGCAATCGTTTTGTCCGGCTTTGGCCACGCCAAAACATTTCTCTTTGCCACCTTCTGCGGCCATCGCCGAAACCGAAGCGGTCAGCAAGCCTGCGGCCAACAAGGTGGAAGCGGCGGCGTGAATCAGGGTATTGGCTTTGCTCATGGTGTCTCTCCAAAAGTGGGGGGATGAACCATTCATCCCCCGCTGAACCTGTGTTGCACAGGGTTCTTGTAGGTTGAGTCGGCGCAAGCCCTGATTCCTGACAAATTTTTTTATTTTTTTTCAGTTCGGGTGAGATTTTGCGAAGGGCAGGTCAGTTGCAGGTCTCGCATGTAGGTCAAAAAAGCCTCTGCAGACAAGGGACGGCTGAAGTAGTAGCCCTGAATAATATCGACCCCCGCATCACGAATAAATTCTAATTGCCCCTGTGTTTCGACCCCCTCCGCGATGGTTTCCAAGTGCAGTCCGCGCGCGAGACCCACGATGGCATGAATAATTTCCCGTGCGCCTCGACTGTGCTCGACATCGTGAACAAAAGACTGGTCAATTTTGAGACAGTCCAGCGGTAAGCGCCGCAGATAGTTCAGGCTCGAGTAGCCGGTTCCAAAGTCATCCAGCGCGATTTTGATCCCCTGCTGTTGCAGGCGGCGCATGGCGGTAATCGCCCCTTCCGGATCTTGCATGAGCATGCTTTCGGTGACTTCAACATCTAAATGCAGTCGATTGGGGTCGATTTTCGAGAGTGCGTTTGCGATTAGCGTCGAGATATTGCCTTTCCAAAATTGCCGTGCCGAAATGTTGATACCGACGCGGAAGGGCGGCAATGCGGCGTCTTGCCAAACTTGGTATTGTCGGCAGGCTTCTTCGATCACCCATTCGCCAATCGGCAAGATCAAACCATTGTCTTCTGCCAGCGGAATGAAGTGGGCGGGGCCTAACAGCCCGAGTTCGGGATGCTGCCAGCGGATCAGCGCTTCGACGCCGATGAGGTTCCCCGTCTTTGCACAAATTTGAGGCTGGAAATGAAGCCGGAATTCATTGCGCTCTATGGCGTGATGAAGGGCATTTTCACGTTGCAGGCGATTAACAACACGCTCGTTCAGTTCTTCTGCGTAGAACTGGCAATGGTTGCGGCCGGTTTCTTTGGCGCGGTACATCGCAAGATCGGCCGCTTTCATCAGTGCGTCGGTGGTGGTGCCATCACGCGGAAACAGGGCGACACCGATGCTGGCGCCAATATGCACCGGCTCGTTTTGGATCGAGATTTCTTGGCGCAACGTCGCACTGAGCGCGTCGAGGCGTTGAGTTAAATGGTGTTCTATGGCCTCTGGGTCGACATGAAGCAGCAAAATAAACTCATCGCCGCCCAGACGGGCGACCGTTTCATCGGGGTGCAATTTTTGTGTGAGGCGGGCCGCCATTTCGCGCAACAGCGTATCGCCTGAATCATGGCCGAGCGAGTCATTGACCACTTTAAAATGATCCAAATCCATAAACACAACGGCAAAGGTTTCGTTGTGTTTATGCGCATGGGCAATCCATTGTTGCATGCGGTCGCAGAGCAAATTGCGATTGGCGAGGCCGGTCAGACTGTCAAAATTAGCGCGTTTTTCTAGCTCTTTTTCGTAGCGTTTTTGATCGGTAATGTCTTGGATGATGCTAATAAAGTGGCTGGGTTCATGGCCGCCATGACAAACCGAGGTGCTCGAAAGGTGGTACCAGCTTTCGCTGCCGTCGGGCCGAACGCCTTCAATGACGAGGGCGCTATGGCGTTGGCCTTGCACGGCTTGTTCCATGATATCGAGCTGCGCTTGGTCTGCATTTTTAGCCAATAAATTGACCCCGTTTTGCCCAAGGCATTCTGCTGCTGAATAACCTGTAATCGACTCGAATGCCGGGTTCACATACTCGATGGGGTGGCTGTCTTGCAGGGCATGGCTAATCATGACGCCGGTCGAGGTCGATTCGACGGCGCGTTGAAACAGGCGCATTTGCTCTTCAGCGTGGCGACGTTCGGTGACATCTTGCAACAACTCTACCGCCCCAACGACTTCGCCTTGCTCATTGCGAATCGGGGAAACGGTAAAGTGCAGCCAGCGGCCGCCTTCGCCAAAATGTGGGAAAAAATCTTCGACTTCAAAAGCACCCGGAACGGTTTGCGAGCGTTGGTATTTACCGCCATAAAAGTCGCCAATTTGGGTGTTGACCACATTATCCACCACCAAATCTGCGAGCACAGGGCGTTGCGCTGGGTAGAACGCCTCCCACTGCCGTTGGCTACCGATCATTTCGCTGGCGGGGCAACGCGTCAGCATTTCACAGGCGCGATTCCATAAAATAATGCGGTGATCGGCGTCAATCATAAAGGTCGCGATCGGAATACCGGCAAGCACTTGGCTGAGAATGGCGGTATGGCTCTTAATGCTTTCGGGATTTAGATTGGAGGGTTCCAATAGTAAAGTCATGACCTGCTCCCCTCTGCAGATGGGCATTTTGTGAAAGATGAATGCACTCTTTTTTAAAAACTATAAACCCTACAAAAGTTTTTTAAACTATAAATTTGCGAAAATTGACAATTTCGCCGGTGTGAACCCGTGAGGCATGGTCGTGCAGGCAAGGGCCAATCCCTGTGAGGCAATCCGGTATAATTCGCCCGCTGCCATTCGGCCTGACTTTAATGTTTTTCCAAGGACTCTACTTTTATGCGTTTGCCCGCCCATCAGCTTGAATTACTTTCGCCTGCCAAGAACATCGAGATTGGCCGCGAAGCCATTTTGCATGGCGCCGATGCGGTGTATTTGGGCGGCCCCGCATTTGGGGCGCGACACAATGCGGGCAACTCTCTCGCAGATATTGCCGAGTTGGTGCGTTTTGCGCGGCGCTACCATGCGCGGATTTTTACGACGCTCAACACCATTTTGCACGATGCCGAATTAGAGGCCGCGCGTAAGCTGATTTGGCAGCTTTACGAAGCCGGTGTCGATGCGTTGATTGTCCAAGATATGGGCATCTTGGAAATGGATTTGCCCCCAATCGAGCTGCATGCCAGTACCCAATGCGACATTCGCAGCCCCGAAAAAGCGCGGTTTTTGGCCGATAGCGGCTTGTCGCAATTGGTGCTGGCGCGTGAACTGACGGTGGAGCAAATTCGCCGTATTTACGAGGCGGTCGATCCCGACACTACGATCGAATATTTCATTCATGGTGCGTTGTGTGTGGCGTATTCGGGGCAGTGCTATATCAGCCACGCTCAAACCGGTCGTAGCGCCAATCGCGGTGATTGCTCGCAAGCCTGTCGCTTGCCGTTTACCCTCAACGATGCCCAAGGTCGGGTGGTCGCATTTGAAAAACATCTGTTGTCGATGAAAGACAACAACCAAAGCGATAACTTAGAAGCCCTGATTGATGCCGGCGTGCGCTCGTTCAAAATCGAAGGCCGATATAAAGACGTCAGCTATGTGAAAAACATCACTGCGCATTATCGCTTGTTGTTGGATGAAATTTTGACGCGTCGCCCCGAATTTGCACCGGCATCCAGCGGCAGCAGCGAGATTTTCTTTACCCCCAATCCCGATAAAACCTTTAACCGCGGCAGCACCGATTATTTTGCGACCGGCCGCAAAGAAGATATTGGCGCATTTGATTCACCGAAATTTGTCGGGGTGCCGATTGGTCATGTTGTGCATATCGGCCAAGATTATTTTGACTTGGAAACGCCCGAGTCGATGGCGAATGGCGACGGCCTGAACTACATGAAAAAGCGCGAGGTGGTTGGGGTTCAAGCCAATCGCGTTCAAAAACAAGCCGATCAAGAGGGGCTGGCGGTGTGGCGGGTGTGGCCTAACGAGCCATTGACCGAGCTGAGCGGATTGCGGGTCGGCACGTCGATCAATCGTAACCGCGATCACGCATGGGATCAGGCGCTGCTGAAAAAATCGGCTGAACGGCGCATTCCGGTGTGGTTAACACTCGAAGAATGGGCGCAGGGTTTGCGCCTGACCTTGACTGATGCCGACGGCTGTACGGCGCATGCCGAGGTCGCGTTGCCGCTGGAACCGGCTCGCGATGCTGCGCGCGCGGAACAGGCGCTGCGCGAGGGCGTGAGTAAGCTCGGGAATACCTTATTTAGCGCGCAGGCGGTGCAGCTTACTTTGGCGCAGCCGTATTTTGTCCCCGCTTCGACGCTGAATGCGCTACGTCGCGAAGCGGTCGCCGCACTCGAAACGGCGCGGGTTCAGGCGTGGCAGCGTGCGCCGCGCAAAGCGCCGGTGATGCCGTGGGCGGTCTACCCCGAAACCTCACTGAGCTATTTGGCCAATGTTTACAACCATTTGGCGCGGCAGTTTTATCACAAGCATGGTGTTCAACTCATCGACGCGGCGTATGAAGCCCATGAAGAAGCGGGCGAAGTGTCGTTGATGATCACCAAACACTGTCTGCGTTATTCGTTCAATTTGTGCCCGAAACAGGCCAAAGGCGTGACGGGTGTCATGGGGCAGGTGCGTGCTGAACCGATGGTGTTGGTCAATGGCAATGAAAAACTCACCTTAAAATTTGAATGCCGACCGTGTGAAATGCACGTCATGGGCAAAATCAAAAAGTCGATTTTCCAGTCACCGCCGCCGTCAGAAGTCCCGATTCATTTTCATCCTAAAGCGCGTCACGGTGCGTAAGGCCATGTGGCGAGGCAGTCGGCAGGCTTATCAGGAACGGTGCTTATGACTCAGGCGAAAATTCACGACCTCATTGCGGCCGGTATTGAGCAGGGCTGGAATGTCACCGATGCCGCGACGTTCAATCAAGATCAAGTCATCGAAGCGGATGTGGTGATTGTTGGAACGGGGGCAGGCGGCGGTATTGCTGCAGAAATGATGACCTTGGCGGGGCTGAAGGTGTGCATGGTCGAAGAGGGTGGCTTGTTTGGTTCGAGCCAATTCACCCTTAAAGAAAGCGATGCCTATCCGCAGCTCTATCAAGAAGGCGGCGCACGGCGCACCGCTGACAAAGCGATCACCTTGTTGCAAGGTCGGGCGGTGGGCGGCTCGACCACGGTGAGTTGGGCCTCGAGCATGCGCATTCCCGATGAAACGCTGATGTATTGGCGCGAACACTTTGGGATGGGTGAATTCGAGTCTGGCGAGTTACGGCGCTGGTTTGAACAAGTCGAGCGCTATTTGAATATTGCGCCGTGGACGTCGCCATCGAATACGAATAACGCGGTGTTGGCGCGGGGTGCTAGAAAGCTTGGGATTTCCACCAAGCCGATGGCACGTAGCGTGCGCGATTGTTGGGATTTGGGATATTGCAGTATGGGCTGTCCGACCAATGCCAAGCAGTCGATGTTGGTGACGGCGATACCGGCGGCCTTGGATCGTGGCGCGGCGTTGTATACCCACTTGCGGGCAGAAAAAATCACCTTTGCACATGGTCAAGTTCGTCAACTGCAGTGTGTGGCGTTGGATGAGAACGGGCGCTATCTGACTGGGGTGCGCGTGACGATACGGGCGCGGCATTTTATTTTAGCGGCGGGCGCGATGGCGACGCCTGCGTTGCTGATTCGCAGCGAGGTTTGGGACCCCTATCGCCATGTGGGGGCGCGGACATTGTTGCAGCCGGTGGCGTTGTCTGCGGCGCTGATGCCTAAAACCGTTGCCGCGTGGCAAGGCGCACCTCAGGCGTTGTACAGCGATCACTTTTTAAACTTGGACGAAATCGACGGCCCTTTGGGTTTTACGATTGAAAGCGCGCCGGTGCACCCGCTGATGGCGGCGGTGGCGCTGACGGGTTTTGGACGGTTTCATCGTGAACTGATGCATCAATTGCCCGATTTACAGCTGCTTTTGAGCGGGGTTCGAGATGGCTTTCATCCCTTGAGTGTCGGTGGGCGGGTCACGCTGCGCGGTGATGGCAGTCCGGTGTTGGACTATCCGCTGAATGAAACGCTATGGGATGCGATCCGGCGAGCGTGGTTAACCATGGCCGAAATCCAATTTGCCGCCGGTGCCAAGCAAGTGCTGCCCTTGCATGAAGATTCGCAAGTGTGGACGAGTTGGCAGAGCGCGCGTGACGCGATTTATCGGCTGCCGTTTACCAAGATGAAAGCGCGTTTAATCAGTGCTCATGTCATGGGCGGCGCAGCGATGGCGCGCGAAGAAAAACTCGGGGTGGTGTCGAGTTTTGGGCGGCATTGGTATTTGGAGAATTTGAGCATTATGGACGCCTCGATTTTTCCAACCAGCTTGGGCGTGAGTCCGCAGTTGTCGGTGTACGCGCTCACCGCCCGCAATGCCAGCCATTTAGTAAAAGAGCTGACCGGCAAACATTTAACACTCGATGATGCATTGCTCGGGCCGGAGGGGACGCCTGCGGCGGCCTTGTCTTAGGCCGCGCTGTTGGGTGTCAGGGCGCGCTGAAAATCCGCTTTCCACGGTGCTTGGATGTAAGGTTTGAGTAAAAAAAGCACTTGCTCAATACCGCGCTGGCTCGTTGCTTCGGTGAGCGGTGTCGTGGGGGGCGTGGTTTGCTCAAACGTGAACCAAAATTTCACCAGAAGCCAGATTTGATTCAGCATCGCATTCATATCGTCGTCTTCGATCGCGATAAATCCTAATTGTCGGCACTCCCGAAAAATCGCCTGCAACCGGCCACGCATGTCTTCGTGAATAAATTGATGATATTCAGTGCAGAGTTTAGGATTGCGTGCCAATAAGCTCGATAAATCGTAAAACATAAACCGAAACATCCAAATAGCGTGAAATGCTTTTTCTAAATAAGTCAGGATGTCGCGCACTGTTAATGTGCGCTCTTGCGGTAAGGCAATATGCTGATGAATATAAGCTTTATATTGTAAAAATATTTGATAAATGATTTCTTCTTTGTTGCGAAAGTGATAATACAAATTGCCAGGGCTGATCGATAAATGATTGGCAATATGGTTGGTCGTAATGTTTCTTTCGCCTTCTTGATTAAATAAGCGTAGGCTTTCGTCAATAATTTTTTGATACGTTTTCATGATGCTGACCGATAAAAAAGAATGGGAGCGCATCATCCAATATGCACTCCCATTGTAATTTTGGGTGAAATAAGATTAGTGCGGTGCAGGTTTTGAGCTGGGCAAAACTTCGCGAATAAAACGTTGCAAAATGGCCTGCTCGGCACGCTGTTTTTGGGTCGGGGGAATGGCAATCCTGACCATCAGCTTGGCGCATTCATCATCGACCAATTGCAGTGAGGCGCGCGGCCGAACCGATGGTGTATCAACCATATTCATGCTTTCAATGCGCGCCATATGCTTTTCCGCTTCTTCGATAAACGGTGCGCAAAAGTCTTCGGCCGCGGCGAGCAGCACGCTTTGGGCATACATTAAATCGATTGCCACAGAGACCGGCACGCTCACCACATGCACGATAAATTCATCGGTGAAATCTTCTCGAATCACTGGATGAGATAACAGCAAACTATTAGGCAGGCTAATCGCGCGCCCTGTCATTTGATGACCATCCCGACCCGGCCCGATTTCCATGACCGTGGTGCCAAACAAGTTAATATCAATCACCCGCCCGCGAATGCCATTAATCTCGATGTGATCGCCGACCGAATAACTTTTGACCATCGTGCGATATAACGAGCCGACAAAACACATAATCATTTCTTTGCCCGAAATGGCGATGGCGGCGGCAATCGCCACCATCGATACTGCGAGCGTGGCCAGTTCTTGCATCCAAATCACAGATAAACAAGTTAGGCCCAAAATAATTAAGGCATTGCGGAAATTCACCGACCAGCGTCGGCGAATTTCCAGCGTTAATTGCGGTTGCGTGGCGAGGGCGCGTGCGAAAATAATGCGCAGACTAATTAAAGCAATAATCAGCGCACCCGATCGGGCAATATCCAATACCCAAATTCGCGGTAACTCGGTGAGCCACTGCCGAAAAAATTCAATCATGACAATTTAATCGAATGTTCACGGGTTTCATGGAAACGAATCTCTGGCCAGCGCTCGCGGGTCAGCTCTAAGTTGACCCGATTCGGGGCCAGATACGTCAAGCTGCCTGCGGCGTCGGTCGCGAGGTTGTTATTCACGGCCCGCTCAAACTCTTCGAGTTTTTTGCGGTCGTCGCAGCTGACCCAACGTGCGGTCGAGATCGAGCAGGATTCAAACACGGCATCGACACCATATTCGGTGTGCAAGCGATGCGCCACCACTTCAAACTGCAGCACCCCGACCGCGCCCAAAATCAAATCACCGCCATGCGCGGGTTTAAAGACCTGCACCGCGCCTTCTTCGCCCAACTGCTGGAGACCTTTTTGCAATTGCTTGATTTTCAAGGGGTTGCGAATGCGCACTGAGCGGAATAATTCCGGTGCAAAGAACGGAATACCGGTAAACGCGAGCATTTCGCCTTCGGAGAAGGTGTCGCCAATTTGAATATTGCCGTGGTTCGGCAGACCAATAATATCGCCCGGCCATGCTTCTTCAACGATTTCGCGGTCATGGGCCATAAAGGTCACGACCGAAGTCGCGGCAATATCACGGTTCAGGCGCAAATGTTTCAGCTTCATGCCGCGCTCAAATTTCCCCGAGCACACTCGCAAGAAGGCAATGCGGTCGCGGTGTTTCGGGTCCATATTGGCTTGGATTTTGAAAATAAAGCCGCTGAACTTTTCTTCACCCGGTTCCACCGTGCGCACGGTCGCATCACGCGGGGCAGGGGCGGGCGCCCAGTCAATCAGGGAATCTAAAATTTCTTTGATCCCGAAATTATTAATCGCCGAACCGAAGAACACCGGCGTCAGTTCGCCCGCCAAGAATTCTTCGAGGTTGAATTCGTTACTGGCGGCGCGCACCAGTTCGATTTCGTTGCGCAGATTGTCCATTTCCAGCGGAAACAGTTCGTCTAAGCGTGGGTTATCAATGCCTTCGATGATGTCGAATTCGTGCGGCAAGCGCTCGGCACCGGCTTCAAACAGCACGACGCGATCGTTGATCAGGTCGTACACCCCACGGAAGGTTTTGCCCATGCCAATCGGCCACGTAATCGGCGCGCAGCGAATTTCGAGCACGTTTTCAACTTCGTCGAGCAGCTCTAATGAATCGCGGACTTCGCGGTCATATTTGTTCATCAGTGTGACGATTGGCGTGTTGCGTAGGCGGCACACATTGAGCAATTTGATGGTTTGTGCTTCTACGCCTTTGGCGGCATCAATCACCATCAATGCCGAATCGACGGCGGTCAACACACGGTAAGTATCTTCGGAGAAGTCTTGGTGTCCGGGGGTGTCGAGCAGGTTGACGGCGTGGTCGCGGTAATCGAACTGCATGACTGAGGATGCAACCGAAATCCCCCGTTGCTTTTCAATTTCCATCCAGTCTGAGGTGGCGAATTTGCCGGTTTTTTTGCCTTTGACCGTACCGGCCATTTGGATCGCGCCCGAAAATAACAACAGTTTTTCGGTCAGCGTGGTTTTACCCGCATCGGGGTGGGAAATAATCGCAAAGGTGCGGCGGCGCGCAGCTTCGCGGGTGACAAGGGCGGAATCGGCAGACATGGCAGGAACAGACTGAAAAAACGGATGATTTTACCGGAAAGGGCGCGCTGGCGCGATGGCTCTGTCTGCGGTGTGGGTGCACGGGTTATGCGTAGCTGCGCGCTTGCGGCTACAATGCAGCCAGTTTATTTGCGGAAAGGTTCAAACGAATGTTTACCGGTATTATTCAAGCCATCGGCACGATTACGGCCATTGAGGCACGCGGCGAGGATCGCCGTCTGACCATTTCTGCCCCTGCTTTGGACATGTCCGACGTGGCGTTGGGCGATAGCATCGCGCATAACGGCGTATGTCTGACAGTGATTAACCAAGACGGGCAGTCGTATCAGGTGGATGTCTCGAAAGAAACTTTAGATTGCACCATCGGTCTGACCGCGCTAAACCAAACCCTCAACCTCGAAAAAGCTTTGCGCTTGGCCGATCGTTTGGGCGGGCATTTGGTGTCGGGGCATGTGGACGGCGTCGGTGAGGTGGTGCGTTTTGAGCCGCTGGGCGATTGCTGGGAGCTGGAAATTCGCGCCCCTGCCGCCTTGGCAAAATACATTGCGGGCAAAGGCTCGATCGCGGTGAACGGCGTGAGCCTGACCACCAATCGGGTCGACGGCACCCATTTCTTGATCAATTTAATTCCGCATACGCTGGAAAATACCACCCTAAAACAGCTGCAAGCAGGGCATTCGGTCAATTTGGAAATTGATCTGATTGCGCGCTATGTTGAGCGTATGCACTCGATGGAGGCTATTTGAGCATGTCCCTCTCTCCTATGCAGGACATTATTGCCGACATTCGTGCGGGCAAAATGGTGATTTTGGTCGATGACGAAGATCGCGAAAACGAAGGTGATTTGATTTTGGCGGGCGATTTTGTCAGCGCCGAAATGATTAATTTCATGGCCAAATACGCACGCGGCCTGATTTGCCTGACCCTGACGGAAGACCGTTGCCAGCAGCTGAATTTGCCGCTGATGGTGAGCCAAAACGGTTCGTCGCATGGCACCAACTTCACCTTGTCGATCGAAGCGGCAGAAGGCGTCTCGACCGGCATTTCTGCGGCCGATCGCGCGCGCACGGTGCAAGCGGCGGTCGCTAAACACGCCAAACCGAGCGATATCGTTCAGCCCGGCCATATCTTCCCGCTGAAAGCGCAAAACGGCGGCGTGTTGGTGCGCGCGGGTCATACCGAAGCCGGTTGCGATTTGGCGGCGTTGGCGGGGTTGACGCCAGCGGCGGTGATCTGCGAGATCATGAACGACGATGGCACGATGGCGCGCTTGCCGGAGTTGCTGGAATTTGCCCGCGAGCACGATCTGAAAGTCGGCACGATTGCCGATTTGATCGCCTACCGCAGCCAAACTGAAAGCTTGGTCGAGCCGGTGGCGCAGCGGCCAGTGGACACCGCGTTTGGTACCTTTACGCTGCATGCTTTCCGTGACGCATCGTCCAATGCGACCCATTTAGCCGTAGTGAAGGGCGATATTCAGGCGCAAACCGAAACGCTGGTGCGGGTGCATGAGCCGTTGTCGGTCATGGACTGGATGGATGTGTCCAGCAGTGGTCATTCGTGGAGTGTGCCGCAGGTGTTGCGTCAGTTTGCGCAGTCCGAGCAAGGCGTGATGATTTTGTTGCATCGCGAAGAAAATGGCTCCGACCTTTTGGCGCGGGCATTTCCGAGTGTTGCAGCTGCACCGGCGCGGCGCTGGGATCCAAAAATTTACGGCATTGGTGCGCAGATGTTGAAGGCTCTAGGGGTCGGCAAAATGCGCTTAATGTCGAAGTCGATGAAGCTGCCGAGTATGACGGGCTTCAATCTTGAAGTGACGGGTTATTTGCTGCCAGATGGTAGCGAAGGCTAGAATACGTCTTTTTTCACCGCCTGCTGCGCCAAAGTGCGCTCGGAGGAAGTATGCATCCCGACATCGTAACCGTTGAATCTAATCTAAAGGGCGAAGATCTACGAATTGGCGTGGTCGTCGCTCGCTTCAATCAATCCGTGTGCGAAGGCTTGCGTGAGGCATGTCTCGACGAGCTGGTGAAGCTCGGGGTTGCGCCTGAAGATATCGTGTTGGTGAGTGTTCCGGGGGCGCTAGAAATTCCCTTGGCGCTGCAGACGCTGGCCCAAAGCGAAGACGAAGGCTTTGATGCCTTGGTGGCATTGGGCGCGGTGATTCGTGGTGAAACTTACCATTTTGAGCTGGTGTCGAATGAGTCGGGTGCGGGCATTACGCGCGTCGGTCTAGATTTTGATATTCCGATTGCCAACGGTGTTCTGACCACCGAGACCGATGAGCAGGCCGAAGTGCGTGTCGAAGAAAAGGCGCGCGAGTGCGCACGTTGCGCGGTGGAAATGGCCAATTTGCAAAAGAGCTTTTACGACTAATGAAAACAGCAAGACGACGCGCCCGCGAATTCGCGGTGCAAGGCATTTATGAGTGGCAGCTGAATAATGGGCTGTCTGCGGCTTCGATCGAAAAACATCTGCGCGAAAATGAATGGTTCGCAAAAGCAGATGAGGCCTTGTTTCGCACACTGTTATACGGTGTGCTGAATGAGTTCACTATGTTGGATGAGCGCCTTGCTGCGTACTACGAACGTCCGGCGGAAGAAGTGAGTCCGGTTGAACGTTCGGTATTGCGGATGGCGGCTTTAGAGCTGATCAATTTGGTGGAAACACCGTATCCCGTCATCATTAACGAAGCGATCGAAATCACCAAAACTTTTGGTGGCACCGATGGTCATAAATTCGTGAATGGGGTGTTGGATAAGCTGGCCGAGCAAGTGCGTGGCGATGAAGTCGCTGCTGCCCGCTCTTCTCGCCGTACCCGTAGCAACTAATTCACGGCCTGTGCCGATGAACGAGTTTGAACTTATTCGCCGCTATTTCTCTCGTCCAGCACCGTCTGCGGTGCTGGGGGTTGGGGATGATGCGGCGATTCTGCGTCCGCGTGCCGGATATGACCTGCATATTTCCACCGATATGCTGGTTTCTGGGCGCCACTTTTTCCCTGATACCGATCCTTATCGACTCGGCCATAAAACGTTGGCGGTGAATTTGTCCGACATGGCCGCGATGGGTGCGCAGCCGCGTTGGGTGACGCTTTCTGCGGCGCTGCCGTCGATTGAACCCACATGGGTTGCCGCCTTTGCCGAAGGCTTGTTTGCCTTGGCCGATCAATTTTCCGTTGATGTCATTGGTGGCGATACCACCCGCGGGCCGCTGACTTTTTCGGTCACGATTGGCGGCGAAACGCCCGCTGGAACCGCTTTGCGTCGTGATTACGCGCAAATCGGCGATGATATTTGGGTGAGCGGGCCGTTGGGGTTGGCTGCAGCGGGCTTGGCATTTCTCCAAGGCCGTCTGCCACAGCTTCCTCCCGACCTGCAGGCACAGTGTGTGCTTGCGCTTGAACAGCCGATGCCGCGTGTGGCCTTTGGTCAGGCGCTGCTGGCGCGGGGATTGGCGCATGCTGCGCTGGACATCTCGGATGGCCTGCTAGGCGATTTACAGCATATTTTGCAGCGATCTGATTGCGGTGCCGAACTGATGCTGGCCGCGATTCCGAGCTTGCCGTGGTTGACCGCACAGGGCGCATTGACGCGGGATTATATTGTCGCCGGTGGTGATGATTACGAGCTGTGCTTTACCGCTCCGGTGTCTGCACGTGCAGCGATTACCGCTTTGGGGGAGGAGCTTGGCCTGTCACCGGCGCGCATTGGACGCATCGTGTCTGGTCATTCCTGCCGGTTGATTGACGAAAGCAATAAGGTGATCGACTGTGGAAAAAGCGGGTTTGACCACTTCAACACGCCCTAGCTGGGCATTTCTTTTTCAGCATCCTGCGCATTTTTTCGCCTTTGGTTTTGGCTCGGGCCTGTCGCCGCGCGCGCCCGGCACGGCGGGTACTTTGGTGGCTTTGCCGCTGTATGCATGTTGTTTGGCGCTTGGCATTTCCCCGCTTGGCATGGCGTGGTTATGTATTCCTTTGTTTGTGATTGGCTGCTGGTTTTGTGATGTAGCGGGTCATAGTTTGGGGATTCATGACTATGGCGGCATCGTGTGGGATGAAATCGTTGCGATGTTGCTGATTTTGTCGTTCACGCCAGAAACCTCAGCCGATTGGCTGTTTGCCTTTTCGCTATTTCGGTTTTTTGATGCGGTAAAACCGTGGCCGATTGCGTGGTTTGACAGCATGATCGGCGGCGGAATCGGGGTGATGCTCGACGATATTATTGCGGCAGTTTTTGTGCTCGCCATCCAATGGGGCTGCCGACAACAAGGCTGGGTGTTTTAAACGCGAGCGCCAACAGAAAAAAAGCCGGTCTGATGACCGGCTTTTTTGTGGGCGA
>CAZWRK010000087.1:0-17914 GCA_964635875.1 uncultured Aquaspirillum sp.
ATGTCGGCCCGGGTGGCCGGGTTGGTGGCCAGAACGCGGCGCTTGGTGCTGGCATCGTCCACCAGCATGTCAATGCCGATGGTGCGGCTGGGGTCCAGGCGTTCGACCACGGCCACCGTGGTCACGTCGAAGCCCAGCGGAGCCACCAAAGTGAGTGCCTGGGGTGAGGGAGAGGTACCGGTTTCGATGGTGGCACCCAAGTCCTTGAGCAGTTGGTACAGCTCCGCACGGCGCGCAGCGCGGCTGGAAACCCACACGGGAGGCATCTCTGACACCTGGGGTGCAGGAGGCTCGGGCGGCCACTGAGCCTGCTGACCCTCGTAGCGGTAAAACCCCTGGCCCGTCTTGCGACCCAGCATGCCGCCTGCGAGCCGCTGTGCGGTGATGACGCTGGGGCGGTAGCGCGCCTCTTCGTAATATTGGCGGTAGATCGACTCCATCACCGGATGGGAGACATCGAGGGCGGTCAGGTCCAGCAATTCAAATGGGCCCAACTTGAACCCGACCTGATCTTTCAGAATGCGGTCAATGGTGGCGAAATCGGCCACGCCCTCCGACACGATGCGCAGGGCCTCCGTGCCGTAGCCTCGGCCTGCATGGTTGACGATGAAGCCCGGGGTGTCCTGCGCGGCCACCGGGGTGTGGCCCATTTGGCGGGCATAGTCGCTGAGTGCTGTGCAGGTAGCCTGTGCCGTGGCCAAACCCGCAATCACTTCAACCACCTTCATCAATGGGACGGGGTTGAAGAAGTGATAGCCCGCCACCCGTTCTGGCCGTGCGCAGCTTGCAGCGATCGCGGTGATCGACAGGGAGGACGTGTTGCTTGCCAGCACGCACTCGGGGCCCACCACGGACTCCAGGTCGTGAAACAAGGCACGTTTGGCTTCAAGGTTCTCGACGATGGCTTCGATGACCAACTGACAGCCGGCCAATTCCGACAGGCTTTCAGCCACATGCAACTGGCTCTGGTACTGCTGCAGTTGTTCCTGGCTGATTCGCCCTTTGGTCGACAGCTTTTCCCATTGGCTGTTGATTTCTTGACGGGCAAAACTGGCCGCACCTTGTTTGGAGTCGAACAAATAAACTTGACTGCCAGCTTGGGCCGCAACCTGTGCAATGCCTCGTCCCATGGCGCCACTGCCCACTATTGCAACGCTTTGGTAAATAATTTTCATGATTGAATTATCCCTTGCTTGGGGATTGGAAGCCTTGTGCCAGAATCTGCGATAAAGCAAATACGAAATTGTGAAAATACGTAATATTTTCGTCGGGGTGCCTTTGTTGGCGTTGGCTGGTAGCAGTTTTGCTCTCAGCTTGGGGGGCGTACGTGGCAACGCTGTGCTGGGGCAGGCGCTTTCGCTCGCCTTTGAATTGAAGCTCGAGTCCGGGGAGGATGTCGATGCTGGGTGCCTGCGCGCCCAATTGACCCAGGGCGATACCCGTGTTGATGGCTCTCGCGTGACGCTGGCGATTTCTGGCAGCGCGGGTGAGCGACTGGTGCGCCTTCGATCCAGTGTCCCGGTGGATGAACCCGTGGTCACGGTGACATTGACCGCCAATTGTGACCAACAGGTCAGTCGCCGCTATGTGCTGCTGACTGAACTGCCGCAAGATCCACGTGCTGCTGCATCGGTGTCTGCTTCCTCGGCAATGGCTTCATCGGCACCCGTGCAGTTGCCCAAAGTCTCTGAAGCCGTCGCGATACCTGCCCAGATGGCGCCCAGCGAGGTGCGTGGCCCTCGCAGTACGATGGCTGGCAAGGGAGGGGCCGAGCGGACGGCGCGTCATGAGGCTTCGAAGACGGCCTCAGCAAAGCAGGCTGCGGCACCTCAGTCGGCCAAGGCTCGGCTCAAATTGGATTCTCCGGTGGATTCGGTTGAGCGCGTTGTCGGCCTGAAATCGTCGCCGATGCTCAGCGTGGTGCCGCAAGAGGGGGCGTCGCCGCAGCGCACGCAGGCCCTGGCTGCCTGGGCATCGCTGAATCGTTCGCTGGAGCAGATTCTTTCAGATACCGATGACCGAGCCCGGCTGGAGGCTGAGAACAAGCGCCTCAAATCGGTGGACAAGCAGGCGCAGGCTCAGTTGAACGAATTGAAGACTCGTCTGGCAGAAGCAGAAGACGAGCGCTACGCCAACCCCGTGGTGTACGGGCTGGGTGGATTGGTACTTTTGCTGCTGGGGGCTGGTGCATACGCCGGCCTGCGTCTGAAGCGTGGCGGTGGCATCCCTCGAGTGAACGGGGCGGCTGTCAAGGCCTCGCGCAAGGGCAAGGCGCCGTGGTGGCAGACCGGGCTCAAGTCGAACCAGGAGCCCGAGGTGGGTGCATCGATTCTGCCAGAACCGGCCCCGGTGACGGCAGGGCAAGCCCCTGCGGTGAAGGCTGCCAATGCGGTCATGGCGGACAGTGCCAAACCAGCATTCCTGCCGTCGATGTCCGGGGTTCATGTTGATCTGGATTTGAGTGAATCGGCATTTCAGCGCTTGGAGAGCATGGGCAAGGTGACGACGGCGTCACCCACCGATTTCTTGAAATCGGACTTGCGTCCTGACAGTACCGCTGATCTCGCAGGTGTTCCGGTGCCTGGCGGTGGCTCCAAGCCGCCGTTGGATTTGTTCGATGTGCAACAGCACGCCGAGTTTTTTGTCTCGCTCGGTCAGTACGACGAGGCTATCGGCGTCTTGCAGGCTTATCTGGATCAGTACCCGGAAAGCACACCCCTGGCGTACCTCGATCTGCTCAAGATTCACCATACTCTCAGCCATACCGGTGAGTACGCTCGCTTGCGTGAGAGGTTCAATCAGATCTTCAGCGCCGAGGTGCCGCCCTTCAGTGCTTTCTCCAAGGCCGGCAAGGGCCTGGAAGCCTACCCTCGCACACTCTCCTATCTGGAGAAAGTCTGGGGCAGCCCGGGGGCTTTGGTGGCGGTGGAGGATGCTGTCTTTCATGCGCATGCAGTCTCGATCGGTGAGTTTTTCGATCTCGATGCATTCAAAGATCTGCTCGTGCTGCAGGCCGTGGCTCGTCAACTGGATCAGGAAGCGCGAAGCAATGGGGCCTCGGGTGCCAGCAGTCCCCGTCTGCAGGCTGGCGATCTGTCGACGGCTTTCCAGACGGTGCGTGATTCTCAATTTTCTGCGACACCAGGGCAGATACCCGCGGAATTCATGCCGGTCGAACCCATCTCGGGTTTTGGTCCGTCCACCCAGGCGGCAGGCTCTGATAGCCTGATGAACCTCGACTTGGATCTGAGCGACATGGAGGCGGCTCTGCTGTCCCCCAGGGGGCCGACCGAAGTGCGCGTCGAAGAGCCGCCGGGCAAATTGGGCAGCGCTGTCGCTCAGGCTGCAGAGTTGCGCTCGCCACTGGATTCCCCTTTTGACTCACCGCTTGACTCGCCCTTGGATGCCCCGCTTGACTTCACCCTCGATGGGACCGGACTTTCCGACCTGGATCGTTTGCCTGCCGCCATGCCGGTGGAGGCCACGACCATCGAAGACAGCAACTTGATCGACTTCGACTTGTTCGAGGCTGATCTCGCCAAGTCCATGTCGAAATCCGACAAGCTTTGAGACGTCGCCTGGACGCTCCAGTGGCCAAACGCCGCACCCAGCCGACAAGCGAATGATCGCTCACCTCAGGGCATCGTCGCTCCATGCCATCAGCGTCGGACCTGCAGTGCCCCGGGATTGACGATGTTGGTGGGCGTGCCACGAATGTAGTTGACCAGGTTGTCGAAGGCTGCGCCGAAATACAGCTCGTAGCTGTCGAGTTCCACGTACCCGATGTGGGGTGTGCAGACGCAGTTTTCCAGTCGAAGCAGGGCGTGGCCCTGCAGGATGGGCTCGCTTTCAAACACATCCACTGCGGCCATGCCGGGACGTCCTCGATTCAGTGCGGCAATCAAGGCGTCGGGTTCCAGCAATTCGGCGCGTGATGTGTTGACGATCAGCGAGCTGGGTTTCATGCGTGACAAGTCTTCCAGGGTCACGATGCCACGGGTTTCATCGTTCAGGCGCAGGTGCAGGCTCAACACATCGCACTGCTCGAAAAACTCCTCGCGGCTGTTGGCCGCCTGGTAGCCGTCGGACAAGGCCTGGGCCCGCGATGCTTCGCGACCCCAGACGCGCACATTCATGCCAAATGCAGAGCCGTAGCTGGCGACCAACTGACCTATCTTGCCGTACCCCCAGATGCCCAAGGTCTTGCCCCGCAGCACATTGCCCAATCCGAAGTTGGGTGGCATGGAGGCGGATTTCAGCCCCGATTGTTGCCATGCGCCATGCTTGAGGTTGGCGATGTACTGAGGCAGCCGCCTCATGCTGGTCATGATCAAGGCCCAGGTCAGTTCAGCGGGGGCGACCGGCGAGCCAACCCCTTCGGCCACCGCAATGCCTTTTTCAGTGCATGCGCCCACATCAATGTGACTGCCCACCCGTCCTGTCTGTGAAATCAGCCTGAGTTTGGGGAGCTTTTCGATCAATTGACGGGTGATGTGGGTTCGCTCCCGAATCAGCACAATGACTTCCGCATCCTTGAGTCGCACGGACAGCTGTCCAAGGCCTTTCACCGTGTTGGTGTAGACCTTGGCGGAGAAGGGGTCCAGGCGTGCCGCGCAATTGAGTTTGCGCACTGCGTCTTGGTAGTCGTCCAGAATCACGATGTTCATCCCCTGATTGTGCCCTGCCTGTGGTCGGCATCGGGCCTGGAGAGGATGGATCATGAATCGAGCCGGGGTGAATGCAGGCATTTGCCCGCTTCAGCGTAGGACGGCAGGCTGAGCGAGAAGCACTTGGCTTGCCGCGTTGAACTGTGGTGCGCGCCTTCTGCTCCCGGGGCGGCGTGATCGGGGTACGCCGTGTTCAGGCGGGTGGGCCGCAGCTTGTTGTCAGTGCACCAGTCCGGGGTGCGCTGCAGCCATGCGTTCGAGTTCGGCGCACACATCAGCCATGCGCCCAGAAATCACCAGCCTGCCTGCCTGACGTGGGTTGGGGCAGCTTTCACGGACCCGCAGCACGCGAAGGGGGCGCAGCTTGGGTGAAGAGGGGCTTGAGTGTGCCTGAGGGGCCGCCGTGGAGGGTCTGGGGTCCAGCCGGTCTGCCTGTGCATCCAGCGCTGCCGTGGGTGATGCCTGCTGAAGGGCGATACCCAACACGTTCAGGTGTGTCTCGGGGAGGTGGGGGGCAGGTTCGCAGCAATCGGTGGGCGTTCGATTGGCAGTTCGATTGGCAGCCTGTGCGCCCTGCATGGCGTCGTTCGATCGGGGCTTGTGAGTGCGGCCAGGCGCCAGGATGGCGCCCAAAGGCGCGAGCCAACGCACGGCAGTGGTGAATGCCTTTCCCATGTGAAACTCCAGTTCGATTCAGGGGTTGAACACAGGCAGGATTGAAAGATGGAGCCAGCGCAGGGTTTCGGCAAGTGCTCCTTGCCTCAAACGCCCGCCACCTGCGCAGGCCTGCTGCTTCACATCAGCATCGTGTTTCGGATCAAACCGACAGCCAGG
Organism: uncultured Aquaspirillum sp.; assembly: GCA_964635875.1. Taxonomy (GTDB): domain Bacteria; phylum Pseudomonadota; class Gammaproteobacteria; order Burkholderiales; family Aquaspirillaceae; genus CAZWRK01. The sequence continues at coordinate 5,502 of CAZWRK010000087.1, forward strand.
CCTTCGATCTCGAACGGGTCACCCGGCTGAACGATGATGGGGGCGTAGTCCGGGTTTTCGGCGATCAGTTCGATGTGCTGGGGCGTCTTGCGCAGACGCTTGACCGTGACCTCTTCACCGAGACGGGCCACGATGATCTGACCGTTCTTGGCTTCGCGGGTGGATTGCACCGCCAGCAGGTCGCCGTCCATGATGCCCGCATCGCGCATTGACATGCCGCGTACCTTCAGCAGGTAATCGGGCTTGTGCTGGAACAGGCTGTTTTCCACGTAATAGGTTTGATCCACATGCTCTTGGGCGAGAATCGGTGAGCCTGCGGCGACTCGACCGATCAGGGGCAGGGCCAACTGACTCAGGCCGGGCAGGGGCAGGGAGAATTGAGGGTCGCGGCTCTGGTTCAGTTGGCGCAAGGTTTCGCCACGCAGCCGGATGCCGCGAGAAGTGCCGCTGACGAGTTCGATGACCCCTTTGCGTGCCAGGGCCTGCAAGTGCTCTTCAGCCGCGTTGGCCGATTTGAAGCCCAACTCGGATGCGATTTCGGCCCGGGTTGGCGGAGCACCGGTGCGGCCAATGGCACTCTGGATCAGTTCCAGAATCTGTTGCTGTCGTGCGGTGAGCTTGGGCATGTCCATGGTGGCGGCTCCTGAGGGCTGTTTTAATATCCAGTAACTGTATTTTTGACCAGTTTTTTCTGAAATGCAAGCCAACATCACGACTTCTTCGCACCTTGTTGTATTGGGAACCGGTGGCACGATCGCGGGCGAGGCTGGCCGTCCCGATGACAACATCGGCTACCGTGCCGCGCAACGCGGTGTGGCGGATCTGCTGGCCGGACTGCCTTTGGCGCAGGGGGTCACCGTGCATTGCGAGCAGGTGGCGCAACTTGACAGCAAGGACATGGACCACCCGACCTGGCGTGTCTTGTTGGAGCGCGTCATGCATTGGCAGGCTGACCCTGGCGTTCAAGGCGTGGTCATCACCCACGGCACCGATACGCTCGAAGAGACGGCGTACTTCTTAAGCGCCACGTTGGGGCAATGCGTCAAGCCTGTGGTGCTGACCTGCTCCATGCGGCCGGCGACGGCCTTGGCGCCGGATGGCCCGCAGAATCTGGTGGATGCGGTGGCAGTAGCCTCCGATCGGCGTGCAGCGGGGGTTCTGGTCGTGTGTGCAGGTCTGGTCCACGAAGCTGGTTCGGTGCAGAAAGTTCACACCTACCAGCCGGACGCATTCAGCTCGGGTGATATGGGCCCTTGTGCCCGTTTGTACGAAGGTCAGGTGAACTGGTTGCGAACGGTTCCTTTGATTGAGGCTGGTCATCGATCAGGCGCGCTGGCAGCCGCCTGTTTGGCGTTGCCTGTGGCCGATTGGCCTTGGGTGTCCTTGCTGTACAGCCATGCCGGAGCGCAAGGCCGCGAGGTCGACGCCTTGGTGGCTCAAGGTGTGCGTGGGCTGGTGATCGCTGCCACTGGCAATGGCACGCTGAACCACGGCCTCGATCAGGCCTTGCAGCGGGCGGCAGCAAGCGGCGTGGCCATTGTTCGCAGTTCTCGCTGTGCTTTCGGGCCGGTGTTGGTGACGCAGGCGGGTGGCTGGCCCGTGACGCCGGGACTGAACCCGGTCAAGGCCCGAGTGGCCCTGATGCTGCAGTTGATGTCTTGAGTTGACGCCTCGACCGGTGGTGTCGGTACGGATTCTGGGCGCAAAAAAAGCCACCCGCAGGTGGCTTCTGGTAGGCCGTGTAAGACGGATTTAAGACGGGTTCAGCTCGCCAGGGCTTGCAGAGCGCGCGCAGTGATCTCGTCGACCGAGCCCATGCCGCTGATGGCGCGGTATTTGGGGGCCGCTGCGGCATCGGCCGTGGCCCAGTTGCCGTAATAGTCCACCAGGGGGCGGGTCTGTGCGCTGTAGACCTCCAGGCGCTTCTTGACCGTTTCTTCCTTGTCGTCGTCGCGCTGGATCAGCGGTTCGCCGGTGAGGTCGTCCAGGCCTTCGGTCTTGGGAGGGTTGAACTTGACGTGGTAGGTGCGGCCCGAAGCAGGGTGTGAACGGCGTCCACTCATGCGCTCGATGATGGCATCAAAGGGCACATCGATTTCGAGCACGTAGTCGAGCTTGACGCCGGCGGCCTTCATGGCATCGGCTTGGGGAATGGTGCGGGGGAAGCCGTCGAACAGGAAACCATTGGCGCAATCAGCCTGGGCAATGCGTTCCTTGACGAGGTTGATGATCAATTCATCGCTCACCAGGCCGCCAGACTCCATCACGCTCTTGGCCTGCAGACCCAAGGGGGTGCCGGCCTTGACCGCTGCGCGCAGCATGTCGCCTGTTGAAATCTGGGGGATGCCATACTTCTGGCAAATGAAGGTGGCTTGCGTGCCTTTACCCGCGCCTGGCGCGCCCAGCAGAATCAGTCTCATGGAAGTCCTCGGATAGTGTCAAATCGGCCGGCACCACTGGCTGCGCACAAGTTGACCCCGGTGGGCCAAGGCAGATGCAGTGCTCATTTGATCCAGAGGATAGCATGGGCAGGCCTGCGCCAGCCTTACGCTTGTGACAAAGCGCAGGGCCCTCGATCGTCCAAGGGGGGCTGCAGATTCAGAGCGAGAGTCCGCTGAAATACGCTCGCACCCTTGCCAGGTCTTCGGGGGTGTCGACGCCGGGCCCCGGGGCCTGCTCGCTCAGGTGAACTGCAATTCGGTGGCCATGCCACACGGCCCGCATCTGTTCGAGTGATTCCACCACCTCGATGGGTGCTTGGGGCAGGCTGGGGAAGGCACGCAAAAAGCCGACGCGGTAGCCGTAGATGCCGATGTGACGCAAGGGTTTGAGCCCGGCGGCAGCCGGAGTTTGCCACCAAGCCTGTCCAGCCATGTCCCGAGACCAGGGAATCGGAGCCCGGCTGAAGGTCAGGGCCAGGCCCGAGGCCTCCAGCACCACCTTCACAACGTTAGGGTTGTTGAACTCTTCCAATGATTCGATGGCATGCGCAGCCGTGCTCATGCTGGCGCCAGGGTGAAGGCGCAGCAGGGTGGCCACGGCGTCAATCAGGCCGGGGTCGATCAGTGGCTCGTCGCCCTGGACATTCACCACCAGCTCGTCGTCGGCCAGGCCCAGCACGCCACAGGCTTCGGCCAGGCGATCACTGCCCGAGGGGTGGTCGACCCGGGTCAGGATGGCCTGCACGTCGTGCTGTTGGCAGGCGGTCACGATGCGGGCATCGTCTGCGGCTACCACCACCCTGGCGGCATGGCTCAGCTGCGCCTGGCGCGCGACCCGCACCACCATCGGCAGACCTGCGATGTCGGCCAGCGGCTTGTCCGGCAGGCGTGACGACGCCAGCCGAGCCGGAATCAGCACCGTGTAGCTCACAGGCCCAGTTCCTGATCAGTGAGGGGGCGTGCCTCATTCTCGAGAAGAATGGGGATGCCATCGCGGACCGGGTAAGCCAGGCGGGCGCTGTGGGACACCAGTTCCTCGCGTTGTTTGTCGTAGGTCAGCGGGCCCTTGGTCACGGGGCAGACCAGCAGTTCAAGAAGTTTGCTGTCCATGCGGAGAGGGTGTTTGTTCAGGGGTGGTGCGAAGAGAAGGCTTGGATGATAGCGCTGCATCCAGCCGTTGCTGCAGGTCGTTCCAGAATGCTGGCTCGGGTTCGAACTGCAGTGCAACGGCCCAGGCGTCGGGTTGGATGGCCCACAGCTTGTAGGCATCTTTTTCGGTGCAGATGAGGTCCAGCCCGGCCGGGTTGGGGGGGGCTCCGTCACGGAAGTCATGGTGATCAGGCAGTGCCGTGGTCTTTTGAACATGGAGTCCAAGATCTCGCAGCATGCTGAAAAACCGTTCAGGATGGGCAATACCGGCCATTGCGTGCCAGCTGCGTTGCCGCAGGCTGGCGACTGAGGTGCTCACCCCATGCCCGTTGTGGGCCACCGAGGCCAACTGCCGATGGGCCCGGTAGCCCGCAAAGGCGGGGTGTTCACCCGTGTGCAAGACCAGGTCCACGGTGCGGGGCCAGGGCTCGCGCAGCGGGCCGGCGGGCTGCAGAAAACCGTTGCCAATCCCGCGGTCATCAAATACACACAGCTCGATGTCACGTTGCAGGGCCAGGTGCTGCAGCCCGTCATCACAGACGATGACCTGGGTGGTGGGGTGACGTTGCAGCAAGGCCTGCGCAGCCAGGGCCCGCTGGCGTGCCACAAAAACAGGTGCACCGCTGCGCCGCTGGATCAACAGGGGTTCATCGCCCACTTCATGGGCTTCGCTTGAGGCGGTGACCTCACGGCAATCGTCCGTCTGACGACCGTGGCCGCGCGACACCACCCCAACTGCCAGCCCGCGTTGCCGCAACCATTGCACCAAGGCCAGCACGGTGGGCGTCTTGCCCGCACCACCGGCCACCACATTGCCGACCACGATCACCACGGCCGGCACCCGGTGGCTCGCCAGCCAGCCGTGCCGGTAGGCCATGCGACGAAGGACCACCAAGGCCCCCAATACCCGCGAGAGGGGCCACAAGGCCCAGGCCACCAGCCCTCGGTGCTGCCAGGCCTGGAGCAGGCGTGTTGAAAGCCCCGTGCTGGATCGGGTCATGGATGGTGCGTGCTTGCGGGGCTCAGCGATTGCCGGCCCGGGGAGACTGGGTGGCAAAGGTGACCTGGGACAGCCCGCTGCGCCGTGCGGCTTCCATCACGCTGATCACAGACTGGTGCGTGGCGCTGGCATCGGCACTGATCACCACGACCGTGTCGCGACCGCCCTTGGCTGCTTCTGCCATGGCCATGGCCAGGCTGTCGGGGCTGCCCTGCACGGGCATTTTGTTGACCGAAAAGCGGCCGTCGGCGCTGATGCTGACAATCAGCTCACGGGGGTAGTCGCGTTGCGCATCGGCGTCGGCCTGGGGTAGGCGCAGTTGCAACTCTGTGAACTTGCTGTAAGTGGTGGAGAGCATCAGAAAGATCAGCACCACCAGCAACACGTCGATGAAAGGGATCAGGTTGATTTCAGGCTCATCCTGACGGCGCGAGCGAAAGTTCATGAGGCCTTATTTGCGCAGGGTGTTGAGGTGGCGCAGCAGGCGCTCGGCAGCCAACTCCATGGTCAGCAGGTAGGCGTCGGCACGGCTGCGGAAGTAGCGCCAGAAAATCAGGCTGGGGATGGCCACGATCAAGCCGAAGGCTGTGTTGTACAGGGCCACCGAGATCCCGTGGGCCAGTTGGGCCGGGTTGCTGCCGCCACTCAACGCGCCCGGGCCGGCAGACTGGGAGCCAAAGATGTCGATCATACCGATCACGGTGCCCAGCAGGCCTAGCAAGGGGGCTGCCGAGGCAATGGTGGCCAGGGCGCTGAGGTGTTTGTCCAGCTTGGCCGCCACACGTCGCCCAGCGCCCTCCAGTTCGGTGCGCAGATCGGCCTCGGTGCATTGGGGGTGCTGCAACAAGGTTTTGAAGCCACTGGCCAGCACTTCACCCAGTGCCGAGTTCTGCTCGAGCTGCTGCACCACTTCGCTGGAGGGCAGGCCTTGGGCCGAGACAGCGAGGGCTTCGTCCAGCAGGCTGGTCGGCGCGATCCGAGAGGGCCGCAGGCTGATCAGACGTTCAAGGACGAGCGCCAGCGCCAGCACGGAGCAGACCAGCAAAGGCCAGATGGGCCAGCCAGCGGCTTGAATGATCGAAAGCAAAGAGTCTCTCCCAGACGGTGTGGTTCCGACCCGGATTATGGCGGAGCTTTGAGGGGATGCCGTGACGAGCGGAGTGCGCGTTGGTGGACGGTTCAGTCACTCACAAAATCTGTGGATAACTTTGTGGGGAACTTGGCGGTAAACGCGCCCAGATGGCGCCAAATGGTCGTTTCCGTATTTTGATTAAATATTAAGCATATGAAAAAATCAATTAAATCAACAAGTTGGAGTGTATTTGTTGGGTTTGGGGGCGGCTTTGACGGAGCTGTGGATGTGATCGATGGCTGCCAAGGCTTGTGGAGTACTTGCTTGTGCACGGGCGCTTGGAAAGGCCCACAGGACGCCAATGGAGACTGAAACCCCAGAGTTTGCGGGCTGTCCCAGGCATTTTCGATGGCTGGGTCCCGTCAATGCTGACTTGACGGTCGGCTTTCTGCTCAGCGCTGGTTCTGTGGCGGCTTGAGGGCGGCTGGCCAGGTGCGCGCATGTCAGGGGCTACACGCCCGTGGGGGCTGTTCCTGGGCCAATGGGCGGGTTGATCGAGGGCTGTCGCATGGTCGCCCGAATTAGTTCCTACAATGCGCCAGCAACGCTGTTTTTTCACGATAAACCACACGAGGAAACCATGGAACATACCCTGCCCGCACTGCCTTACGCCATCGATGCACTGGCCCCGCATTACTCCCAGGAAACCCTGGAGTTTCACCACGGTAAGCATCACAACGCTTATGTTGTGAACCTGAACAACCTGCAAAAGGGCACCGAGTTCGAAACCAAGACCCTGGAAGAGATCATCAAGACCTCCAGCGGCGGTATCTACAACAACGCGGCCCAGATTTGGAACCACACCTTCTTCTGGAACAGCATGAAGCCCAATGGTGGCGGTGAGCCCACCGGCGCCCTGGCTGCAGCCATCAACGCCAAATGGGGCAGCTACGCTGCTTTCAAGGAAGCTTTCGTCAAGTCGGCTGTCGGCAACTTTGGTTCCGGCTGGACCTGGCTGGTGAAGAAAGCTGACGGCAGCGTGGACATTGTCAACACCGGTGCCGCAGGCACACCTCTGACCACCGCTGACAAGGCGTTGCTGACGGTTGACGTGTGGGAGCACGCCTACTACATCGACTACCGCAACCTGCGTCCGAAGTTTGTCGAGACCTTCCTCGACAAGCTGGCCAACTGGGGTTTTGCAGAAGCCAACTTCGCCTGAGGTCATCCAGCCTCTGCTGGGGTGCGGCAAGCCGTGCCCCCATGAAAAATGCCACCGTCTGGTGGCATTTTTCATGGGCAGCTGTGAATTGAGGTCGATGGTGGCATCTGGCTCAATGTGGGTTGAAGGGCGGGCCGCTGAGCTTGAGTCCCGCCTTGAATCCTCGCTTCTGAAACCAGCCCTGGTTCATCTCCAGTACGAAACGAACGGGCTTGCTGCTGCAATGGGATTCTGTGGTCTGGGGTTTCATGTCAGCCAGGTTCACCACCGTGCCGTCATCAGCCACAAAGGCGGCGGTGAGAGGCAGCAGTGTGTTTTTCATCCAGAAGCACTGGGTTGCGGGCACTTCGAACACGAAAAGCATGCCTTCCTGCTGCGGCATGCTGGGGCGGTTCATCAATCCGATCTGGCGCTCGACGGGGGCCGTGGCGATCTGGGCATCGATCTGGTACATGCCCGCAGACAATTGCACACGGGGCAGGTTGAGCTGAGGCCCTTCCTGTGCGTGAGTCGTGAGGCCGGAGAAAGAGAGCAGTGCACACAGCAATGCCTGGGACACGGAGCGGCGGGGCAGTTTCATGGTGGGATGGTCCAGTGGTGCGACCCGGAAATGCGGTGCGCATCAGCGTCCCATTTTGGCCTAAAAAGACAGCGCTGGCGGGTGCGGCGTGGCAACTTTGCACGGCTGCCTTGCCCTGGCGTGGAGTGGTTTGCGGCCATTGCGATCCTGGGTCCGGGGGGGATGGCTGCTCTCTGAGTAGGAGGCTTCGAGCCGCGTGGCCATGGGGGTCAGCGCAGGCGCTAAGATCAGAAGGTTTTACTTCATTTGCTAAGTTGTTCAGCCTCACCGGAGACGTCAGTCCATGACCCGTTATCAGCACATCCAGGTTCCCGAGCAGGGCGAGAAGATCACCGTCAATTCGGACAAGACCCTCAAGGTGCCCGATCACCCGATCATTCCCTTCATTGAGGGCGATGGTGTTGGGCGTGACATCACACCGGTGATGCTGAAGGTCGTAGATGCCGCAGTGGCTCAGGCTTATGGTGGGCAGCGCAAAATCCACTGGATGGAGGTGTTTGCCGGCGAGAAAGCCACCCACCTCTACGGCCCGGATGTCTGGCTGCCTGACGAAACCGTGGAGGTCGTGCGCGACTACCTGGTGTCCATCAAGGGGCCGCTGACCACGCCTGTGGGTGGCGGGATACGTTCGCTCAACGTGGCCTTGCGCCAGGAGTTGGACCTGTACGTCTGCCTGCGCCCTATCCAGTATTTCAAGGGTGTGCCTTCGCCGCTCAAAGAGCCCGAAAAGACCAATATGGTGATCTTCCGCGAGAACTCGGAAGACATCTATGCCGGCATCGAATTCGAGGCCGGCAGTGACAAGGCCAAGCGCCTGATCAAGTTCTTGCACGACGAGTTCGGCATCACCAAGATCCGCTTCCCCGAAACCTCCGGCCTGGGCATCAAGCCCGTCTCACAAGAGGGCACCGAGCGCCTGGTGCGCAAGGCCATCCAGTACGCCATCGACAACAACAAGCCCAACGTCACCATCGTGCACAAGGGCAATATCATGAAGTTCACCGAGGGCAGCTTCCGTGAATGGGCCTATGGCCTGGCGGCCAAGGAGTTTGGCGGCGAGTTGATCGACGGTGGCCCTTGGATGCGCGTGCCCAACCCCAAGACGGGTGGCCAGATTGTGATCAAGGACAGCATCACCGATGCCTTCCTGCAGCAGATCCTGCTGCGCCCGGTCGAGTACAGTGTGGTGGCCACGCTCAACCTCAATGGCGACTACATCTCTGATGCCGTGGCGGCCCAGGTCGGGGGCATAGGCATCGCGCCCGGGGCCAATCTGTCGGATACCGTGGCGATGTTCGAAGCCACGCACGGCACGGCGCCGCGCTATGCAGGCAAGGACTACGTGAACCCGGGTTCAGAGATTCTCTCGGCCGAGATGATGTTGCGCCACATGGGCTGGAAAGAAGCCGCGGACCTCATCATCCGCTCATTGGAGAAGGCCATCCTGAGCAAGAAGGTCACCTACGACTTTGCCCGCCTCATGGAAGGCGCAGTGCAGGTCAGCTGCTCGGGTTTCGGTCAGGTCATCATCGACCAGATGCAGGAGTGACGACGCCAGCCGGGAGCAAGTGCTCCCGGTGTTCTGGGTGTGTTGGTGCCGACGGGTTTGGACCCCGCGGCCCCGACGTCAGGCCTTGACGAGAACGGTTTCGTCGATCTTGTTGGCCAGTTGAGCGATGGCCAGTGCTGCGGGGCTGTTGGGGTTGTTGATGGACAGCAATTGGCGGCGCATCACCGCATCACGCACTGAAGGATCGGCTGGGATGTCGCCCAGGTGGATCAGCCGCACCGGCCGGCCCGTGTCGGTGCTCACAAATCGGTCCAGCACCTGCTGCAGTTGTCCGGTGATGGCGCGACCATCACCCGGGCGCACAGTCTGATTGATGATCATGCGCACCTGGCGACGCTTTTGCTGCATTGACAGCACCTTGATGGCGGCATAGGCGTCGGTCAAGGAGGTGGGTTCTGGCGTGGCCACCAGCAAGACCTCTCCGGCCAGTGAGACCGCAAACAGCACGACGTCGGAAATGCCGGCTCCAGTGTCGAGCAGCACCACGTCGAAGCGGGGCAGCAAGCTTCGCAGCACGCGCACAAACTCATCGCGCACCTCGGGAGTCAGCCGTGAATACTCGACCATGCCTGAGCCAGCCAGCAAAACGCTGAAACCGCCCGGGGCCTTGACAATCGCCTCATCTACGGTGGCCTTACCGGTGAACACATCATGCAGCGTGACCTTGGGGTGCAGGTTCAGCACCACATCGAGGTTGGCCAGGCCCAGGTCGGCATCCAGTACCAGTACACGTTGGCCACGGCGGGTCAGGGCGGCAGCCAGATTGGCTGCGACAAAGGTTTTGCCGACGCCGCCTTTTCCGCTGGTGATGGCCAGGACCTTGGCCGACACAGCTTCCGCAGGGGTGGGTTTCAGCGCTTCGCTCATCTGTTCACTTTCGGTTGGCGCTGTCGGCCGGGTCACTTTGATCGGTTGAGGTTCCAATGGCGTCTTGGTTGTGGACGTCGTAGAACAGCAATCCCTTTTCTTCTGCACTCACTGTGCTGTCCGGCGGAAAATCCAGGCAGACACGGTTGCGACCCTCCGATTTCGCCCGGTACAACTGGTGGTCAGCGCGTTCGATCCAAAGTGAAATCGGCGACCGGACCCAGGGCAGGGTGAACGATCCGCCAATGCTGACGGTCACGTTGATGGCCACGCCCGGGGCGATGGTGATGGGCGTGGATTCCACAATCGATCGAATGCGCTCGGCAACAGCCCGCCCAAAGGCCGCCTGGCAGCCTGGCAACACCACGGCGAACTCTTCGCCTCCATAGCGGGCCAGGGTGTCCATGGGGCGCACGCAATTGGCCAAGGTGTTGGCAACCGATTGCAGGACGATGTCGCCAGCAGGGTGACCGAACCCGTCGTTCACCAATTTGAATCGATCGATGTCCAGCATCAGCAGCAGCGCCGACTCGCCTGTGCGGGTCACGCGGTCGACTTCACGCTCCAGAACGGCCCGAAATTGACGCCGGTTGGCCAGCCCGGTCAGCGGGTCTTTCAGGGACAGCTCACAAAGTCCATCAATCAAATGCTGCAGATAGCCGGTGGGGCTCTCTGGTGCAGGGTGATGCGAATCCTCATCTTGTGCCAGCAACGCCAGGGCGGTGTCGAGACGAAGACTGCTGAGGTCAATCGGTGCAGGAGCCTGGGAGGGGGACACGAGTGGAGGACGGACAAGAGTTTTGCGAAGTTTAACAGTACGCCCTTCGGCACTAAGTGACAAATTGTGGTGCTTATTGCCTGCTTTACTCATTTGACGGCAAGTGATGCAATGCCGCCAGAGTTTCCAGATCGGTTCGATAGGTTTTCAGCAGCGGCCCTTCCTTGAGGCACCCAGCCCGTCGCAACACGGTATCAACTGGTAATTTGAGTCCACTGATGACCAGCGCGATGTTGCGTTCATGCAGCATCAGCATGATCTGCTGAAACGCTTCCACCCCGGTCACATCAATGCGGTTGATGGGTTGGGCATGCAGACACACGCACTGTGTGTCCGGGTGCCGGGCCAGGTGGTCGACGATGTTGCGCTCCAGCGTGCTGGCCGAGGCAAAGTCAAGCTCGGCGTCCATGCGCAGGGCGTACAGATGGGGGGCCAGTGGGGGCAGGTGCCATAGATGGCGGTCACGCAGGCTGCCATCAGGGTGCAGGCCGACTTCAATGATGCGGGGGTGCAGGCGCTGATACAGGAAATGGGTCAGACTGGCCACCAGGCCGGCCAGCACCCCCCAGTAAAGCTGAGGTGCGGTCGCCAGGGTCAGCACAAAGGTAGCGCCAGCGGTGAGGGCCTCGACCTTGGAGATCTTCCAAAGGCCGATCAGCTGCATCGGTCGCACCAGGTTCAAGACGGCCGCGACCACAATCGCCGCCAGCACGGCTTGCGGTACGTGGTACATGTACGGGGTCAGGAACAACAAGACGATGACGACCAGCAACACCGAAAACAGCGTGGCCCACCCGGTTTTGGCGCCCGCATAGAGGTTGATGGCCGAGCGCGAGAACGAGGCGCTGATAGGAAACGAGCCGCTCAGGCCTGAAGCGATCTTGGCCAGTCCCTGGCCGATCAAATCCTGGTTTTCATTCCATTGCGTGCCCCCGCGCTGGTTTTCGACCTTCGCACTGGATGCGGTCTCCAGAAAGCTGATCAGCGTGATCACCAGGGCGGGCATCACCAGTTGACCAAAGGCGTTCATCGACAGGCCGCCCGGCCAATACAGGTGGGGCAGGCCAGAGGGCAGGGCGCCCACCACGGCTCCGCCAGACTGGGCAAAGCCCAGGCTGGCACTGAGGGCTCCGGCCACCACCACGATGAGCATGGCAGCAGGCCAGCGCGGTACCCAGCGTTTGGCCAGCAGCAGGGCCGCCAGAGAACCGGCGCCGAAGCCCAGCGCAACCAGGTCATGTTGTCCCAATGACAGCCAGTCATGGCTGTCTGGCTGCAATCCGGTCAGGGCGCGCATCTGTGAGCCCAGGATCAACCAGGCCGCCGCCTGTGTGAAGCCAGCGAGCACGGGGGAACTCACCAGGTTCAGCAGCCAGCCAAAGCGCCCCAGACCCAGCAGCAGTTGCAATCCCCCCGACATCAGGGCCAGCCAGACTGCCAGTGCCACCCAGGTGTCACTCGCTGGCTCGGCCAGCCCGGATAGAGACGCCCCGATCAGCAGGCTGCTCAGAGCTGTCGGGCCCACGCCCAGGCGGGTCGAGGAACTCCACAACACGGCCACCACCGCGGGCACGATCGAGGCATAAATCCCCGTGATGAGGGGCATGCCAGCCAAGGCGGCATAGGCCACGCCCTGTGGAAGCAGCATCAGACCCACCGTCATGCCCGCGGCGAACTCGCCCAACAGGGTTTCGCGGGACGGTCTTGGCCAATTGAGGAATGGGAACAGGCGAT
>CAZWRK010000088.1:0-17660 GCA_964635875.1 uncultured Aquaspirillum sp.
TGGTCTTGATGACGGTATAAACCATGCGCAAATCCGTCGCAGCGGGCTGACGGCGTGCAATGATGAGCTGACATTCTTCGTCCACCGCCACTTCAATTGCGTTCACCAACGCATCTTCTTCAATCACCTTGTCAAGAACTTCAAGGTTGTGGTGAAGCAAACCGTCGAGTGCATTCAAAATCTGGTGCTCAACCAACCCACCCATTTGCAGCACGCGGGTCCGGATTTTTTCCAGATCCAGATCGAATTGTTTCGAGATATGTTCGCTCGCCATGGTTTTAGATTCCGTCACTAGAAAAGAAATGAACGTGTTAGGTTAACACTGCTTATTGACAGGCGCATGACGAAAACATCCTCTATTCAAGCGCCTGCTTCATGGCTAATTTATTTCAGAACCGTCACGCTGCCGTCTTCTTGACCCAGCAGCAGCACATCGGCGTGGCGTCGCGCAAATAGGCCGCAACACACGACACCCGGAATGTGATTGATCAGTTCTTCCATCTCGACAGGACTTTGAATATCCAAATCATGAACATCCAGAATCACATTGCCATTATCCGTTACAAAATTTTGCCGCCACTCAGGATGGCCGCCCAGTTTGACCAATTTGCGCGCCACCAAACTACGTGCCATCGGAATCACTTCGACCGGCAGCGGGAACGCGCCCAATTTTTCAACGTACTTGGATTGGTCAGCAATACAAATAAACTGATGCGCGGCTTCTGCAACGATTTTTTCGCGGGTCAGCGCACCGCCGCCGCCTTTGATCATATGCATGTGATGATTGATTTCATCCGCACCATCGACATACACATCAATATCCCCTGCGGCATTCAAATCCAACACCGGAATCCCCAAAGCTTTCAAGCGGGCAGAGCTGGCTTCAGAGCTGGACACACAGGCATCAATATCGCCTTTGATCCGTGCTAGGGCGTCGATAAAGTAATTAACAGTTGAGCCCGTGCCCACGCCAATCACTTTACACCCCTGTGGCAGGTGCTCTAAAGCTGCATGGGCAGCGGCGCGTTTCATGGCATCTTGTAGTGAGGTATCTGGTTTTTTCATGATCTTTTCCTGATAAATATCAATTAACGCGCGGTGTGACGCACAATCAAACACACCGCTTGTGCGGCAATGCCTTCACCCTGTCCGAGCGGGCCCAACTTTTCGCTGGTTTTCGCTTTTACATTGACGCAATCAGCCGTCAAATTTAAGTCTAGTGCAATATGCTGCTGCATCGCGGCGATATAGGGCGCCAGTTTGGGCGCTTGTGCGATGACTGTCGAGTCAATATTGACAATATCATAACCCGCCGCCCGCACACGCGCAGCAGCCTCCCGCAATAAAACTCGACTATCTGCACCCGCAAACCTCGGATCAGTATCTGGAAAATGACGGCCAATATCGCCCAGTCCCGCCGCACCCAACAATGCATCTGTGATCGCGTGCAATAAAGCATCGGCGTCAGAATGTCCGGCCAATCCTTTTTCAAAGGGAATCGTCACCCCGCCCAACACCAAGGCGCGCCCTTCTGTCAGGCGATGAATATCCCAGCCTTGGCCAATCCGTAACCCTGTCATGCTGTTCCTTTTTGTTGCGCCATTAAAATCGCCGCCGCGAATGTCAAATCGTGCGGATACGTCACTTTGATATTGGCCGCATCACCGACCACTAAACGTGGGGCATGTCCCAAGCGCTCCACCGCAGAAGCCTCATCCGTGATGGCCGCATCCAGCTGCTGCAACGCCCGAGACAACAGCGATTGACGGAACATTTGCGGCGTTTGTGCCAACCACAGTCGATCACGCGGAATTGTTTCGAGCACACAGGCGTTGGCGTCGCTCTTTTTCACGGTATCGGCCACCGGCAAAGCCAATAATCCGCCGACGGCATCTTCTTGTAGTTCGGTTAAAAGCCGTGCCAAAGCCTCTGCCGAGAGACAGCAGCGCGCCGCATCGTGCACCACAATCCAGTCATCTTCAGCCGCTTGCAAATACGCCAAACCATTTGCCACGCTCTCGGCGCGTGTCGCGCCGCCAATCCATTGCACGTCTAATCGTGGATGCTGATAGTTCAGCGCGGCGAAGTGGGTGTCATCGGCCGACAACACCAATAACACGCGATCAAGACGCGGCTCGGCCAGTAAACGCCGCAAGGTATGGAGAATCACTGGCTGTCCAGCGACTTCAAGATATTGCTTGGCAATGGGCGCGCCCATTCGGGAACCGCCCCCTGCAGCGGGAACAATCGCAAAACATGCAGGTCGACTCATCGCGCCTCCGACTCTGGAGACTGCCGCCACACACAAGCACCGCCGGCTTTTTGATCCAAACGATCCAAATAAGCTTCGTGCGCGGCCAATTCTTCTGCGTCCGGTTTCAAGACTTTTAAGGCTTGGCGTGATTGCAAACCGCCCTGCTCCAAGGTGTAAAGAATGGTGGACTCTTCGGCCTCTTCTTCCATGACCAAGCTTTCTTGGCCACGGGTCATGCCAAGATAGACTTCAGAGAGCAAGGCGCAGTCAATCAATGCCCCGTGAAAGGTCCGATTTGAGCGATCCACACCAAAGCGGTCGCACAAAATATCGAGGTTATTGCGTTTGCCGGGGAAGCGTTCGCGCGCCATCACCAAGGTATCGATCACGCCCCCGACAACAGCGTCCACCGGCGGCAATTTCACCCGCGCAAATTCGGCATTGAGAAAGCCGATATCAAAGGGCGCATTGTGAATAATGAGTTCTGCGCCCTGAATAAAATCGGCAATTTGCTGGGCGACTTCGGCGAAAACGGGCTTTCCTTCGAGCATGGCCAAAGAAATGCCATGCACTCGCTCTGCATCAGGGTCAATATCACGCTGGGGATGCACATATAGTTGCAGGCTCTTGCCGGTCAATTTGCGATTGACCATTTCTAAGCCCGCAAACTCAATCAGTCGATGACTGCTGGGATCTAAACCGGTGGTTTCGGTATCAAGAATAATTTGACGCATAAATACTCAGAACAGTTTGTCGTGGCCACGCCATGACGCACACTATTACTCGGAAGCCATCAAGGCGGTGATGCCTTGATTAGCCAATTCATCGGCACGCTCGTTATCAGGATGACCGGCATGCCCTTTGACCCAGCGCCAGCTCACATGATGGCGGGCCGCTTCTTGGTCTAATAATTGCCAGAGATCAGCATTTTTCACCGGCGCTTTCGCCGCCGTGCGCCAGCCGCGCGCTTTCCAACCATGAATCCACTCCGAAATGCCTTTTTGGACATATTGGGAGTCGGTGTACAGCTCAACATCACAAGAACGTTTGAGCGCTTTAAGCGCTTCAATAACGGCCATGAGTTCCATCCGATTGTTGGTCGTATTCAACTCGCCGCCGTACAGGGTTTTCTCTCGGCCTTGATACCGCAGCAAAGCGCCCCAGCCACCGGGGCCAGGATTCCCTTTGCAGGCGCCATCGGTATAAATCACGACGACCTCTTCTTGATTCATCACTTCTTATTTCCTTTATTCCGACTGCACATCGGAATCTTGCTGATGGCAGACCGAGGCCGGACGGGTCTTGATCGCCGGTGCAACGCGTACACTCGACACGTTCCGCCATGCCGGTTTCAGCAAACGGAGAGAATGCACGCGCTTCACAGCTTCGATACCATAAATGCCCGCGCCAGCAGGCCACCACCGATCGCCTGCATCTTCCATAAATTGACAGCGCGCCAAATGCGATGACTGCAATAAGGGCGGGGCATAGCACATAAAAGCCCCCCCACAGGGTTCAAGCCCCAACAGTGCGAGCCAATCTTTAATTCGCCACAAACTCAAAAAATTTGCTTGCCACGGCTGACCTCGACCGCGCTGAAAAGCACGACGCATCCCCCATAGGCTATAGGGATTAAACCCCGAAATCAGCACCCGGCCTTCGGGACGTAACACCCGCTCGGCCTCGCGCAGGACTTGATGCGGATGCGCGCTACAGTCTAAGACGTGCGGTAATAACAACAGATCTATGCTTTGGCTGGCAAAGGGCAAATGCTCGGCGGTACAACACACCTCAGCCGCCGATTCCATTCCCACTCGCCAGCGCTTTGGCATGCGGTTTTCGCGCAGAAGGTCTTGTGAGCCAAAGCCGTATTGCACCGCATGAAAGCCAAAAATGTCACGGACGGCATGATCAAAATACGCCTGCTCCTTTTGAAGAACATACGCGCCCAGCGGGGTGCTCAGCCAATCCTCCAATCCTTGCATGGCATTCCTTTCTGTCGCGTGATCGCGAGCTGACGGCGGATTGTATCGCCGCTCAGCCGCAATCAACGGGTTTTCAGTTAGGATTATACCCGACACTTTCCTCCCTGCCGGACACGCCATGCTGACACTGACCCCGATCCCTGCGTTTCAAGACAACTATATTTGGCTACTTGATGACGGCCGCCACGCGCTTGTGGTCGATCCCGGCGATGCAGCTTCTGTAATAGAAGCGCTCAACCAACGTGATCTTGTCTTAACAACGATTTTGATCACCCATCATCACCATGACCACACCGGCGGCATTGCGCAATTGGCGGCACATTATTCGCCGCGCGTGATCGGCCCTGCGACGATTCAAGGTATCACCGAGGCCGCGCTAGCCGACCAAACCATCACAGTTGCGCAACCGGCCAGCCAATGGCAGGTGTTCGCGACCCCCGGCCATACCCAAGACCATCTGAGCTATTTTGATGGCGAGCGCCTATTCTGTGGCGATACGCTTTTTGCCTGTGGCTGCGGACGATTATTTGAAGGCAGTCCAGCAGACATGTTGGCATCGCTACAACGCTTGGCCGCACTACCGGCAGGCACGCTCATTTGTCCCGCGCATGAATACACGCTCTCCAATCAGCGTTTTGCTCTAGCCGCTGAGCCGGATAATCTTGCACTGCAGCAACGCCATCAACGCGATATCCAACGCCGCGAGCAACAGCACCCTACAGTGCCGGTTTCGCTGGCAGAAGAGTTGGCCTGTAACCCGTTTTTACGGGCGAATCAGCCCACGATTCAAACCACAGTGTCGACGCACACCGGTCAGAAATGTGCGACTGAGCTGGAGACTTTTGCCGCATTGCGGGAATGGAAAAACCATTTTTAAGCGCAAGCCATTTCTGAAAAATTCACCCAAGTCCGTGAATATGCTCAATAAAATGTCTTTTTAGAATTGACACAGCTCCGTGCACCGGTCTAGCATCGCGCGCTGTTATCACGGAGATTCCCCTATGCTCAAACCATCTGCCATCCTCGCCCTGTCCTTATGTTGTGCTACAGGCGCAGCCTTGGCCGAGGCCAGCCCCTCCCCCAACGAGGCGCTCGCAGGCGGGGAATATATGATGCTGCGCAATGCTTCGCTGTTGCGAAATGGCGATAACGTTTGGCAGCGGATCCGTGATGGTTTTCAGCTCGAAGAAGTCAATCCTGACATTGTCCGTCGCCACGAACAGCTCTACAGCGCGCGGCCAGAAGGGCTGCGCCGGATGCTCGACCGCAGCCGCCTTTACCTCTTCCACATCATCAATGAAGTCGAACGCCGTGGCATGCCAACCGAATTAGCGCTATTGCCGCTGGTTGAAAGTGCGTTCAATCCAAACGCGCACTCGCCTGTCGGCGCGTCGGGCCTGTGGCAATTTATGCCCGCGACCGGTCTAGAATATGGCTTAGAGCAAACATGGTGGTACGACGGTCGCCGCGATGTTACCGCCGCGACCCGCGCCGCACTCGACTACCTCGAAAACCTCAACAACCAATTTAATAACTGGGAACTCGCGCTAGCGGCGTATAACTGGGGGCCGGGTAATGTCAGTCGTGCCATTGCAAAAAACCGCGCCAAAGGCTTGCCCGAAACCTTTGAAAGCCTGAATCTCCCAAAAGAGACGCGCCAATACGTCCCAAAACTATTAGCCATTCGCAATATTCTGGCAAATCCTGACAACTTCCAAATCACCTTAGACAAGCTACCGAACCGACCGTACTTTATTACAGTCACGCCGCAGAAAAATATGGATATTAGTGTCGCGGCTAAACTGGCCGAGACCAGCGAAGAAGAGCTCAAGGCGTTGAATCCGGCCTATAACTTGCCGGTCGTCAATCCAGCCGGTGGGCGCAGCCTCCTCATTCCTGCCGCTAAAGCAGAACGCTTTGAACGCAATCTTGCCCACCACGATGCCCCGCTGCTCACATGGCAACCGTACACCGCACAAAGTGAAGAAACCTTGGACGACATCGCCAGTCGTTTCAATATGAACCCCGACCGCTTGCGCAGTGCCAATCGGCTCAACTCCAGCCGCCTGACCCCAGGTCAGACACTGCTCGTGAGCACTGCAAATGTTAGAGCAGAATCCAATACCGAAGCGCCTGCAATCAACACCGTCCCAGATAGCTACCTCTTAGCCAAAGACCACCAAGAAACCGAACCCAAGCCTGCTGCCGTGATTGTCGCCGCAGCAGAAAAAAAAGCAGCGCCCGCGCCAGTGCAACTGGCCTCTGCTGAGAAACAACCTGCCGAGAAACAAAACGCGCGTCACGTAGAACCTCAGCCCACGCTTGTTGCTGCCGCCGCCAAAGCGCCTACGCCGTCTGCCACAGCCCCGATCACCACTCGGCCGCTTGCCGCACACACCGATCACCCGATCGAAGCACAACTTGCGAGCGTGAGCGATACGCCGCCGGTGCTGCAACTCGCTGATGCCAGCCTCGCCCCCTCGCCGAGCAATGCCAATCAGCACAAGACTTCAGCGCTCAATTTGAGCGACAGCATTGCTAAAGCGATTCAGTCCGAAAAAGTCGAAAAAATAGAAAAAGTCGCGGATAAAACCCACAAGGCCGACAAGCCCGAAAAAGCAGATAAAGCAGACAAAACGGATAAAAATCGCGACCAAACGCTGCGTTATGTTGTGAGCAAAGGCGACACGCTCTATACCATCGCTAATCGCCATCAAATGACCTTAGCCGAGCTGAAAGCCGCTAACCCTTCCGCCTCGTCAGACTTGTCGTTAGGTCAGATTCTTCGCGTCGGCAACGTCGCTGCGCGCGAACGAGGCGAAACCCCCGAGCCTAAACTCGCGCTCCGCCAATCTAAAAACGATGATAAGAAAAGCGACCTTCAGGCGGTCAAAGACAGCAAACGCAGCGCGCCCACAACCCAACAATACAAAGTCAAACGTGGTGACACGCTGTATAGCATTACGCGTCAGTTTAAATTGAGCTATACCGACCTGAAGAAATGGAATGACGCAAAAGTCTTAGACAAACTTCGCCCGGGCAATCTATTAGTGATTGAACAATAACCCCGATCGGATACGGTATCGTCCAAAAAAGCGGCTCTTCATGAGCCGCTTTTTTGATGACTCATTTAGAAAGCTAGACATGCAACGCCTACTCAGTCTCCGTCAGCCGATCATCTTGTTTCTCAGTATCAGCTTCGTGATAAGCGCGGTGCTTATTCACGTACAGGCACTCGAAACACTGTATTTTTTTTCTAGGCAATATGAAGAATGGGATTTCGACGAAATCATCTTGACGCTATTTGCGAGCTTAATCGGGTTTAGCTTTGCATCAACATGGATCGTGTTACGCCAAAACCAAGCGCTCAAAAAGCAAGCGCGACGAGAGGCTATGCTGCGCGAGCAACTTCAACAAAATGAACGTCTTCGTGCCATGGGCACCTTGCTCGGCGGCATTGGCCATACCCTCAATAATTTACTCATGCCGATTCAAGGACTCACCGAGCTCACCCGCGACGAACTGCCACCGGACAGCGAGCACGCCACAAATCTCAATCACGTATTAGAGGCCGTGCATGATGCCCGCACCCTTCTTAATGATCTTCTGACATTTAGCCGTGAACGTCCGATTTCGATGGCCACAGCAGATGCGCAACCTCTTTTCGAACGCCTAACAGTTTTGTTGCAGGCAATGATTCCTGAAGAGGTCACGCTCTCCACGCAAATAGATTTACATGGGGCCATCGAAGTTGACGAGAATGCACTCAGGATGATCGTCATGAATCTAGTCAAAAATGCCGCGGACGCACTCCACGGGCAGCCTCAAAAACGCATTGAAATCACTGCAAGCCGTACCCGTGTGGCGCATCATATGTGCGAAAACAGCCCGTGCCATTTACCCAATGGCGATTACCTCCGCATTCGAGTTCAAGACACCGGAAAAGGCATCTCAAAAGAAGTCGCCTCACGCTTATTTGAGCCCTTTTTCACCACTAAGAGCGTAGGCAAGGGCACCGGACTGGGGCTGTCCACCAGCATGACCATGGCCATGCAAATGGGGGGTCGCATTCTCGTCGGCAGCGCGCCAACAGGCGGCGCACAATTCGATGTCTTTATTGCGCAACACCCAAGCGCAACAGATTTTAAGGAGTAACACCACGATGGCCACTATTTTAGTCACCGATGACGAAGCACTGGTTCGCCTCACCATTCGAAAAATGCTCGAAAAAGAAGGGCATCTCGTCCTTGAGGCCTGCGACGGAAAACAAGCGGAAGCCATCGCCGCTGAAGTCAAAATTGATCTATTGATTACCGACATCATCATGCCGGAAAAAGAAGGCATTGAAACGATTATGGCCATCCGCAAAACCCAAAGCGAGCTGCCGATTTTGGCGATATCAGGCGGGGGCCGGAGCGCAAACCTAGACTACCTCGTCACCGCCGAATTGCTGGGTGCCAATGCCACATTAAGCAAGCCTTTTAGCAAAGACACCCTCATCCACACCGTCAACACGCTTCTTACGCAGAGCTAGCCCAATTTGTCGTCGGCAATGTGATAGTGCGGGTCTTCGTCTTTGGAGACC
This sequence comes from uncultured Aquaspirillum sp., assembly GCA_964635875.1. Lineage (GTDB taxonomy): Bacteria > Pseudomonadota > Gammaproteobacteria > Burkholderiales > Aquaspirillaceae > CAZWRK01. The sequence goes on from CAZWRK010000088.1 coordinate 8,825, forward strand.
TCCACCATGTCTTTGGCCTTATCCAGCAGCTCTAAGCAATCTGGACTCAGGTGCCGCAAGTGCAAACGCTTGCCTTGCTGCTGATAACGTGACGCTAAAGCATCAATGGCCTCAATCGCCGAATGATCCACGACCCGCGCATTACGAAACTCAATCACCACATGGGTCGGGTCGTCTTTTGGGGTAAATAACTGATTAAAGCTCGCAACCGAGGCAAAAAATAACGAGCCTTGCAGGCGATAAATTTTCCAGCCCTGAGCGTCGGTCGAGGTTTCCACCCGAATCTGTTTGGATTGCTGCCAAGCAAACACCAAAGCCGCAAAAATCACCCCCGCAAACACCGCAATCGCTAAATCGGTTAACACGGTAATCACCGTCACCCCGATCACAATCACTGCGTCATGACGAGGAATTTTACGTAGCGTTTGTAGGCTGCTCCACTCAAAGGTTTTTCCTGCGACTACAAACATCAGCCCAACTAAAGCTGCCAGCGGGATCATTTCAATCCATCGCGACAAAAACAAAATAAACCCGAGTAAAAAGACTGCCGCGACCACTCCAGACAAGCGATGGCGGGCACCATTGCCAATATTAATCATGCTTTGACCAATCATCGCGCAACCGCCCATCGCCGCAAAAAAGCCGCTCACGATATTCGCGAGACCCTGCGCCAGACTTTCACGATTAGGACGGCCACGCGTGTCGGTGATTTCATCGACAAGATTGAGCGTTAATAAGGTTTCAATCAGGCCAACCGCTGCAAATATCAGTGCATAGGGGAAAATAATGTACAGCGTGCCCCATGTCATCGGCACGTTCGGAACGTGGAAAGTTGGTAAATGACCCGCAATCGACCCCATATCTCCGACCGTTTTGGTGTCAATTCCAAGCGCTGTCACCACGCCAGACACCAATAAAATGGCCGCCAATGACGAGGAAATCGCCGTTGTAAATTTTGGCAAGATGAGAATAATCAGCACAGTGCATGCGACTAAGCCCAGCATGGTGTACAACGCGGCCCCACTCATCCATGTCGGGACACCGGCAGCATCAGGCATTTTGAAGTGACCAAACTGCGCCATAAAGGTCACAATCGCCAAGCCATTCACAAAGCCGAGCATCACCGAGTGCGGCACCATCCGAATCAGTTTACCCAGCCGACACGCCGCAAAGAGCACCTGCAACAGCCCCATCAGCACAATGCTGGCGAATAAATACTCCGCGCCATGGCTGACCACCAAATTGACCATCACCACCGCCAATGCTCCGGCAGCCCCCGAGATCATGCCCGGCCGGCCGCCGAATAACGCCGTAATTAAACAGACGATAAACGCCGCATATAGGCCAGTCAGTGGACTGACATGCGCCACGAAGGCAAATGCAATCGCCTCGGGCACCAAGGCCAAAGACACGGTTAGACCACTCAAAAAATCGGTTCTGAGCGCCGCAGGTTTGAATGCGAGCACAATTTCTCCTTGATAAAAGCCAACCGCCCGGCCTCGAAATGACTTGAGGACGCGGGCGGTGGCATAGAACGAAAACTCCCCAAGCGGGGAGTCAAAAATAGCCATGATTCGTAGCGTGCGTTAAGGAATATTCCAGTTCAGGGTATAGGTTGCCCGCGCATCTTGGCCGAGCACTTTGACCAAATAGGGCAGGGCTTCTTGAAGCAGCGCGGGCAGCTTCCAGCTCGGGTTGATGACAAACATACCACTGCCATGCATCCCAAACCCGTCTACCGATGGCGCTTGCACATGCAAAGCCACATGCAGCCAACAATCTCCCGCTACTTTGAGCAAATGGGCAGGCAATTGCTTCGATTCGATTCGCTGCAAGCAGGGATACCACACCGCATAACAGCCGGTCGCAAAGCGCTTGCGCGCCTCGGTTAACATCGTGATCACATGCTGATAATCGCGTTTGTCTTCATACGGCGGGTCAATCAGCGCCAGCGCCCGACGGGTGGGCGGAGGCAAAATAGCTTTAATGCCAGCAAAACCGTCGGTCTGTTGAATTTGAACGCGTCGCCCCGCCTCGGCAAAGTTTTCCGTCAGCAAAGCATGATCGGTCGGGTGTAGCTCAAATAAGCGCAAGCGGTCTTGCTCGCGCAGCACCGCATCGGCACACAGCGGCGAACCGGGATAGAACCGCAATTGACCATCGGGATTAAAGCCGCGAATCACCTCAACATAATCGGCCAAAACAGACGGCAAGTCAGTCTGCGACCACAAACGGGCAATACCGCTCTCGTATTCGGCATTTTTGGCGGCATAGCCTTCATCGAGTGCATACGCGCCAGCGCCCGCATGGGTGTCAATGTACCAGTAGGGTTTTTCTTTTTGATTCAGATGGTTAAGAAGGGCAATCTGCACGGTGTGCTTGAGCACATCCGCATGATTACCGGCATGAAAAGCGTGACGGTAGCTAAGCATAAGAGGCCTGCAATAAGATCAGAGACGCATTCTAACGCAGACCACGGCGCTCTGACGCCTGCGCTCATACACAAAAAATGGGGACAACTCTCTGAATAAGTTGTGGATAAGCTGTTTATCGAACTGTATATAAACGCTTTTTGGTCACTGCCTGTTTTTTGCTCAGTCGCATACGCAAAAAAATTCCCCAATCGGCTGGACTGGGGAAAAAGGAACACTTGGAGGATACACAAAAACCATTTACCACAGAAACATTACTTCACTTTGTTGCCAATGATACCGCCCACCGCAGCCCCACCGAGCGTACCGACAGCACTGCCACCGGTGAGCACAGAACCCGCGACAGCACCTGTCGAAGCGCCAATTGCGGTATTACGTTGTTGGCGAGACATCCCCGCACAAGCGGTTAAACTCAATGCCAACACTGCGACGGCTAACACACTCACTGCTCTATTCATGGGATGACTCCTTTGGTGACGGGATCTTGTCAACACATGGATGCAATCCCGACAGAATCAAGCCCATTTTTTGCGTTTTATCTGCGGATTTTTCGGGAACATCCCTCGCTTACCGAGCATATTGCGCCAAAAATGCCATCAATTTCGGGTGATCCGCCCATGCCACATTAAAACGAAATGCCCGCGTTTCCGTCTCCGCGACCCACTCATAATAATGACCGGGCGCTAGGGCAATCCCCTCCGCCGCCGCTGCGGCGGTCAACCCCATCGGGTCGATGCCTTCTGGCGCGGTCGCCCATAAAAACAAGCCGCCCTCCGGCCGATAAAATACCGACCACCCCAAATCGGTCAGCTGTTTCGCGACCCGCCCCTGCGCCTCTGCCAAGCGATTGCGCAGCCGCTCCAAATGGCTGCGATAAGCACCATCCCGCACAATCATCAACGTCATGGCCTCGGTTAGGGTCGAGCTGGTGAGGCCGCGGCTCATCTTGAGCTGACTCAAACGCGCCACGCTATCGACATCCGCCACCATAAACCCCACCCGCAGCGCCGGTGAAATCGTCTTGGAGAAACTGCCCAAATACAGCACCCGCTGCAGCCCATCCAAACTGGCTAATGTCGGACTCGGCGCAGCGGCCAAATCGGCAAACGGATCATCTTCGACAATCCGAAAATCCAGCTCATGCGCCAATTGCACGACCCGGAACGCACACGCAGGGCGGGTTGTGGTGCCGGTCGGATTATGAAAAGTCGTATTGGTAAAGAACACCCGCGGCCGATGCTGTGCCGCCAATACCGCCAACTGCGCAACATCTGGCCCGTGAGCCGTGCGCGGAACCGACACACACCGCACACCGTATTGCCGCAGCGCCGTCAGCAAATTCGAATACCCCGGCGACTCGACCAAAGCCGTATCTCCAGCCTGCAATAACAATCGGATCGCGAGATCTAAACCTTCGCTCGCCCCGTGAGTGAGCACGATTTGCGCGGCAGGTGCTTCCAATCCCCGCACGCCGAGCCGTGACTGCAAATGCAAACGCAAGGCCGGATCACCTTGCGGATGACCGTAACGGGTCAGCGCCTCATCGCCACGCCGCGCCAATTGTCGCAGCGCACCGCGAACGCCTTCACCAAAGAGCCAATCATCCGGCAACCAGCCACCGCCCGCAGGCAAGGTCAGTGCCGCATCTTCGTAGACCCGCTTGAGCAGCCACGCCTCATCGACCGGCGCACGCGCTTCGATGCGCTCGCGGCGCTGATGCGGTGCTTGCGACAACACAAAATAGCCGCGCGCGGGCTTGGCCTCGATCCATGATTGCGCGCTCAAGCGGTTGTAGGCCTCAGCGACCGTAAAAGGACTGACGCCCAAGGTCTTCGCCAAGGCCCGAACCGACGGCAACCGCCCGCCCTCGTTCAATAAACCGCTTTCAATTTGCGCCTGAATTCGACACACAATTTGCTCGGTGAGGGTCTGTTCAGAATCGGTGTGCAGCGTGAACATAAAACTCCATGTACTGGTATTAAGCACAGTACAGATTGCCCGAAAAAACCGCTTCCTGACTCTGTTTCTGCGCGAAAGAGTGGCGAATACTGCCGTATCAGCGAACACATTGCCAATACAGTGAGCAATACACTTGACCGGAGCCGCCCCCATGAACGATTTACCGAATTTCGACGCCTATTGGATGCCGTTTTCACATCAACGCTACTTTAGCGCTCACCCTGAAAACCGCATCTTCGAGCGCGCAGAAGGCGCGTACTACTGGAACCGCGAAGGCCAGCGCCTATACGATGCTATTTCGGGTCTGTGGTGCTGCGGTCTGGGTCATAGTCGGCCGGAAATCGTCGGGGCGGTGAAACAGCAATTAGACACCCTCGACTACGGCACCGCTTTTCAAATGGGCTACGCGCCCACCTTCAGCCTTGCGAAGCGGATTGCGGATCTGGCACCCGCCGGTTTGGAGCATGTGTTTCTGACCAACTCCGGCTCAGAAGCAGTCGATACCGCACTTAAAATTGCACTGGCGTACCAGCGGCTTCGCGGCGAAGGCAGCCGTACCCGTCTGATTGGTCGCGAAAAAGGCTATCACGGAGTGGGTTTTGGCGGTTTGTCGGTCGGCGGCATGGTCGCCAATCGCAAAATGTATGGCAGCAGCTTATTGGCAGGCGTCGATCATCTGCCGCACACCTTGAATTTAAAAGAAATGGCGTTTTCGCGTGGCGAACCGACATGGGGCCTGCATCTGGTCGAAGAGCTGGAACGGATTGTCCAGCTTCACGATGCCTCGACGATTGCCGCCGTGATTGTCGAGCCGATGCAAGGTTCGGCGGGCGTGATTGTGCCGCCCAAAGGCTACCTGAAACGCCTGCGTGAAATTTGTACCCAACACGGCATTTTGCTGATTTTTGATGAAGTGATTTGCGGCTTTGGGCGGATGGGCCAAGCGTTTGCCGCCCAACATTTTGACGTGACGCCCGACCTGATAACCTTCGCCAAAGGCGTGAACAACGGCATGGTACCGATGGGCGGCGTCATTGTGAGCGCTGACATCTATCAAGCCTTTATGACCGGCCCCGAACACGCAGTGGAATTTTTCCACGGCTACACCTACTCCGGCCACCCGCTGGCGGTCGCTGCCGCACACGCCACCCTCGACATTCTCGAAAAAGACGACATCTTTGCCAAATCGCGCCAATTGTCGCCGATCCTCGAAGAATGTGTGCACGCGCTACGCGGCACCGATGCGGTGATCGACATTCGCAATTGCCAACTGGCCGCCGCCGTCGAGCTGGCACCGTCGGCAGAAGGCGTCGGGCGGCGCGGTCTGAAAGTCTTCGAGGAAGGCTTAAAACGCGGTGTGATGTTCCGCTTTAGCGGCGACATTATCGCGATGGGGCCGCCGATGATTTCGACCCCAGAAGAAATTCAAAATATGACTGAAGTTTTGCGTGAATCCATCCGCGCCGCGCTTTAACCCGATCATGCAATTGCTGTGAGAAAAATCATGTTAGCGACTGTTGAACATTGGATTGATGGCCAATCCTACCCGAGTGAATCCGAACGTTTTGCGACTGTTTTTAACCCCGCAACCGGCGAAGCCCGCGCCCAAGTCGCCTTAGCCAGCGTCGAAGAAGTGAACCATGCGGTGCAATGCGCGTGGGCGGCGTTTCCAGCATGGGCGGCGACACCCGCCCTGCGGCGCGCGCGGATCATGTTTAATTTCAAAGCCTTGCTGGAGCAGCATCGCGAAGAGATTGTGCAAGCGATTTGCTTGGAACACGGCAAAGTCTACGAAGACGCCCAAGGCGAGCTGGTGCGCGGTTTAGAAGTGGTCGAATTTGCTTGCGGTGCGCCGCATCTGCTGAAGGGCGAGTTTTGCGATAGCGTTGGCACCGGCGTCGATAGTTATTCATTGCGCCAGCCTTTGGGCGTGGTCGCGGGGATTACACCGTTTAATTTTCCGGCAATGGTTCCGATGTGGATGTTCCCGCTGGCCTTGGTTGCGGGCAATTGCTTTGTGCTCAAACCGTCGGAAAAAGTCCCTGCCGCGTCGTTGTTGATGGCGAAACTGCTGCAAGAGGCGGGCCTGCCGGATGGCGTGTTCAATGTCGTGCACGGCGACAAGGTGGCGGTCGATGCCTTGCTGCATCACCCTAAAATTAGCGCGGTGAGCTTTGTCGGTTCGACCCCGATTGCGCGCTATATCTATGCCACCGGTACCGCGCAAGGCAAGCGTGTTCAGGCGCTCGGTGGCGCAAAAAATCACATGATCATCATGCCCGATGCCGATCTCGATCAAGCGGTTGATGCCTTGATGGGCGCGGCGTATGGCTCGGCGGGTGAACGCTGTATGGCGATTTCGGTGGCGGTGGCGGTGGGCGATGCCGTCGCCGATGCGCTGGTCGCCAAACTTGCACCGAAGGTCGAGGCGCTAAAAATTGCGGCATGGGATGGCGCAGGCGCAGAGATGGGGCCGCTGATTACCCGCGAACATCGGGAAAAAGTCCGCGACTATATCGCCAGCGGCGTCGAAGAGGGCGCACGCTTGGTGGTCGATGGCCGCACGCATCCGATTAGCCAACAACAAGACGGCTTCTTTATCGGCGGTAGTCTGTTTGATGGCGTCGGGACGAACATGCGGATTTACCAAGAAGAGATTTTTGGGCCGGTGCTGGCCGTCGTCCGCGCAGAAAGCTACGAGCAAGCGCTGACGATGATTAATGAACACGCGATGGGCAATGGCACCACCATCTTTACCCGCTCCGGCGATGCCGCCCGCCATTTTGTGAATCATGTGCAAGTGGGCATGGTCGGGGTGAATGTGCCGATTCCGGTGCCGATGGCCTTTATGAGTTTTGGCGGCTGGAAAGCGTCGCTGTTTGGCGACCACCACGCCTACGGCCAAGAGGGGATTCGCTTCTATACTCGCCTGAAAACAGTGACCGAACGCTGGCCGCAGTCGATTGGCGCAGGCGCGGAATTTGTGATGCCGACGATGAAGTAAGTCGTTTCAGGTGCTTGTAAGTTAAAAAGACCTCGGCTTGATGTTTTGAGCCGAGGTCTTTTTTTAAGCGCGTTTGGGTTTGGGGGTGGGTGTAGGAAGGAAAGGGGAGAGAATACCCAATTCACCTGCAGACTGAGAGCAAAGCTACGCTAGCAGGCGGCCAAGATGAGATATTAAATCAGCCTTGTTTTTCAACTAAAACACGCCCCCAAGCAGAAGCGATTTTCCTTAACAACGACTCATGAATTTTTTTGGACTCTTCGGTTAACAACCAATTTTCCCAATGCTTGAGAACTCGCTTCTTATATCCAGATCCAGCACCCCACTCTTTATTCATCGCTGCCCATATATCAGAGCATTTTTGCACTGTCTTAATCCAATGCTCTTTTGAAATCCCACCAACATAAGATGAAAAACAATCAAATTGCAATAAATAATTATGCTCTAACGTGTCTATTTGCTTTGCAAACTCAGGATATTTGTCACGCAAAGCGCTTAGCTCACCTTGCAAGAGCTCAATCTCAGTCTTACTAAATTTATTAGAAGCTTCTCGGGCAAGCTGATTGATATATTCATATATATGGAGGTTGTAAAACATCCCTTTGCGATCAATACAAGCCGCTAATGTTCTGTGATGTGTTTCACCAAAAATTTTTTTCACACTCCCACCAAAATTTTTCCAATCGGGTGAGCGAGCATCCGCATTTTTACGCCACTCCGCAGTTAAAATTTCAATATCACGCTTTAATGACTGAATTTTTTCTGTTTCAGCAGAAAGTAGCTCATTTGACGCAAAAATTAGGCGATCCAAATCACTTTTCTTGCTATTCAAATAAGCCGATTTTCGTTCATTTATTGACTGCCATATTATTGATTCGTTATCAAATCGACTGTCAAATGTTAAAACATTTGGAGAGATTTTATAATCGTGACTTATTTTTGTTATAACCTGCTCTTCCCTAATGCTGCGCCCAATATTTTTGCGCTCTAGCAGATCGCTCTCATCATCAGGGATATCTGAAACTTTGTCAGATTCATTTTTATCGAGAATTAATAAGATAGCATCTCGTTCAATTCTACCTGCCAAATTAAGCCCAACACCCAAATCAAAAAATGAGCGACAATCTGAGTCAGGAGCATCAACAAATGACGAGCAAATCACGGGAAATATCCCTTCTGAATCTAGGATTTTCCTTATATCTTCACGACGAATATTTGAGTCGATGCCTTTTGTATCAATTACCTTCCATCTATACCCATTGCTTTCGAGTGGGAATGGACCATTTATTGTAATAAGACTTGGAATTGATATTGATTTATTTTTTCCATCGTTAACTTGAGAAAAATTATCTTTCAACCATAGTTGCCAATTTTTAACTTCTGATTCATTAGGACAAAGCTCATTTTCTGTTCGCTTACCAAGCTCAAGGCACTCGTACAT
>CAZWRK010000089.1:0-7046 GCA_964635875.1 uncultured Aquaspirillum sp.
ACCGGTTCTTCGGTTTGCAGCGGCACAATCGCCCAGCGTTGCGCATGGTTTTGCGCGACGGTTTCAATGTGCGTCCACTCGCTGGCGGCGCGTTGCTGCAGCAGCGCCGATTGTGGCTGCGCCATCGCCAAGCTGTTATTGATGATCCACGCCCACGGCTCAATGCCCGCCCGTCGTAAGTCGGCTTGCAGATTCGCCGCCTCAAGCACGGGCGTGGTTTCGGCTAGTGTCGCAATCAACACTTTGGTTTGTTCAGGGTCTTGCAGCTGCATCATCGGGGTGGTGAAGCGCATTCCGCTGCGGCCCATTTGTCGCGCCATATCGCGGTGATACGCGCCAGTTGCATCAAGCAGCAATAAGGTATGGCCGGTCGGCGCGGTATCCATGACCACAAACTGTTTGCCCGCTTCACGAATCACCCGCGAAAACGCCTGAAACACCGCGATTTCTTCGGTACACGGCGAGCGCAAATCTTCTTCCAGCATCGCGCGGCCCTGCGCATCCAGCGCCTTGCCTTTGGTCGACAGCACATGTTCACGATAGCGCTCGGTTTCGACACGCGGATCAATCCGGCTGACTTGCAAATGCGGCAACGTGCCTTCCAAGGTGCTGGCTAAGTGGGCGGCAGGGTCGGAGGTGGTTAAATGCGTGGCGTGGCCGCGCTGCGCCAATTCGACGGCAATCGCCGCAGCCAGTGTGGTTTTGCCGACGCCGCCCTTGCCCATCACCATGATTAAGCCGTGCCCCGATCCAACCAAGCCATCAACGAGCGAGGCCAAATCCGGTGCTTCGTTTGTCGGTGGCGTTGGGATGGCGACCGGTGCAGACGGGGCGCGATCAGCGGGCGCGAGCAAGGCGCGTAGTGCTGCGACACCGACTAAATTGACCGGCAGCAGCGGCAAGGTGTCGGTCGGCAGATCGGCCAAAACCGGCGGCACATCAGCAAGGGCTTGTTGTTCGCGCTGCCAAATCGCGTGCGCCAGCGGGTCGCTTGCTGTTTCGCTCACGGGTAAAACACCGTTAATCACCAAATACTGTTGGCGGAAACCAATCGCGGCTAATTCTTCATGGGTGCGAGCGACTTCGCGCAGGGTCGAGCGCTGCGCACGGGCGACCAAAATCAGGCGGGTTTGATCGGGATTCGCGAGCGCTTCGACGGCGGCATGATATTGCGTGCGCTGCTTTTCGAGACCGGCGAGCGGGCCAAGGCAAGACGCATCACCTTTGCCTTCTTCTAAAAAGCCGCTCCATGCGCCGGGCAATTGCAGCAGGCGGATGGTGTGACCGGTCGGTGCGGTGTCAAACACGATGTGGGCATAGGTTTTTAACAAGCTGGCATCGGTGAGCAGCGCGGTAAATTCATCAAACGCAGCGATTTCGGTGGTGCACGCGCCGGATAGCTGTTCTTCAATGCCTTTGACGATGTTGTCGGGCAAGACGCCTTTAACCGGCCCAACAATGCGGTCGCGGTAGTGTTGCGCGGCGGCTTGTGGGTCGATTTCGAGCGCCGTCAGCCCCGCAACCGCTGGAATCGGCGTGTGTTGGTTGCCAATCTTGACCCCAAACACTTGGCCGACATTCGAGGCCGGATCGGTGCTGACCAGCAATACTGGCTTGCCCGCTTCGGCAAGGCGGATGGCGGTTGCGCAGGCCAATGAAGTTTTTCCAACCCCGCCTTTGCCTGTGAAAAATAAGAACGGGGGGAGATTTTCGAGAAATTGCATCATGGTGAACCTTTCGCAAACCGCATCAAGCTTCGAATTAACAGCACGCACTGCCCGAGCAACAGCCGCCGCTACTGCTGCCCGCCACCGGCAAGGCGCTAATGCCTGTCCAGCGCGCCAGCTCGGCACGGCGCGGGTAGCGTCCGGCGAGCGCGATTTCGCCATCGACCACAATCAGGGGCAAGCCTTCTTGGCCGCTCCGTTCGAGAAAGGCTTTCACGACGGCGTTTTCGGCAAATTGCAGCGGCTGTTGCGCCAGATTAAAACGTTCAATGTGGCCGCCCTGCTGTTTGAGCCAATCGACATCGGCGGCAAACGTGACAAGGGCTTGGTCGACTTCGACGCCACACACACCGCTGCTGCAGCACAGGGCGGGATCAAAAACATGAATGGTTGGCATGATTAGCGGCTTTCTGCGTGGTCAAGGGCAAAGATGGCGTCCATCGCGGCTTTTAGCGCGGGCCGGTCTTGGCTGAGGGTTTCGAGCGGTAGGGCCAAAAAGGCTTCGATGCGCCGCCGCAAAATTTGGTAGGCGGTCATAAAAGCGGCGTCGATTTCTGCGTCGCTGCCAGTGGCGTGGGCGGGATCTTCAACGCCCCAATGGGTGCGCAACACCGGACCGAGGTAGGCGGGACAGGTTTCACCGGCGGCATTGGCGCAGACGGTGATGACGATATCCGGCGTCATCGGCAGATCGTCCCACGACTTGCTGAAATAGCCGTCGGTGGCGATGCCTTCGCGGGCGAGCAAGGCCAAGGCGCGTGGATGGACTTGGCCGGTGGGCTGGCTGCCTGCGCTCATCGCGCGCCAGCCTGCAGGCGCAAGGTGATTAAAAGTCGCTTCGCCCAAAATCGAGCGGCACGAGTTGCCGGTGCATAAAAATAAGACGTTCATAGGGGCTTTTCACAAGAGGGCAGAGGGGGCAAAACCGCATCCGAACAGGGCGAGGCTTGGCGGATTTGTGCGCATTGCTCGGGATGTCCGGTGCAGCATTCTTCGGTGAGGTAGGCAATCACTTCGAGCATTAAGGCCAAATTGGCGCGATAGCGTTGAAAGCGGCCTTCTTGCTGTGGCGCAATCAAACCGGCGTGGGTCATGGCCTTGAGGTGAAACGAGAGGTTGTTTGCGGCCAAACCGAGTTCAGCGGCAATTTGACCGGCCACCATGCCGTCATGTCCGCATTTCACCAATAGTCGGTAGATGTCCAAGCGAATACCCGATGACAGCGATTCAAAAACTTGAGTTGCGATATGTTTTTCCATAAATCGATATTACAAGAACTATTGAAATGATGGCAAGCACACTCATAGCGTCGCAGATTGAGAAACAATCGTGAGTTCTAAGAGAGCATTAAGTTTTTCAGTATGTAATCCATGCTATTGATGGCCAGCGTGGTTGAAGGAGTGAGCAATGAAATATCTACCGTTTGCCTTGATTCCCTTACTTTTTGTGGCGTCGACAGCGGTTGCGGCTCCTGATCGGTGCAAAGAAACATTCAAGAACGCAGTGAAAGGCGCATGGCTCAAAGACGAATTGTTGATTACCCGCATTAAACAGATGGGCTACAAAATTCGCGGATATGAGTACGAACACCATTGCGTCGAAGTTGATGCGTGGGACCGAGAAGGTCGGCGCGTTGAACTCTATCTTGATCCGATTGATGGGCATATCATCGAACAAAAGATCAAAGATTAGTGGGCATCCGGCCTTTCCGGTGAGCATAGAAGGACAGAATGATGCGGATATTGTTGGTAGAAGATGACCCTCTTTTGGGTGATGGATTAGAGGCGGGTTTGCGTCAAATTGGTTTTAATGTCGACTGGATGAAGGACGGTGTTTCGGCACGGGCCGCAATGGCCGCAGCACCCTATGATGCGGTGATTTTGGATTTGGGTTTGCCGCGCCTTCCGGGTTTGGAGGTTTTAGCCGAATGGCGACGCGAGGGCCGTGATGTGCCGGTGTTAATTTTGACCGCCCGCGATGGCGTCGAGGATCGCATTAAGGGACTCAATACCGGTGCAGATGACTATTTGGTGAAACCTTTTGCGCTCGGCGAGCTGGTGGCACGCGTGCGCGCCCTGATTCGTCGTGCGCATGGTCGCTCGACGCCTTTACTCAGTTACGGCGAAGTGACGCTGGACCCCAGCGCCCGCAAAGCGACTCTACGCGGTGAACCGCTCGAACTCACCGCGCGCGAGTTTCAATTGCTGGAACTGTTTTTAGACAATCGCAATCGCGTGTTGCCGCGCGCCTTGCTCGAAGAAAAGCTGTACGGCTGGACGCAAGAGCTTGATAGCAATGCCCTCGAAGTTCACATCCACCATTTGCGCAAAAAGCTTGGCAGCCAGTTCATTCGCACTCTGCGCGGGATTGGCTATCAGCTCGGCGATGAGCACGCGACATGACGCCCTTGGTGCCCGAAGTTGCTTGCGAAGGCTCGCTTAAACGTCATCTTTTGGTGACGTTGCTGCTGGTGCTGCCCGCCGTGTGGCTGTCTTCAGCGGTGCTCAATCTCTACGCTGCCCATCATCAAGTGAGCGAATTATTTGACACCGAGCAGGCTTTTTTTGCGCAGATGCTGGCTTCGCTGAATGTCGAAGCGCAACACAGCGGCCTGACCATCCGCCCGACCTCTCCGCGCCGTCTGCGTGAGCTGTTCGAGGATGATAGCAATGGTATTGATGATGACATTGTATTTCAGTTGCGTGATCATCAGGGACGGGTGGTCCTCACCGATGTGAACTACACCGAGCTTCCCTTTCGGCGTGATTTTGTCGGCTTCATCGATCAAAAAATTGATGGGCAAATATGGCGGCTGTTTTATCTACACGACCACGATAACGGTGCGTATGCCGTGGTCGGGCAGCGCATGACCTCGCGTGTCAAATTGATTTGGCGGTTGGCGATTAGCCAATTGATTCCGTGGTTGGCGGCCCTGCCAGTGTTGCTGTTTGGGATGTGGTGGGGGGTGCGGCGTGGTCTGCGACCTTTAGGGCGGTTGACCAAAGAATTATCCCTGCGTGAACCGGCAAACCTCGCGCCTTTTACGCAAGCCGTTCCCCAAGAGGTGCAGCCTCTGGTGCTGGAGTTGAACCATTTGTTGGCGCGTTTGGGGTTAGCGTTAGACAAAGAACGTCGTTTTACCGCCGACGCGGCGCACGAACTGCGTACGCCTTTGGCGGCGCTGCGCATTCAAACCGAAGTGGCGCAATTGGCCGAGGATGACGAATCGCGGCAACGCGCCCTCAATCAGGTGTTGGCGGGGATTGACCGCGCCACGCGCTTGGTCGAGCAGCTTTTGACGTTGGCACGTTTAGATCATTTGTCCGATGTTTCCGACCGGCAGCCGGTGGCTTTGGGGGCGTTGTTAACGCAATTAATGACCGAAATGAACGAGTCGGCTCAACGTCGCCAGATTACCCTTGAATTGCCCGATCTCACCGATGATTGGACGCTGGACGGTAGCCCCGGCTTTTTGCTGATTCTGTTTCGGAATCTTGTCGGCAATGCCATTTTGTATGTGCCGCAAGGTGGGCGGGTGTGGGTTGAACTGTCGGCAGAACGGCTGGCGATTTGTGATAATGGCTTGGGCGTGGCCCCTGAGTGGCTGGAGCGGGTACGGGAGCGTTTTTCCCGCCCCGAAGGACAGTCCGCCGAGGGCAGTGGTTTAGGCTTGTCGATTGCTGAGCGCATTGCGACTTTGCATGGTCTACGTTTGCAATTTAGCAATCGGCCAGAAGGCGGATTTTGTGCTGCGCTAACAAGGGTCTGCGACGAAATGCCACAAGCCAAACCTCGCTGAGCGCCTTACACTCAGTGCTTCAGGATTTGCGAAGGTTCTGATTCACTTCAAGCTGACAATTCCCGCGGGACGCTTCCCCAGCGCCTCGCGGCTTCTTTTTGGGCGGTTTGTTGGTGCATATTCCTCTGATTCCCGCTTCACGGCAGGCCAACTTTGGCCGCCTGATTATTCTGCGTTGGATTTTTCTTGTCTTGGCGACACTGGGTATGTGGATCGCATGGCAAGGCTTTGATCTGCCGATGCCCGTTGCGCCGCTTTCTGCCAGCTTGGTGGTTTTGGCCTGCGCCAATGCCTTATTTAGTTGGCAAATGCAGCGCGGCTTGGCCAGCGGCGATGCCATTGATGTGGCGATGCAATTATTGATCGACATCACCGCGCTGTCGGCCATGTTGTTTTTTACCGGTGGGGCGAATAACCCGCTGGTGTCGTTGTTTCTCCTGATTATTATCGTGGCGGCGGTGTTGTTGCCGCGCGGCTTGGTGTGGCTGGTGAGTTTAGCGGCGGTGGCGAGCTATAGCTTGCTGACTTACTTCTATTTGCCGCTCCCCGGCCCGCCCGGTGATCCGATGTTTACCCTGCGTTTACACCTGTTTGGAATGTGGGCGACGTTTGTGGTGTCGGCAATTTTGATTGCGGGTTTGGTGTCGCGGATGGCGGTGGAGCTGCGCTCGCGAGATCGCGAATTATCCCACTCTCGCGAAACCCAATTGCGCGATGAGCGTCTCATTGCCTTGGGGACTTTGGCGGCGGCCGCCGCGCACGAGCTGGGTACGCCGCTGGGCACGTTGCGGGTGTTGATCGACGAGCTGAAGCATGATTACCAAGACGATGATTTGCTGGCTGCCGATTTGCAATTGGCCGCCGAGCAGGTCGCTGTCTGCCGTCGCGCCTTGGAAAGAATGCGTGAGTCGGCGGGGATGGCGGATAGTCAACATGGTCAATCGCCTCAGCCACTCGCGGTGCTATTTGCGCGAATGATGGAGCATTGGAGTGCGTTGAAACCGGCGGCTTTGGTGCAGTATTCGACCGACTTGGAGGCTGCACCGGCGGGGCATTTTGACCCGACTTTTGCGCCCGCACTATTGAGTTTATTAAATAATGCCGTCGAAGCCAGTCCCGAGCCGGTCGAGGTTCAGGCGGTGTGGGCGGCGGGTTGGCTGGAGATTACGATTGCCAACCGTGGCCCGAATCTGAGTTCTGAACAATTGGCCGCATTAGGGGAACCGATGCTGTCATCCAAGCCGGATGGAATGGGCTTGGGCGTCTTTTTAGCGAACGCTACCCTTGAGCGACTCGGGGGGGCGGTCAGTTTGGTCAATCGCCAAGGCGGTGGGGTGCTGGCCATCGTGCGCATGCCTTGGCCTATCGTCCGAGAGTCAGTATGAATCCTGCTCGTATTTTATTGGTTGATGATGATGCCGCGTTTTGTGCGGTGATGAGCCGTGCTTTGACCCGCCGTGGTTGGCAGGTTGAGGTGGCGCACGATGCGGCGACCGCCTTGCCCTTGGCGCAAAAAAGTG
>CAZWRK010000089.1:7146-17609 GCA_964635875.1 uncultured Aquaspirillum sp.
GGTTGAGGCCACGCCGATGTCGGTGCGACGGATTGCGTGGGAGCATGTGCAGCGGGTGTTGGCCGAGCACGACGGCAACATTTCCGCGACCGCCCGCGCCCTGAATATGCACCGCCGCACCTTGCAGCGCATGTTGCAGAAGAAACCTGTCGGGCGCTAAACCTAGCCGCCCCACAGTCGCCAGCCGGTGCCGACCAGCGCACCGAGCATCACCGGCCACGAACAGAGCCACTGCCAGACGCGGTGGCGTGGCACAAACCCCACCCCGCGAATAAAGCCGATGCTCATCGCCATACACGCCAAGAGCGCGGCGAGGTGGTCGGCTTGGCCGTTGGCACGACTCAGCCAGTGCGGCCACGCGGTCAGGCCGATCATCATCACCAGTGCGGCTAATAGCGCCGGAATATCCATTCGCGGCGAGGTAGGCTCGGGTTTAGTCATGATGCGGCGACTTTAACGAAGCCAACCGGGCTTCTTCATTTTCGCCCCAAATCGCATTCAAAATCGCCAGCAACACCGCGAAGCCAACCCCTAAAGTCCAAGCAAAGTACCACATAGAAACGCTCCTGATTCGGGATGAGTTAGTAGGCAGAATGTTCGTTTTCACGAATATAGTCGGCGGTGACTTTGCCGCGCATCACCTGATACGCCCAGCGGGTGTAGGTGATAATAATCGGCATAAAAATCAGCGTCGCGACCAGCATAATGCCAAGGGTTTTTTGGCTCGATACGCTATCCCACACAGTCAGGCTCGAACGCGGGTCGAGCGAAGACGGCATGATAAACGGGAACATCGACACCCCCGCCGTGCCAATTACGCCGGTCAGGGCCAACGACGACGCGACAAAACCCGCAAAAGTCCGTCCTGTTTGGGCGCAGCGCATCGCGACGAGAAATCCCGCATAGGCCAGTGCCGGAACCAGCAAGGTCAGCGGCCAGCGATGGTAGTTTTCTAGCCATGCACCCGCCACCCGTTCGACCGTTTTCGAGAGCGGATCGGGTAGAGCGGCAGCGTCGACCACCGAGCGAATCACAAAGCCATCAATGCCCCATGCCAGCCACATCCCCGCCAGCGAAAAGCTCACCACGGCCAGTGCACCGGCGGCCAACACTGCGCGTTTGGTGCGGGCTTGAATCTCGCCTTCAGTGCGGTGCATGAGATAGAGGCCGCCATGAAAGGTGATCATCGCCGACGACACCACGCCGCACAGCAAGGCAAACGGGTTGAGCAAAGCCCAAAATGACCCTGTGTAATAAGACATTAGCTGGTCATCGAAGCGGAACGGCACGCCTTGCAGCAAATTGCCAAAAGCCACCCCGAAAATCAGCGGCGGCACACTACCGCCAATAAACAAGCCCCAATCCCATGTACTGCGCCATGTGGGATGGTGGATTTTTGAGCGATAGTCAAAACCCACCGGCCGAAAAAACAGCGCCCACAGCACCGCTAACATCGCCCAGTAAAACCCCGAAAACGCGGTCGCATAGACCAAAGGCCATGCGGCAAAAATCGCTCCGCCCGCCGTAATAAACCAGACCTGATTGCCGTCCCAGTGCGGGCCGACGGTGTTGATGATGACGCGCCGTTCAATATCGTTGCGGCCGACAAACGGCAGCAGTGTGCCGACGCCCATATCGTGGCCGTCCATGATGGCAAAACCCACCAGTAAGACGCCCACCAACACCCACCAAATGACTTTTAATGTAGGGTAATCCATATCGTTTTATGCTCCGTGTTGAGGTGTCGCATGGCTTTCATTGAGATAGCGGCCGGTGCCTAAGCTGCCCGGCCCTTGGCGGGCAAAGCGCACCATCAAATACATTTCGACGATCAGCAGCACGGTATAAAACGCGATAAACCCTGCCAAAGAGCCATAAACCGCGCCAACCGACAAGGTTGAAACCGATAAATGCGTCGGCAATACCCCGTAAATCGTCCACGGTTGGCGACCGTATTCCGCCACAAACCAGCCCAGTTCACACGCCAGCCACGGCATCGGCAAACACCACAGCGCAGCTTTGAGCAGCCCACGTTTTTCTGCGAAATCGCCTTTGATCGAATGCCAGAGTGAGAAGCCAAACAACAGCAACATCGAGAAGCCCAAGGCCACCATCAGGCGGAAGCTCCAGAACATCGGGGCGACTTTCGGGATGGTGTCGCGGGTGGCGCGGTCGATCATGTCTGGCGTGGCTTGTGCGACATGGGGCGTGTATTTGCGGAGCAGCAAACCGAATCCTAGATCCGCTTTGTGGTGTTCAAAGCGTGCGAGCGCGTCGGCATTGTTGGGTTGGTGGCGCAAGGTATCCAGTGCAGTCACTGCTTGAATGCCCGATACAATTCGCGCTCGATTTTTGATCAAAATGTCTTTGATGCCGGGGATCTGCTTATCGAGAGAGCGAGTACCGATCAGGCCCATCACCCACGGAATCTCAATCGCAAAATCATTTTTAAGCTCGGCCTCGTTTGGAATCGCAATCAGATTAAAGCTGGCGGGTGCGGGTTCGGTGTCCCACATCGCTTCCATGGCTGCGAGCTTGGTTTGCTGCGCTTCGCCCACGGTATAGCCCGACTCGTCCCCTAGGACGATGACCGAGCACACCGAGGCAAAACCAAAGGCGGCGGCGATGCGGAAACTGCGCTTTGCAAATTCGATATCGCGGCCCTTGAGCAAGTACCAGCTCGAAATCGCTAACACAAACATCGCGCCGGTGACGTAGCCCGCCGAGACGGTGTGGACAAATTTGGCTTGGGCGTCGGGGTTGAAAACAATCGCGCCAAAATCGACCATTTCCATACGCATGGTTTGGTAGCTAAATTCTGCGCCAACGGGATTCTGCATCCAGCCATTGGCAATCAAAATCCACAGCGCCGAGAGGTTGGTGCCAATCGCCATCAGGGTGGTGACGAGCAAATGCTGTTTGCGCGAGAGTCGATCCCAGCCAAAGAAAAATAGGCCGATAAAGGTCGATTCCAGAAAGAACGCCATCAGCCCTTCAATCGCCAGCGGCGCGCCAAAAATATCGCCGACATAGTGCGAGTAATAGGCCCAGTTGGTGCCGAATTGAAACTCCATCGTGATGCCGGTGGTGACGCCAAGGGCGAAGTTAATCCCGAATAATTTTCCCCAAAATCGGGTCATGTCTTTGTAGATGGTTTTGCCGGTCATGAGATAAACCGACTCCATAATCACCAAAATCCACGTCATCCCAATCGTGAGTGGGACAAATAGAAAGTGGTACAGCGCGGTCACGGCAAATTGCAGGCGCGATATATCAACTAATTCACTACTCATTGCAGGGTTCCTTATTGAGGGCGTGCAGAAGGTGCGTTCACCAAGTGCGCTGCAGTCTGCGGTGCATCGACGTCGACATGCGCGTCGCGGATAAAAACGAACCACAGCACCACCAACGCCACGAGTTTGATGACGAGAGCGATGCCAAGCTTTTTGACTAAAGTGCGATCGGATGGCGACATTGGCAGACTCCAAAGCAATGCCTAGAACTTGGCAAGTTGTGTGCCAAAAACAAAATTCCAAAAACCACTTGTTTTTCAGTGGCTTGGGTGATTTTGCTGCGAGGGCGACAAGGTGTGGTTATGCCATTTTTGGCAGTCTTTTTGCGTGCTAAAAATCATAAATCTATACAGATCAATTGAATACGTGGCATAAGGTCGCAGTTTTGATTTTGTGCCATAAATGGCAGTCTGACAGTGAGTCTTTCCCCGTGATCAATTCGCCTTCCTCCCCTTCGCCTGAGCTGGTTTCGTACCTTGAAACCCTGAATGAGCCGCATATTTTGTGTGATCGTGATTATCGAATCGTGGCGGCCAATCGCGCCTATCGAGCGCATTTTGCGCAGAACGAAACGGTGATTGGGCGGCCATGCTATGCGGTATCGCATGGTTATGATGCGCCGTGCGACCAGTCTGGTGAGACCTGTCCGCTGGCTTTGGCGCGCCGATCGGGGCAGCGTGAACGGGTGTTGCATCAGCATCACACCCCTCAGGGCGAAATGTATGTGTCGATCGAGTTAACGCCGATTGGCGACGGGGCGCAACCGCTGAATTGGTTTATTGAGCGCATGGAGCCGCTGCCGGTGCGCGGCGATAGCGGTCAGGGCTTGTCCGGTCAGGCACCGGCCTTTCGGCGCATGATTGAGCTGGTGTCGCGGGTCGCCCCTTCCGAGGCGGCGGTGTTGTTGCAGGGTGAGTCGGGGACCGGCAAAGAATTGGTTGCACAGGCGATTCATCGTGCCAGCCCGCGCGCGCATCGGCCTTTCGTGGTGGTGGATTGCTCCGGCTTGCCAGAAACCCTGTTTGAAAGCGAGTTATTTGGGCATGAACGCGGCGCGTTTACGGGTGCGAGTCAGCGCAAAGCGGGCTTGGTTGAAGCGGCCAATGGTGGCACGCTCTTTTTGGACGAGCTGGGCGATATTCCCTTGTCCATGCAAGTGAAGTTGTTGCGCTTGCTGGAAACCGGCACCTTTCGGCGCGTCGGTTCGACGGCGTTGCTGCATACCGATATTCGCATTATTTCGGCGACCCATCGGCCACTGGCGGACATGGTCGCAGCAGGGCAGTTTCGTGCCGATTTGTTTTACCGCATCAATACGTTTCCGATTCGCTTACCGCCGCTGCGTGAGCGGCGCGAGGATATTCCGTTATTGGTGGAGAGTTTGCTGGCGCGGGTCGCGGCGGGGCGGTCGTTATCGGTGTCGCCGTCGGCATGGCAGTACCTGCTAAAGCATGATTTTCCGGGCAATATTCGTGAGCTGCGCAATTGTCTTGAGCGGGCAAGTGTGTTGTGTGATGGGAATATTTTGGAGGCGGCGCATTTTGAGGCGTTCTCCGAAACTGCATCCACCCCACCGCCCGCACCGACCTCCATGACCGAAGATTGGCGAACGATAGCCGAGCAGCATTTTGCACAGTATGTTGCGCAGCATGTCGGCGATCGGAAGAGTTTGGCAAAACGTTTGGGCATCAGCGAGCGCACCCTCTATCGACGCTTGCAGCAATTACAGTCATCGCGCTGAGTGCTTTATTTTTTGGGCGCGGCAGGCGGATTGAGTCGGGCGGGCGGGGGGAGTATCCTGCGGCTTTCTCTCCCCCGAAATATTTCGCTATGCAACTCACTCGATTCACAGATTTTGGCCTTCGCGTATTGATGTACCTCACGCACCAAGATCGCTCTGAGCCGGTCACCATTACAGAAATTTCCGAGTGTTTTCAGATTTCACGCAATCATCTGGTGAAGGTGGTGCATTTTATGGGGCAGCGGAAATGGATTATTACAACGCGCGGCAAAGGGGGCGGTTTGGCGCTGGCGAATACACCAGACAGCTACCGCTTGGGCGATTTGATTCGGGAATTAGAAGACTGCGATCGGCTGATTGATTGCGTCAAGCCGAGCTGTCCGCTTAATCACGGTTGCCAACTCAGCGCGGCGCTGGCTCAAGCGCAAGCCCAGTTTTTTGCGACACTCAACCAATACACCTTGGCCGATATGTTGCGCGCGCCAACGGGCTTGTCGATTATTCAGCTACATCGTAATAACGGTCACTAAGCGGGCGTCTGGGTGGAGAAACGCCCGCTCTTGGTGCTGGATTAGAAGCGGTACTGCCCTTTCAGCCAGAATGTCCGCCCCGGTTCATTGACTCGCAGCAACGATTCATAACCCGCCGGAAGTGCCATCCCGCTCGCACCGGCGCGGCTCAACGCTTCGGCATATTCTTTGTCAAAAACGTTGTCGATCCCCGCGACGATGCTTGATTGCTTATTCGGCTTCCAACCCGCATACAACGAAACGACGCCATAGCCCGCGCTTTCGGTGCTTTGGTCTTGGCCGATCACATTGCCACGGCCCGCATCGGTGCGGGTTTGGCGCATCGCGGCTTTAATCGAGGCTCCAGCTGACCAATTGTCGCGGTCGTAGTCCAGCGACAGGCGGGCATTTAGCGGCGGAGTTTGTGCGAGTGGGCGATTCTCGCTGTCGTTTTGGCCGTAGACGTAGGCGAGTTGGCCTGAGGCTTTCCAGTGCGGGGCAAAGCGCCATGCCAGATTCAGTTCGCCGCCGGTACGGGTCGCATCAATATTGAAGGCGCGACTTGGCGAGGCCTGAATCAAAATAAAGTCGCGTGCCATGTGGTGGAACAGCGCGGCGCTGCCTTCCCATTCGCCTTGTTTCCAGCCGAGGCCCAGATCAATTTGATCGTTTTTCTCGGGTTTGACATCAAAGGTTCGGCTGCGTTCCCAGTAATCCGGTGCGCGTTCGGTGTGTCCCCAACCGGCATACGCCTGCCATTGCGGGTTGATTTGATGTTCGGCACGCACAAAGCCGCTCCATAGCGAATCACTGCGCGTTTGCCCCGATGTGCTCAGGCCGCTGCGTTGGTCGGTGGCTTCGGCTTGATCGTGACGCAGGCCAGTAATCAGGCGGGTTTGCGTGGTGAGCGGATAGCGACCTTCAACAAACACCCCAAAATTCGATAGACGCATATCCGCTTTGCGGCTGAGGTTTTCATAGGCGGCGGTCGCCGCACCTTGGGCGCTGCGCAGGCTGTGCCAGTCGTTTTGGAAATCCACGCCCAGCGAAATGTCGCTGCTGCCGAGTTGTAGTTCTGCAGCGAGTTTGCCGCCTTCGACCTCGCGATCAGGATTGCTCACCGAACGGCCAGAAAGCATGCTCGGTGCGCGGCGCAGCGAGTAATTGTCCATCACATGATCGACATAGCTGCGGAAATAGTGCGCGGAAATTTGCGTCAGCCACGGCGTGAGGTTGCGGCGCTCGGCTTTGATTTGCCATGCGTCGCGGTCGAATTTTGCGCCGTCCATCATCCGATCGGCGTATGCGCCCTCGCCACGGCTCCAGTCGTAGCTCAACTCAATCAGGCTATCGGCGTCGGGGGTGAAGCCGAGGGTGGCGGCGGCGCTGTGGCGTTGCGTGGCGGAGTGAATGTCACGCCCTGCACCGTCTTGATAATCGCGGCTTTCGTTGCGCTGTCCCGAGACGCGCAGATACGCCAAGGGATTGCTGACGGTCAGCTCGGCGGCTTGGTCGTTGCGTCCGGCGCTGCCGACGGTGGCGCTGGCATAGCCCGAAACGCCGCGCGTTTGACCCGCAGTTTCGCGCTCAAAAAGCACGGTGCCCGCGACGCCTACCGGTCCATATTTCACACTTTGCGGGCCTTTAATCACGGTCAGGCTATCGAAGGTGTCGGGGTAGATATATGCGCTTGGCGGATCCATGCGCCCGCCGCAGCCGCCAAAAATGGTGGTGCCATCGGCGAGGATGTTCAGTCGCCCTGCACCCAGTCCGCGCAAAATAATTTCGCTACCTGAGCCGCCTTTTCGGGTCAGGCTTACACCGGCAATGCCCGCTAATGCACCCGAGCCATCGCTGGCCGGAATCGGCTGACGAATCGCTTTCGGGTCGCTGACGACCGTAAATGGGTTCGGTGTGCGGTGCGCATTGACGAGCACTTCTTCGAGTTGTACCGGTTCGGCCGCGATTGCGCTCAGTGCGTGCAGGGCGATTGGAAGGCTGGAGATGAGTAAAGAGAGTGGTTTGCGGCGTAGCGTCATGGTGGCAGTTTTTCGATGTTTTTCCGGTTTGCAATGCTAACCGCATGGTGCAACGCATGAAATGTGGCACTTTGTCGCACTCAATGTAAAAAAAACCGGATTTTCTGCCATTTTTCCCCTTGTTGAGTTTCCTCGCTTCGCTATCCTAGAGAACGGCATCTAACCGATGCACTACAACAAATAAAAGTCATGAGAGGAGATCCCCTTTGAACGCTTTGCTGTCCTTATCCCGTGTCATCGATGCGGTGAACGGGCGTTTAGGTCGTGCGATGTATTGGCTGGTGCTCGTCACCGTCATCATTAGCGCGCTGAACGCTGTCGTTCGCTACGCTTTTAATCTGAGTTCAAACGCTTTTTTGGAGATTCAATGGTATTTCTTTGGGCTGATTTTTCTGTTTTCAGCCAGCTCGACGCTGCTCGACAATGCGCACGTTCGAATTGATTTAGTGTCGCAGCGGTTCTCGCCACGCAATCAGGCGTGGATTGATGTCTTCGGTAGTGTGTTCATGCTGTTGCCGGTGTGCGCGATTATTGTCTATTACGCGTGGCCGATGGCGATGGAGTCGCTGGCGATTCGTGAAATGTCGCCGGATGCGGGGGGCTTGCCGCGCTGGCCGATTAAATTGGTGGTGCCGTTGGCTTTTGCTTCTCTGTTTTTGCAAGGGGTGAGCGAGTGCATTAAAAAAATCGGCTTTATTGTCGGCCACCCTGCCTGTCAGCCGAAAGTGGAGGCGTAAATGAATCTAGAGATGATGGCGCCGATGATGTTTGTGGGGCTGCTGGTGATGCTGCTGATTGGCTATCCAGTGGCTTTCTCGCTGGCCGCAAACGGAATTTTATTTGCCTTTATTGGTATTCACTTTGGCATGCTGGAGCCGGTGCTGCTGCAGGCCTTGCCCGAGCGTATTTTCGGCATTATGGGGAATCAGACCTTGTTGGCGATTCCCTTTTTTACGTTTATGGGGATTGTGTTAGAGCGCTCCGGCATGGCGGAAGAGCTGCTGGATACGATCGGGCAGTTGTTTGGCCCGATTCGCGGTGGTGTGGCCTATGCGGTGGTATTTGTCGGCGCATTATTGGCTGCTACAACCGGCGTGGTTTCGGCGTCGGTGATTGCGATGGGTCTGATTTCGATGCCGATTATGCTGCGTTATGGCTACTCGAAAGAGGTGACATCGGGGGTGATTTGCGCATCAGGGACGCTGGCGCAAATTTTACCGCCTTCGCTAGTGCTGATTGTCTTAGCCGATGTGTTGGGCACGTCGGTCGGCGATATGTATCGCGCCGCGATGATGCCCGGTTTGATTTTGACCGGCCTGTTAATGCTGTACGTTTTTATCGTGTCAGTTATCAAGCCTGAATCGGTTCCGGCTTTACCGCCCGAGGCACGTACCCGTCGCGGCATGGATTTGTTCTCACATGTGATGGTGTCACTGGTGCCGCCGCTGTTCCTGATTTTCATCGTGCTCGGCACCCTGTTTGCGGGGATTGCCACACCGACTGAAGGGGGCGCAATGGGTGCGGTCGGGGCGATGATTTTGGCGATGATCAAGCGGCGCTTTGATATGAAGCTGCTGTGGCAGGCCATGCAACAAACGACCCGCTTGACCAGTTTTGTGATGTTTATTCTGGTGGGTTCAACGATCTTTGCCCTGACCTTCCGTGCGGTCGACGGTGATCTATGGGTTGAGCATTTGATGACAGCGATTCCTGGCGGGATTTGGGGCTTCTTGCTGGTCGTGAATCTGTTGGTGTTTGTGCTGGGCTTCTTTATCGATTTCTTTGAAATTGCTTTTATCTTGCTGCCGTTGCTCGCACCGGTCGCGGATAAGTTGGGAATCGATTTGGTTTGGTTTGGGATTCTGATCGCTTTGAATATGCAAACCTCGTTCCTCACGCCGCCGTTCGGTTTTGCGCTGTTCTACTTACGATCAGTGGCACCGAGTTCGGTGAGCACGATGGCGATTTACCGCGGGGTGATTCCGTTCATTATCGTTCAGCTCATTATGTTGGCGGTGGCGATGGTGTTCCCGCAAACGGTGACGTTCTTTATGGATGGCAATCATGCGCAAGCCTTCCACGATCCGAAGAAGAGCCAAATCTTTCAGGATCAAAGCGCCGAAGATACCCTGAAACTTCTCCAGCAAAATCAAGGTGAGAATGGTGGCGGGGATAGCTGGGGCGGTGGCTCGTGGGATGACCCACCCGCACCTGCGGCACCTCCAGAAAAGTAATTTCTCTTGCTGTGTAGAAACAAAAAGCCCTCAAAGTTCACTCTGAGGGCTTTTTTATGAAGCCCCGCACAAGGCGGGGGTGAGTCTAGTTGATTAGAAGCCTAACCCGCCGCTATCACTGCTGTCGAAAGAGGCGTCATGGCCGCTGTCTGAGAACACGTCATGGAATGAGCCGCCATCATCATGCGAATCCGAACCGCCGCCAGAGTGGCCGGTGTCCATATCCTGATGGCTATCGTCAATCGCTGTCGCCCAATTCCCCGATTGCACGCTGCCTGCATCAATATCAAACTCATCGACTTGCGACGTCCACGAGCCTGCATCTTCGCCACCAGAGAGCGCTTCACCGCCAGTAAAGAAGTCATCTATGCCGGTGGTATCTACCGCATTATCCGCGCCACTCATATCGTTTTCGGCATTGTTGTGCTCTAACGATCCGCCCGGTGCATCTTGGTCGCCGTTGCCAAAGCCGTTGTTGCCGTGATCCTGAGCACCTGCATCCGCATGCTTGTTGTCCGAACCTGATGTGTCATCAGTGGCGTTTTCGGCGTTGTTGTGTTCGCCGGAATTGCCCGGGGCCGCTTGATCGCCATTGCCGTGACCGTTGTTGGCGTCACTGCCTTTGCCGGAAGCGTCCTTACCGTCAG
>CAZWRK010000090.1:0-17608 GCA_964635875.1 uncultured Aquaspirillum sp.
CCTTGCGGGTCGTTGCGGTCTGGCATATGGCTTAGTCGTTCTAGGGCCTGGTAGGTAGTGTCGCCGCTCATGGCTTCCCCTTATTCGTTAGTGATTGCTACAATAGTCAAGCTAGGGTTTGTCGCCGCACCGATGGTTGCATATAGCTTGGGAGCGGTGTTTGTATCCGACACACCGCCACGAAGGTTTAACGCACCCGCAGCCGTTAAAGATGCAGCCGTTGCCGTTCCGTCTTGGTTCATAGTTAGCTTGGTCGTTCCAGAATCATGGCTAACCTGAAAACTGACCGTTCCCGACCCGAAAGTGCCAGTAGCGGCTACGTTGGCGAACCAGTCGTTATTGTTGCGGGATTTTTTCATGTCGCATACATAAACGGACGTGTTCTGTGCGCTGATTGTTGCGGTGTAGATAGACATTTAGACCTCTCTTGCGTTTGTTGGAATTTTAGGGTATTGTTTAATAATGACAGATTTAATTTTAAAAGCCTTAGCGGCCGGTATCGGGTTTAGCATATTTAGCTGGCTACTTAACAGGAACATTGGAGCCTCCGCGAGAGATAGTTCTCAAGAAATCAATCGGGGACGTGGCTTGTTTAATCACCCGAGACACTGGTTTCGCTAATTCTGGACGTTTAGCAATAAGTGCTTCCATAGCAGCCACACCAGGTCGTGTGTATAGTCCAGACAGTGCGCCAGTTGAAACTGCTGCTGGAGTTAGAGCTGGCATATAAGCTGGGCCACCAGCTAACAATCCGATTAATGCCGCTCTCTCTGCTGTACCCGAGTTTGGTACTGTAGATGGCAAAACGGCTTGTGCTGCATCTGAAAGGTCTTGCATCAAAGCCCCGCCTTTGGCGTAGCGCATTTTTCTTACAGACTTATCTGTGCTTTTAACGGCATTTGATAATTGTGAAGGAGTAACACCTTCTCCTGATTTTATACCAGTACCAGCTTTTGCAAAACGAATAAAGTTAGCATACCCAGTATCAACGTCTTTTAATTGTTTTGTCAGTTCTTTTGGATTATTACGATATAGCATTTCTTTAAAGCTATCATTTAACTTTCCGTAGTATTCACCCAATTTTCTTTGCAATGGGTCTTGGCTTGACAAAAAGTCGTTTGATTCTTTAGATAAAGTACTGCTAATAACCTTAGAATCCTCACCGCTAATAACGCTTCCATTCTTTTTATTAAATAATTGAGCAACCTTATTCTTAAATAGTCCAAGCTCTTTGTCGGACAATTCTTGGCTAGCCTCTTTTCCAACTGTTGCCACATCTTTAAACAGCTTTTTATCTGCAACTCCGCGCATTTTTGGTAAAATCTCATCGTATTTTTCGCTAAGTTTATTACCAACATATTCTACCATATCACGACCCACTGGAACGCTATCTGGTATTGATTCACCAACTGGTTTTAAGGCTCTATTGGCAATAGCTTTGTTAAAATCATCAAATCCTCTATGGCGAGCGTTTCTTATCGTGCTACCCAAAAATGGTACAGAGGAAGCTGTATCTTCCAACCATTGAGTGGCTCCACCAAGCATTTGACCAGGCGTTAATCTAACACCCTCTTTAATAAGTTTATCAGCACCTTTTTGTAACGTTGGGCTTATGATATTACCTAAAACAGCACCACCAGTTTGCAAAGCAGCGGGAACAGCAGCGCCAACACCTATTTGTGTTAATTTATCTTGTGAAAAGTTATTACCCGATTCAACTGGTTGCATAGCAGCAGAAGCACCGCCTAGTAGTGCGTTTTGCCCTAACTTCCCTAAATATGACGTTGCAACTGGAAGTGCCTTGGTTGCGGCAGCAGTAGCTATATTAGCTGGAGTAAAAACATTGCCCGCAAACCGCGCTAAATCAGCTCCATTAAATCCAGTTGCCGATTTAGCAGCCTCGTATTCTTGATTTCTTTGCTGTACTAATTGGTCAATGTCGGAGGCCGATTGCTTATAGAACTTTTCAGCATCATTTGCACCAACTAATCCAGCCAAAGCGCCAGCGCCGCGAGGAACCATCTGGGCGATTCCAAAAATTGGGTCTAGCATCCCATGAACCATACGACCCTGTACCGACGCTTGTGCTTTTTGAAGTGGGTTAGCCTGTTTATTAGATTTAGTTTCCTGACCATCATCTAATTGTATATTAGACAGGTCAACAAACTGGCCCGTATTTCCAGCATCAAGTTTTATGTTGTTTAGGTCAACATATGGCATTATTCCATCCAACCTCTACCGTCTGGTAGTCTATATACTTTCTTGCCGCCCTTTGTGCCGATAAAAACAGCACCCTCTGGAACGCCTGATAAATTTTGTTGCAACTGCCCTTGTGCGCTAGGGTTAATCCCTGTAACTGGCAATCCCATGTCACCACTTATTCCGCCAGCGTCTGGAAGATTTGTAAGACCCACGGCTTGCGGCATTACTGGAGGGATAATATTTTCAGGAAATGGTGGCTCTAATCCATTAGCTAGAGCCTTTGCGTTAGCTTGTGTGACTAACGCTTCTTTTGCAGCTTTAATCTTGGCTATTTTTACTGGTTGGCTATCAGTTACATTCGGAAGCATATCTATGATTGGTTTAGCATCGGCATCTGACTGCGCACCAGAACCAGCTATTCTGAAGGCGGCACGAGCCTGGTTTTCGGCAGCAGCTCGTTTTACACTAAATTCCCCCTGTCCTTTAGCTATATTTTCAGCACCTACCAAGCTACCTAATGATGGAAACGCATTGGCAGCACTTGCGGTTATGTTCTCCATTGTGCCAGATGGTGCATTGGTTACACTTCCAAGCTCATCAAACGCGCTTAATACAACACTAGCGTTTTTAACATTGGCTGCATTTTGACCGCTAGCTTTACCAGAGGCTGCCGCAGCGGCTTGTGCGCCCTTAAACTCTGGCATTTGCTCTGGTGGTGGTGTCATTGGAAATTGCTGCGATATTCCCTGACCAGATGGGTCTAATACGTTCTGCGCCCCACCCGTACTGAATATCTGTTGTGCGCGCTTAACAGTTAAATACTTCTTTTGCTCGTCGGGTGAAAGCTGCGACCAGTATTGATACTCTTGAACGGCTGCTGGTGAATTACCACCACTTGCGATTTCCATCATTTTTTGTTGCAATGCTAATCGCTTTAACGCCGATTCTTCGTTAGCCTGTTTTTGTGACGTAACAGCCTGTGCAAACTGTGGGTTGGCGGCCAGCTTGTACATGTTGGCTTCGTTCTGTTGTGCTGTCTGATAGTCAGCAAAAGGTTGTAATGCGTTTACAATACCACCTAAACCTTGACCCAAGTTTTGTAACCAGTTAGCCATTATGCAGCCTCTCTAAAATTTACACCAATAAGGTCGTAGTCAACCGCTTTGTATCCATCTATTTCTTTAACAGCCTTTGGATTTAATTCCTCAACCTCATCAGCCATTACACCAATATATCGTTTGTCAGGTTGCGCTTTATAAGAGAACTCATAAATCTTATGACCGTTTTCTAATCCTATAAACTCAATATCTTGCTTTAGTTTTCTATCAGAGAAGAATCCACCCATTGGAAGATATGGACCCATAGCACTTGAACTGAACAAGCTACCAAGGCTTTGTCCTAGAGCATTACCGCCAATGCTTCCTAAAAGGCTACCACCGATATTGCCCAAGAACCCACCAGCAGGTCCACCAGCGAAACTTGCAATCTGACCCAAGCCACCCAAGAGGCCACCCAAACCACCGCCAGTCTTAATAACCTGTTTCGGTGTGCCGAAGTTACCAAACTCCGTAGGAATACCGTTAAACAGACCATATCCTTGCATCAGGGCATTAAATGGTGCTTGGTCTTGCTGGGCTTGTAATTCACGTCCATAGGCCCCACCTGTCAACTGGCCTGTGGCATCTGCTCTGCGGGAAGGCACTAGATTATTAAAGATGGTGTTCAGCGAATTGTTATACTGGCCTTGACGGAAAGTCCCAATGCTATTCAGTCGATTCTGCTCGACATCCGAAGTGCCTAGGAAGTTACGGTTAGACCCCATCTGTCCAGCTTGGTTTCCGAATTGTTTAACTAGGCTATTCTGTCCTTGTGCCTGACGGTTCAGGTCGTTAATCACATACTCATCGTATGGATTCATCAACATAGATAGGTCGGATTGTAAACTTTGGGCGGTTGGTGTGAACCCTTGCGCCATAGATGCTAAACCAGCTTTTTCACCCTCGGTAATAGGGGTTGGCTTGAACATATTGTAATTGAATTGACCACCAGGAAGCAGGGTGTTATTTGCCCCTGTTAGAAGTCCAGTATATAAGTCCTGATACGCTTGCGGCTGGGCATAGAACCCTGTCGCTGGAATAGTTACTTTTTTACCGCCGAATAATCCCATTAGAGCCTCACCAACTTGTATCTATGGGTATGCGCGCCCATACTGCGGTTCCTGCATTGTCTATCAACCAATACAAATAACCTGTTGTGTAATCTATTGACACATCCCCCAGCTTGTCGGTGGGGAGTGTGTCGCTGGCTCCTGAAGGTATTCTAGCAGATTTCCGTCCCAAAATAAAGCGGTTATTTAGATTGTCGAAGTCTTTTATATCCAAGCGTCTTTCGCGGATAATAACCCGTAAAACGTCCTCAATATCCTTCGGATTAGTCTGTTCTTTAAGTTTAAGATAAGGGTTCATTGTGTCGGCCCCTGTTGTACGTTGTCAAACCAGACACCCATCTGCCATGCCTGTCCTAACTCCTCACCTTCCCATTGATATTGATAGTAACGGGCCGAGCTTTGGATAGGCACAAACTCCGTGGTATTATCCACTTGACATTGTGTTGTATAAGTGGGGGTTGCGGATTGCGGGTAACGATACCCCGTAGCGGTAAACGTAACCGTCCCGTCTTGGTTGCTATCAGGGACAACACTGGTCAAAAGAAGGTTGTCCTTACCGTTGTATAGCTTTGGCCCAGTCAGGGTAAATGCCAAAGGCTCCCCATCCGCATCTGTTCCAAACTCATGCTTGTATAATGTATCTATATTAGCCATATACGGATTTTTAGTCTTAACGCTAGGCCATTCTGCGGCTGTTCTTGACCCCTCATCATCTGGCCATTGGTCAATAGACCAAGTGAAGTCAGCCAAACAAACTTTAACCACACGGTCAGGCTCGTTACTTGAGGCCGATGGATAGAAGAACCATACTTCGTTATATTTGGGATTATACTGTGCAAAAATCTTTGACTTTTGACCCCAATTCAAGTTGTCAAAAACATATCTTAGGCAAGTCGATTCGCCTTGGGTATTGGCCTCGATAATCTCAACCTTCCCACCTCGGTACATATAGAAGTTATCCGTACCCATCCAGAAGGCGATACCCTTAGCAGAAACACGAGCCATAGGGGCGATAATCCCCACCGTGTCATCAAGAGGAAGAATCTCCCAAACTAGGGGAAGGCCGATATATCGGAATGTATAAGTTTTATTTTCGGTGAAAATGAGATTAAGGTCATTAGAAGGACAATGCGAAAGAAGGCGACCAGCCCCCTCAATATCGTCAATAAACACCTGATTCGTGCTAGAGGATGTCCAAGTGGTTAAGTCGTTCTGGTCACTTGTCTCAATAGCGTTTTCAACCCCACCAGCCCCGAAGGTGACGCAAATCCCATTACTGATAAAAGCATAGTTAATAGTAGATGGAGAGCCGCTCACTATCTCTGGGGCAGCGTCAATCCCACCGTCCCATTGGTATAGTTTCCCCTGATTTCCTGGGGTCATTATTAGCGTGTCGGCGTATCTATCAACAAACCAGATTCTAGGGAATGAACGAGCCGAACTACTTGTCAGGGCTGTGCCGTACAACCCAGCGCCATACAGTCCAGCACCATAGCCTTGTGTTGCTACCTCATTAACATTACCAATGGGTATTTCTTGTTGGTATTCAGTAGAAGCACCACCGCCAGCCGATACCGAACTCGTGGCATTACCCGCTGTCATCACGTCAAACGTATTGACCGCTACATTTCTAATAATAAATTCTTTGTTTATATCAGCCGCTAAAATCCCTCCAGTATTGGCCGCTCCTGTGATTTTTACCCTATCCCCATCAGACTGACCATGACCAGTATCCGATACATTAATCAATCCAGAGGAACGTACAACCGATGCCCCGCCACCAGTTGTCGTAGCGTTGGCGTTGGTTCCAACATTAATCGTATAAAATCCAGCTCCCACAGAGCGGACAATGTTATCCCCGTTTATCGCACCAGCCAAGATGCCAGCGAATCCAGTAGCACCAGAGTAATAAACTGTATCCCCAGGTTGAAATCGGGAAGCCTCGGAGTCCGTGACCGTCAAAACAGGACTACCGCTTACAGACGCAAAAGGGTTGCTTCCTAATGTTCCGTATTGAGTGGCTAGACTATCGGCAATAGCTATCGTGTTCGTGTCTAATGGCGTTATGTTAGTTAGTGTAGAACCAATTAGGGCATAGAACTTTTCATTCGACCCCAACATGACATACAGTTTGCCATTAATAAAGTCTGTGAAAATGCTTCGCACATAACCAGCAATCTCTAAGCCGTAGTTGAAAGTCTGACTAATCCACCCACCTATTTTCTTAGGGATGCCCTGAACAAATCGAATCGCTCTGGTAAACGTGTACATACCAGTAGCCGCAGGAGTCCAATCCGTTGAAGGTTGAACACCTGGTTTAATCTCAATCGGTCTAGGGGTGGATACCTTAGTTGTCATTTACCAATGGCCATCCATCGAACTGTGATGCTGACGTTACCGCCGTTTGTCTGTTGGTTCTTAGCAACAAACTGTGTCAATGTAGGGTCTCCATAAACCTGTACGAAGTTGTGGTTATCGTCTAATCCACCGCTGTTTGCAATCTGTGTGCTTGTAGTAATCGAATAAACAGCCGTTGGGAACGCTAAAGGATAAGTTACTGTAGACGTGGCTGGTTCCGGGCCTACCGTAGTGCTTCCCCATTGTAGAATCAATCCACCAGGGAACTTTTGATAGCCATTAGAACCAATGCTGTTTTGAGTGCCAAAGTTCGCAGGAGTTAGAGCCTCATCAGTAGCCGTTCCTGTATTGGAAGCTGTGTTGTTAGCAAACGCAATCTGCTCTGGTGTGCTTGCTACAATCGTCCATGAAGTACCGTTACAGACTACAGTAACGTATTGATATTGACTGGATAGGACGTAGTTAGCCGCTCCGTTGATAGTCTCCGCTCCATTTCCATCTAAGGTAACTGTATTGGCTGTAGCGTCGATTTTCTGAACAGATACCACAAACCCGTTTTGGGCAGTAGCGGCTGGTGGAAGTGTAATCGTAAAAGATGCACTTGTGGCATCGCCTAAAATCAGTTTATTCAAATCAGACGTTGTAATTGTATAAGCTGTGGTTTTTGTAGAAGTCGTGGTATTGGAAGCCAGTTTCAGCAAGCTATCAATAGAAGTCCAGTTGCTATTAAGATAGCCGCCCCACAAGTCTTGGTCGGTTGGGTCGTTTACACCTGGAAGAATAAAACCGTAATTAGATGTAGTTGTTGACATGATAGCTCCTTGTTAAAAGCCAGCCCGCTTTTACACGGACTGGCTATGCTACATTAAGCAGCGTTTTTGATAATTGCGTAGTTGTAGGTCGAAGTGTCAGAGGCCGAACCAGCGACTGTGAATCCCGAGGATGCGGTAATAGTTTTAACAGCAGGAACAGCACCAACCGTACCGCCAACCGTGTTCAGCGAAATAATGATAGCGTCCGTGATAGCGATGTTAGTGTTGTTTACAGTGACGGGGGTTGTGCCGTTGCAGACAAAAGTACCACACATACCATTGGAACCTTGTTTCAAAACCAGACCTTTATTAGCAGTCTGCATAGTCAGGTTGCCAGTCAAGTTAAGGGCTTGCAGCGTGGTTGTTACATGGCGTCTAAGAGCGCCGAGGGTTACATACATTTTAGTTCTCCTTTGTGAGTTTGTTATAAGATGGAGCTGATAGTCAGTTGTCCCGAGCCGTTTGATTTATCGGACATGACTCGGAGGTTCCGATATTCGTCATTAGCGGCTTGACGGTAGTATGTCTCCATCTTGTCGTCCTGACGTAATTCCGCCATTAAGTTAGCCAACGACCACAAGGTGATTAATCGTGTGGCGTGGTTTGTAAAATCATTCTCATCAGTTGAATTAACCAAAGCGTCATACTGTTTCAAATAGTGCCGCCCTACCGTATAATCGCGGTCTGGGAGTGGATAACACTGGTACTCATCGTTACCGATACGAGCATACCAGCGAGGAATCCCATAGCCATTATTCAAGTAAATAGCGTCATATTGCGCCTGTGTAATCTTGGAAAGAGGATAGCGCATATTGGAGTATTGAATATAAAACCCGTCATTCTGGGTAGCTGGTACTAGAAAGTCCGAAGGATAGGGGAAAGACCCGTCATGTGCCGTTAAAGCGGCTGTGTCGTGGACTTCGTTAAACCAGAATCGTCTGAACTTCCAATAAGCAATAGAATCATTGATAGCAGAGACCACGCTCGAAGACGATACAGCGACAGCATTCGGGTCGAGGAGCCGTTGAGACACCGAATTTTGTATATCTAAGAGCGTGGTCATCTTTATTAACTCTGGTTGTTACTGTTGTTTACGCCTTGACCGTCATAAGCTACAACAAAGTTGAAGTTAATCGAGGCCGTTGCGTCTGCATCAGCAGCAATCAACTGGACTGTAATCCAGCCGTTTGCGGCAGCAACAAAAGTTAAACCCTCTGTTTCGTCGACAGTGATAAAACCACCAGACTGTGCTGCTGTGGACAAAGAAGCCCAAGCATCAACGTCATTTGTGTATGTCACGTTATCGTCGTAAACGTAGCCAAGGTTTACAGTCGTAGTGCCAGCGCCAAAGTTACCGCAATATACGGAACTGTTGCCGATAGTAAAACGAGCGCCCTTAACGAAAGGAACAAGTCCAACATAAGAGTTAGCTGTAGTACCAGATGGTACAGAAACCGTACCCGCTATAATACGAGCCGAACCATCTGTGTCTTGCTTAACTTTCAGAAAGTCCTTGTAGTTACCAGCATATTGGGTAGGGAGTACTGAAGGTGTTGTCATTTCATTTCTCCTTAGCTATGTGCTGCTGCGTAGGTGGAGATAACCATTACACCGATGTCTTCGGAGTTCGATGCAACAGTTTTCTTCAGACCGTAAATCATACGGCCTTCCAAGCCTTTGAAGTAACCGTAGTCTTTCAACTGGTCGAAGTACTTCAGAGGTACGTTTTTATCCGTAGGACGGCCACCGAATGGCGAGGCGAACGACAAAGCGTCCTGACCCGTCAATACGGCGCGACGTACAGTCGTGATGACTGCCGAAGTGTCCGAGCGAACGCCATAAGCAACACGCGGAGCGGAATAGATATTCACGCTAGCGTATTCACCCAAAGCGGGCATCTCTTGGAACATACCGTATTCCAGTTCGTTGTCCTTACCACCTGTGATTTTTGCCAACTGAATGTTGAACCACTGGATTTTGCCAGTCGTGTCTTGTTTCAAGTCGGTCAACTGCTCTGGCGATACATACAAATCGAACGTGCCATCAGCGAAACGCTTGATAGGCTGGTCTGAAGTGTCGTTTTTCTCCAAAGCATAATCAATCAAGTCCAGAGTCATCGTGTTCGATGAGGTCAAGGCTTGGTCGGTTGCAGCAGCGCCAGCGCGGATAATGCGGTTGGTCGAAGGAGCAACTGGAGTGTTGTGGCCCTGTACGAACAGTTTGTTAGTGCCGCTCCAAGTCGTACCGTTCAGGGTAAACGAGGTCGGGTTAGCACCAGCCAACTGATAGAATACAGCCGTATCCAACAACTCCATATGGCGTTGAGGGATGACTTTGCGGGTACGCTGGGGGAAATCCACCAATGTACGTTGCTGTTCAATCGTATCGTCGTTAGGGTTCAGTACACCAATACGGGTGACGTTCATTGCCATCGAGAACGAGCCAAGGTCTAATGCCTCTTCGTTACCGTCCAATGTGCCGCCCTCACCGATAGGAATACCAGTAAGTTTGTTCGTGTAGTCGTATGTAATGCTATCGCCGCGAGCTTTAGCGCCGAGGAAATCCTCAACGAAGAAAACTGCACCACGAGCAAACATATGGCCGAAGGCAGTACGCATACCAGGGTTTACCCAGTCTTCCGTTGCCCATAGCTTTCGTGTTAAGGCATTTGCCGTTAACATACTTGTGCTTGACATGATTGTGTCCTTGTCATATGAGTTGAAAAAAGTAATCCAACACCATCCAAGGTTTTATTAAGAGGGGTATTGCGCCCCCTGTTCCTTACGGGAACGACTCGTTTTGATAGTGGCATAGTCGCTATGCGAGCGCCAAACTGTTACAGTCGTTTGTCACCTGTCCGTAGGTGGACGAATCCTATAACAACTATGCCACAAATCCCCAAACTTTGCAAGTGGGTTAGCGTAGGCTTTCCAAGATTCGTGCTTTTTCAGCAGCAGGGAGTTTTGCCCATTCTTGGGTTGTCAATTCCGATGCTGCTAGGGCTGTCAACTGACCACCAGTGCCACGACCTTTAGCCGCTGCTGTACCCGCAGAGCGAGCCTTGTTAGCAGCAATCTTATTCAGGTCTGGTTTTTTCTCTTCCTCGGCCTCAACTTCGACCTCTTTCTTTGGAATAGCCTTGAATCCCAAAGCTCGAGCCTCTTCATATAGCTCTTCGGCAGGATTATACCCCTGACTTGCATACTGACTGGCCTTAAATAGTAGTTTTCTCTCCGTCATAGCCTTAATTTCATCAATAGAGGCCCGAGGATGCTCTAATCGGGTAGCATTAAACAAGGCGTTCTCGTATTGTGCAGTAACATCCGCGAAATCCTGTGGTGCAGTCTCCTTAAACGAGTTCACAATTCCGATAAACTCATTCTTAGCCTGATTATAAGCATAATCTTCGTGCATTTTCTTGATTTCAGGAGGCAGTTCGACAGATTGCGCGGTTTCCACCTCTTGCGTCACTTGTGTTTTGGCTTGACGCTCACGGGCCAGCTCTTCTTCCAGCTCTTGGGCGCGTTTTTTAGCCGCCGCAGCATCACGACGAAGTTTGCGATAGCCGGAATCGTCTAATTCTTCCTCTTTTGGTTCTTCCTTTGGCTCGTCTTTTGGCTGCTCTTTAACCTCAACCGATTCCTCAACAGCCTCTTCTGCCTGTTCGGTTTCTTCCTCGACCACTTCTTCCTGTTCTTCCACCTTATTTTCTTGCTTTAAGGCTTCTTCCAAGGCTTTACGGTCCTCTTCCATTTGTTGTTTTAGCGACATTTTGGCTCCTTTGGTTGTTAAGTTAATTAATACAATTAAGATTGAGGTGTCTCAATTTCCGGCAACTGATTCAGCCAGTACAAAGCGTTGTCTTTAGTGGCTTGGCTGGCAGCTATCTGCCTGTCGGCCATTTCAATGACGGATAACAAAGATGCGCGAGTTTTAACCGTTACATTCTCGGTTGGTTCTCGTATTTCTATCGTATCGTTATCTAAAATTGTAATCGTTTGGGCCATTTGTTCCTCCTACATGAACATGAAGAAATTTGAATTTGCAGAACTTGGGTTGTAATCCTTGAGGGCCAGATAATGATAAACGCGGGTGTTCGTGTTAATTGACCCGGCAGTACCTACGGTGAACCCGTCAGAATCCAAGCTTTGTATGATGTTGGCGGCGTTTGCCGAGCTGGGGGCATAAATAATAGAATCATCCCCGGTCATAGCACCATTGCGACCTACGAACTGTTGGCTGCCAGATATAGCTTTAACCAACATAAACGTGGGCTGGAATCCCAATCCTGTGATAGCCCTGTTATCCGTACCATTACCAGTATAACTTGTCTGAACACCCGCCCCGGTTGGGCATTTAAGACAAAAGAAATCGTACCTTGAGCCACCATTATTAACGCTCGAATTTGTACCAATACTAAACCCATCAGCATCGAAACTATTAATAATACCTGTGACTGGGGTACTTGCAGAAAATGAGAAAGCATAGGTTGGCGCTGAACCAAAACCAGCTCGCCCTTGGCTTAAAGAACCTGTCGTTCTCTTGATAAAAATGAAATCAGGCTGAAAGCCAACCCCTGTAATGGAACGAGCCGTACCATTTCCTGTATAGCTTCCCTGATAAAAATAATCGGAACTTCCATAAAATGCCGCCCAGTTATACACGACTGAACTTGTATTAACGTTCGCGGCGTTTCCAATAGTAAAACCGTCACTATCAAACGTCTGTATGCAGTTAGCAAAAGGGTTAGAGGTTGCATTCGGATCAATTGACAGATCAGCACCAAGGTTTGTCCAAGACCACGCCCCATCGTTCGATGATGTATCGGCTGGTTTAATAATCACAAGTGTTGGTTGGAATCCAACACCCGTAATTGCTCGGTTGTCTATACCATCGCCAGTATATTGACCAGTGGCTACACGAAGAAATGCCATTTATGCCACCGCCACGCAGCGCCACTTGGATGTAGCTGCGTTCCAAACAAAACCAACGTCAAGGCGGTCAGTAGAGACCGTAGTGGTTGGAAGGGTGACTGTCGATGATTCGAAACTTGAACCCCACGTTATTGCCCTAGCTGCCGTACCTGTAATGGAAATCCAAAGCGTCTGGTTGTCTGTAGGCGTTCCACTTAAATTTGTAGTGAATGATGTAATATCCACCGTCTGGGCAGTCAGTGAATAATAATCCACGTTATCGGTGTTAATTGTCGGGGTTGCGCTTGAAGTTGTTGTGCCAACCCGCTTTGTAATTCGTTTATTAGTCAGGGTATTTGTAGAGGAAATCGAGGGGATAACCACGCCCTCAACCGCCAGAACGCCTGCTGCAGAACGGGAAAGGGTCGTGTCAGATGCGTTGCCAAGCTCCAAAGAACCAACACCCAAAGCGGTGGATGTGGATGAAGTGATACCGGATACGGGCAGTCCTGTGCAGTTCGTCAAAGTACCGCTTGAAGGAGTACCAAGAGCTGGGGTAACTAGGGTAGGAGAGTTGGCAAAGACCAAAGCGCCGCTTCCCGTTTCGTCAGTCACAGCGCTTGCAAGGTTGGCGCTTGAAGGAGTGGCGAGGAAAGTGGCTATTCCGGCCCCAATTGGTAGTTCTTCAATATCGCCAGTGCCTGCGGTTGTTCGGCCAAGTATTCTGCTTGTGGCAATGTTCTGCATCTTGGCAAAGGTAACTTTATCGTTACCTATAGTAACCGAAATACTTGTAGAGCCTGTGCCACTTACATCGCCGGATAAAGTGATAGACTGGTTACCTGTGATATACCCAACATCGTTCGTAAAAGATGATAAATTTTCCCCCACTACAGCAACGAGGCTTCCACCAACCGTTAATGTATCTGTGGCAATTATCTTAACATTAAACGTATCTGTACCAGTATCGTAATTGAATGTGGGGTTACTTGCGAAACCACCCAAGCCATCAGCAAACTGTACGTCCCCTGCGGCCCCGGATGGGGGATATGAAGCAACCGTCAACGTATCGCCTACGAAAGAAACATTCGTTCCAAGCTGGATTTCTTGTATATCACCCGTGGACGCTGAATACCGCCCCAATAGGCGTGAGGTTGGTATATTCTGCATCTTGGCGAAAGTTACCACGCTATTATCGATAGTCCACGTTGCTCCACTACCGGTGACCGTAATATCTCCCTTATCTCCATCAACAATACCACCGCCACCAGGAATGGTTATGGTTACATTTCCTCCAGAGTTGGTAGCAGTAACACCGGAACCTACAAAATCTATGGATGTAGCAGCGTTGGTTAAAGTAGTTCCCTCGTCTTTTACTGTTAAAGCACTACCACCACGGTTAGGCCCGAGAATAACCCCACCCCAGTATGCAGCAGCCTTGGCAATATGCTGGTGGTAATCCTCTTCGCTTCCCTTATTACCTGAATCTAACCACGACTGATATGCTGACTTACCGTCATCGCCCTTGTCGCCTTTATCGCCCTTTGGCCCCTGTTTTCCGTCCTTACCGTCTCGTCCGTCTTTACCGTCAAGGCCGTTCTTACCGTCTAAACCGTCCTTACCATTCTTGCCATCAATCCCATCACGCCCGTCTTTTCCGTCCTTACCGTCTCGACCATCTTTTCCGTCTTTGCCAGTAAGGCGCTCTTTAACAGCATCAACCTCTCTAGCAACCGCCCCACCAATAGCATGACCGACAATGCGCCCAATATCAGTCTCAACGCCAGATTCCTTGCCTAGAAATCCATCTTTGCCGTCTTGTCCAGAATCACCTTTTTCTCCCTTTTCGCCACGGTCACCCTTATCACCCTTGACTTTGAGGCTTTCTAGGAAATCGTCTTGTGTGCCGATATTCCCCTCGGCCAACCAGACCTCGTAGGCACTTAAACCTTCCATTATACATTCACCGTTGTATTCTCTTCGGGTGCGCTTGCAGCCATATTGGCTTCAACATGGGTGCGCTTGGCCTCTTCAACAGTCTTGA
Source organism: uncultured Aquaspirillum sp. (assembly GCA_964635875.1). Classification (GTDB taxonomy): domain Bacteria; phylum Pseudomonadota; class Gammaproteobacteria; order Burkholderiales; family Aquaspirillaceae; genus CAZWRK01. The sequence continues at coordinate 14,497 of CAZWRK010000090.1, forward strand.
CAGTCTGCGCTTGTGTAAGGGGAATTTTAGCCCTAATAGCCTCGTTATTCACCATCGTCTGCATGGCTCTTGCCTCACTATATTTAGCGTCTGCCAGAGTTTTAGCCACCATAGCTTGATTTTGCTCGCTTTCAAGCTCGTTGATTCTGTCCTGCATAGCCTGAACCATAGCTGGGTCGATTTGTGGGGCCTGTGGGGCCAAAGATTCAACCAGTTTGTTTCTAATATCCCCGTCAATCGGCATCATCTGTAATGAGGCGGCGTAGAACTGCATACCAGCTTGCGGGTTAACAGCAAGCAATCTATCGCCATACGTTCCCAAAATCCCCGCCGTTACCTGTTTGTCCTCTGGGGTTTGAGGGGCTTCTTGAATGGATACATCGTAATCAGGGGCTAGTTTGTCCTCTGATACCTGAATGAACTCATCCTTGCCATCAGGCCCCGTAATGTTAATCCACTTGCCGTTGTTATTCTGTACCCAAACAGGGATAAGATCGGCCATCAGGCGTGCATCTTCCTTTTGGTACTTGGTAATCGAGTCGAAGTAACGCGCCATCTTTGAAACTACCTGACGGATACGGCGTTTTTGAAGGATACCAGACTCATCCTTATCGTTCATCTCACCTAGGAAGGATGGGTCAACCCCAGCGTAGGAGATAGCGTTCTCCGAAAGTGTAATGATGCTTTCTAAACCAGTCGGAACAGCAGGGCGGGTTTTTTCTTGAATCTTCCCACCAGACAAAGCCCCTGATTGTACTTTAATAACAGCGTTAGTCTTAGCCCATTTAGTCTCAAACTCTGCAATATCCTCGATTGCGTCTTCCTCAACCATAACCCCACCCTTGGAGTTAGAGGCAATGGTAAACAGCAATTCAGTGATAGCTTTGTTGTAATACTTCTGCGGCTCCATCAATGGGTTGACCATGCCCATCCAGAATTTATTTGTATCGTTATATACACCCGTCTTGAACTTAACCGAAAAGCCGTTTTGCGATACTGACTTGAATTTAGTAAAAACATGGTCGCCGGAGGTTACAGCCGTGTAATAACATTTACGCTTAAAGGCTATAGGTTTGATTAAGTTGCCAAACTCTTTAACCAAGATACGCTTGGTCTTTTCGTCAAAGATTAACTCCTCCGCTTTAGGGTCAAACTCAAAAGCATCTTCAACCTCAATACCGTCAGGCCCTTCGTCCTCGGTCTGCTCATGTATCATGTCAAGACGCATCTTGATAAACATGGCATCATTCAGGTCGGTCGCTAAATAAAGCGGGTTGTAGGCTTTATAGAACGTCTCATATTCAAACCACTGGTGATTATACACTCTTACCATATCCTCGGCTTTACTCGACCACTCGACCGAATCCACGAGCTTAATCTTATCGTACAATCCGCCCCAAGGATTGTAGACATACCCCATATCTGCGGCATCCTCGGCATCCACCGATTCAAAGTCCTCTTTTACACTACCTTGAAACAGGTTAAGAGCGTCATTCAGCTCATAGTCGTCAAAGTAATAAACCCAACGAGCGTCTGTCAGGTTGCGTTCTTTGGCCCCTGGATCCCAGCCCATTCGCATTGGGTCGAGCTTGACCTTAATAATCTCACCATTCGGGTCATTGGTTGAGTTACCCATGATATAGGAAAGGTCAGTCTCAATAGCCCCATACCCGTTAATCAGCATATCCATGTCTTGGTCGGATTCTAACTGGTCTGCGTTGTTACGCTCACGGTGAAAACCATTCAGGGCGTTCATATCCTTGGAATACTGCTCACGGTCTTTGGAAGCATCAACCCGAGCAACAAACTTAGCCATCCTGCGATTCTGAGCCATAAACCCGCCAACTGCGTCCACGTTAGCCTGAACCTTGTTAAAGTTCACCGTAGCCCGACGACGACGGCCATCCGCGTCCAAGAATTGAATCCTGTCCTGATAGGTCTGGTCCTCACCGTTATAGAAGCGAATACACGCCGCTGTGTTGTCATACTGTGCGGCTAACCCGCGTTTACTAATGTCTCGTTGTTTCTTAAGTAGCTTTGCAATAGCCGTGTCTGACATGGTTTTTCCCATCTAGAAATCGCTCCAACTATATGTTACACTATCTTGCGCGGCTTTTCTAGCCCTTTCAACCATTCCCGCTTTCGTTTTCGGGAATATCAATTCCATGTCGTATATACGGCTCAAAGCGTCCAGCATATCGTCAAATCTGGCCCGTGGGAATGTCGGCATTTCACTGTTCAAAAGCTCTTGCACAAGGTCGAATCTGCGCCCCTCACCGTCAACGTAAATCAGGCTTTGTGGTAGATACCATCTGCCCGTCTGCATATCAGGAATAAGTCGGCTAATCCGTTCAACCTTAGCCATCGTCCCTCCAAGTTCAATCAAGGGGAAGTTATACGCATCCCGCTTCTTCTTGTCGTCAATGTAATGCGTATCGGTCATCATCCCATACTTCTCATACCCCACTTTAGGCGGTTTTCCGCATAGGTCATTCCACTTACGGTGCAGCATAAACAGCGTGTCAATACGCTCTGTAGGATTAAGTCTATCCCGTATCATATCCAAGAGATAGAAGTTATTGTCAGGGGCCAGACCCACAACCATCATGGCCGTCCAGTCTGATAGCTTTTTCTTTTTCTTATTAAGTTCCTCCCCGCCCGAGGGGTCAACAAGGATATAAACATTCATCTGGGTTGGTTTAACTCCACCCTGACCGTAGAACTGAATCCACTCGGGCTTGAACATCCCCCCACCCACAGGCACAGGCTCTTGCATATACTGACCAGCGAAGTGATAGTCGCCTAAATCGGTACGAAGTTTATCCAAAGCATCTTTGTCTAGGCGTGGGGTTAAGTATTCCCCCTCCTCCACCTTCCACTCTCTCTTGCCGAGACTAATAACGTAGCTCTTAGGAGCTACGGCTGGTAATTTCAATAAATGATAGCCACCGTCTTTAAGTAAGTTTCCAGTAGGGTCATCGTCATGCAGTCGCTGCATAATCATAACAAACCGACGCTCGGAATACTTGTTAAATCGGCTGAATAGCGTTGAGCGAATCTCTGTGATTGCACTTAAACGAATAGTATCAGATAACGCCTCTTTTGGGTTCAC
>CAZWRK010000091.1:0-16339 GCA_964635875.1 uncultured Aquaspirillum sp.
TGTTGCTGTTGCATCTTGTCTAACAGAACTTTTTGCGCCTGCTATTCATCAAGAAAGAATTGTAGGTATGTTAGAAAATTATAGTTTTATTGACGAAAAAGTACTCGCTTATTTTCGTCGTCGATTAACGCAAGCACCTCGTGATGCTCATTTTGCTCTTTCATATGTCAAAGAGCATGCAACATCTATCCAAGACCAAGAAGGCGTTTTAAATGCATTGGATTTTAAGTGCAACGTTTTATGGGCTCAATTAGATGCTTTATATGCGGCCTATGTTCAGCCAGGTTGTATTCCTCCTGGAGCTTTTTCTCCTGAAAGAGGTTTATGATGCATTCTGATTATTTAGATAAGAAGCCGGCGCTAACTATTGGCTCAAAGCTTCATTTTGATAGTCAGCGTCAGCAATGGATCGTTCTTGCTCCTGAGCGCATGATTTCCCTTGATGATATTTCAAAAGAAATTGTCGAATTATGTACTGGTGAATTTTCTATTGAAAAAATTGCTGAGAATTTGAATCTGAAATTCGACGCTCCATTAGCTTTAATTCAAAAAGATGTTCTTGTCTTTTTGGAAGCCCTTTGCGAAAAAGGGTTTATCCGATATGTCTAATTTTAAATCATTGCCACTCGCAGTTTTGCTTGAAGTGACACATCGCTGTCCACTTAAATGTGTGTACTGTTCAAATCCTGTTCAATTAATGGACTCTAAGTCTGAATTAAACACACCAACTTGGTTTGCTATTCTAGATGAAGCGGCAAAAATAGGGGTTTTACAGGTTCATTTTTCTGGTGGTGAGCCTATGGCCAGAAATGATATCTTTGATCTCGTTGAACATGCTACTAAATTAGGCTTGTATAGCAACTTAATTACTTCTGGTGTTTTAATGAATGCCGAGAAGCTAGATAAATTTAAATCTATTGGTTTAAGTCATATTCAGCTAAGTTTTCAAGATCTAGATGAGTCTGGGGCCGAGTGGGCCAGTGGTTATAGTGGTGGCGTTGAAAAAAAGCGAGACGTTGCGCGTGCCATTATAGCTGCAGGAATTGCATTAACATTAAACTTTGTTATTACAAGACAAAATCATTCACGTATCGATGATATGTTGTCCTACGCTTTATCTTTAGGTGTAAATCGCGTTGAAATTGCCAATACCCAATATTATGGATGGGGATTATTGAACCGAAAATTTTTACTGCCTACTCAAGAGCAGCTCAATGATATGACGCAAAAGATTCAAGCATGGCGCGAACGTTGTCGTGGTCGAATGGTCATTGATTATGTTGTCCCTGATTATTACGCAAGTAAACCGAAGGCGTGTATGAATGGTTGGGGACAGCGTTTTATCAATGTGATGCCTGATGGTTCAATATTGCCTTGTCATGCGGCACAAACAATTCCTCATTTAAATTTTCCTAAATTTCCAGAATCCTCGCTTTTGGATGCATGGCTCAACTCGGAAGCTTTCTCCATTTATCGTGGCTCTGAGTGGTTACCTGAACCGTGTCAAAGCTGTGATCGAAAAGAAATCGACTGGGGTGGATGTCGGTGTCAGGCGTTGGCATTAGCTGGTCGTGCTGATACTTTAGATCCTGTTTGTCACAAATCTTCTGAGCATGATTTTGTACTTGATTTGGCAAAAAAAGATTCTGCAGAGGTCTCTTCTCAGGATCAATTGCAATATCGTAAAATATACGATTAATACCTCATTTAAAAAATAAAAAATGCCGTACAATTCAATGTGCGGCATTTTTTATTTTTTAAATGAGGGTTTTGATGAGTCATTATTTTTATAAAGATATGGTACGCATATATAAAATATCTGACATCACAAATGAAAGTGCTTTTAAATCTCTTCCAGAAGATTGGATTGTGATTATTACAGATATTGTTGGGTCGACGCGCGCTATTGAAGATGGCCATTACAAAAATGTAAACATTGTCGGGGCTGCTTCAATTACTTGTGCAATTAATGCTGCATTTCCTTACGATATTCCATATGTTTTTGGTGGCGATGGTGCAACAATCGCTATTCCTCCAGATTGCAAGGGCCCTGTTTTGCGCGCTCTTTCTGGTCAAATTGCATTAAGTAAACATAATTTTTCATTAGATTTAAGAGTTGGTTATATTTCTGTTCGTGACTTGATTAAAAATGGAAAACTTTTAGAAGTTGCACGCTATGAAGTTGCTCCTGGTAATGATATTGCTTTTTTTAGAGGGGGTGGGTTGAGTTATTTAGAGAAGCTTTTGAAATCAAATTTTTCACCGCCGTTGTTAAAAATTGAAGAAAACAGCGAAGTGATTCCAAATAACCATGGATTAAGTTGTCGTTGGGAACCTTTATCTAATAATCGGGGGCTGATCTTGACATTGCTAGTGTCTGCTCGACGGGATGATCGGCGTGTTTATAATCTTCTCATCAAAGAAATTGAAAGTATTTTTAATGATATAAGGGATGTTAATCCTGTTCAAAACAATAATTTAAAAATGAAAATCTCCAGGCAGCTATTTAATATTGAAAATAGTATCCAAAATGTTGGATTTAGTCCTGTTAAGAAAATTTCAACATGGTTGACAACACTTATAGGATGTTTTTTTGTTAAATTTCGGCTGAAATTTGCTGGGTTTGATCCTGACCGTTATTATTCAGAAATGACTCGTCATGTTGATTTTCATAAATTTGATGACATGTTTAGAATGGTTGTCGACTGCAGTGCGATACAAAAAAATAAACTAGAGAGCTTTCTGGAGAAGCTTCGCAAAGAAGGTGATATATATTACGGTTTGCACGTCTCGGATCAAGCATTAATGACATGCTTGGTATTTTCATCAGCGCAAAGCAAACATATTCATTTCATAGATGGGTCGAATGGTGGCTATGCACTTGCTGCTTCTTATATGAAAAAACAACAATCAGATATTTAAAATAGGACCTACTTTAATCACAATTTGAGTGCGGCTATGGACACCTAGCTTGCGTAATATTGATGAAACGTGTGCTTTGACAGTGCTTTCTGCAATATTAAGTTCTATTGCTACGACCTTATTAGATTGGCCACGGGTAATATAGTCGAGAATACAGCGTTCTTGCTTGGTTAAGCTCATAATTCTATTTGTAATCTCTGATAGATCCGATTCTGTTTCTTGCTTGGGTAAAGAAATCGGGTGGCTGAGTGTGGGTGGGGTAAAGATATTACCTTCTAAAACGCATTGGATCGCCTGCGCCATGTCGGATCTACAAAGTGATTTTGGAATAAACCCAGATGCACCTGCTCGAAAAGCTGAATCAATTGTTGAGCGTCGTTCATCTGCTGAAACGACGATAATGGGAAGCGTGGGAGAGACATCATGTAAACGAGTGAGTCCTGACAAACCATCCATTCCTGGCATATTAATATCAATAAGTGCCAGTTCTAAATGGTGGTTCTCCTTAATAATAGGGAGTGCTTCATCAAGGGATGCGCATTCACTGATAATCGAATGCGTGCCAAATACCTCTTGGGTTACAAGTCGTAATGCCTCACGGAATAGAGGGTGATCATCTGCAATTAAAATGCTTGCATCCATGTGGTGGCGCTCCCTGATTGAGTTTTCTAAATAATAGAGGTTTTTATCCTTTTAAGCTCAAAATCCATTCTACGATTGTTTTAATTTCTTCATCTTTCATGTGCGTGTGAGGTGGCATCCCTGCATTTCCCCATACGCCACCGCCGCCATTTTTAACCTTTAAAGTTAGTTTTTCGACAGCATCTTTTTGGCCTGAGTACTTATTCGCGACGTCTTTATAAGCGGGGCCGATGACTTTGGCTTCAATTTGGTGGCAGGCTAAACAGCCATTTTTTAGCGCCATGGCTTGAGGATCACCGGCATAGCTATATGCGGATGCATACAACAGTGAGACAAATAAGGCTGTTTTGATCTGTTTCATAGAGAGTCACCTTGGAAGAGAATCGAATTAAAAAGGTCGTTTTCTGAAATAGAAAACGACCTTTTCATGGTTTATTTCACGAGTTTAAAGACCCACAAACTGCCGCCCTGTGTGAGATGAGAAATCGTTTTTGCCACTTCTCCGCCCCATAGTGGTACCGCGCCACCCCAGCCTGAAACAACCGCAACATATTGTTCTCCATCGGTTTCCCATGTGATTGGGCTACCGACGACGCCAGAACCTGTTTGGAACTTCCAGAGCTCTTTGCCAGTTTGTGCATCAAATGCTTTTAAGAAGCCCTCAGGTGTGCCGGTAAAAACTAAGTTACCGCCTGTGGTTAGCACGCCACCCCATAATGGAGCGGGGTTTTTGTACTCCCATTTGATTTTTCCTGTTTTGGGATCCATCGCACGTAATACACCGATATGATCGTCATACAGTGGTTTAATCGTGAAGCCAGCACCTAAATAAGCTGCACCTTTTTTGTAGGTGATGGGCTCGTTCCAAATGTCCATGCCCCACTCATTTGATGGGATGTAGAACATTTCTGTTTTTGGGCTGTACGCCATCGGCATCCAGTTTTTACCACCCAAGAAAGATGGTGCGGAGAAGACCGATTTGCCTTTTCCTGCTTCTCCTTGGCTTTCTGCTTCAAAAGGATTACCGGGGCGACCTTCTGGATTCACAATGGGTTTTTTAGTCTTGAGATCAAATCCCTTGGCCCAAGTGATTTTCGAAACAAAAGGATATGCGCCGAGCAAATCACCATTGGTGCGGTCTGCGACAAAGAAGAAACCGTTCCGGTCTGCCTTTGCGCCGGCTTTGATGATTTTTCCATCTTTTTTCAGGTCAAATGGAATGAACTCGTTGACGCCATCAAAGTCCCAGCCATCGTGCGGTGTGGTTTGGAGATGCCATTTGATCTCGCCATTGTCTGGGTTGATCGCGAGGGTCGATGCGGTATACAGGTTATCGCCTTTGCGTGTCCATGAGTTCCAAGGCGCGGGGTTACCTGTCCCCATAAAAATGGTATCGGTTTCAGGATCGTATGTGCCGCCTAACCACGTTGCACCGCCGCCATGCTTCCACTGATCACCTTCCCATGTGGCGTTGAGCTTACCTGTCATGGTGCTTTCTTTGCCATTGAGCGTACCCATGTGTCCTTCAATGACAGGGCGCGACCAAACAAGTTCACCTGTTTTTGCATCACGTGCTTCAACCTTGCCGACAACACCAAACTCGCCACCTGATACACCTGTGATGATTTTGCCTTTGACGATCATTGGTGCAGCGGTATACGAGTAGCCTTCTTTGTAGTCACCGAGCTTCTTGCTCCATACGACTTTGCCGGTTTTACGGTCTAAGGCGACAAGGCGCGCATCTAGAGTGCCGAAGTAGACGAGGTCCTCATAGATCGCCATCCCACGATTGATGACATCGCAGCAAGGCATGATTCCATCGGGTAGGCGCGCATTGTATTCCCACAATTTATGGCCGGTTTTGGCGTCAATTGCATAAGCACGTGAATAGGAGGCTGTGGTGTAAATTACGCCATCGTGAACCAATGGCTGTGCTTCTTGGCCCCGTTGTTTTTCTCCCCCAAAAGAAAAGCTCCAAGCTGGCACGAGCTTGGAGACGGTTTTGGGATTGATTTTGCTGAGCGGGCTAAAGCGTTGCGCCTGTGGACCCATACCGTAGGAGACAACGTCGCCCACCGTTTTTTGGTCATTCAAAATATCTTGATCGTTGACTGCCGCATGAGCTGTACCGATCTGACCCAATGCAGCCGTTAGGCAAAGCGCGATAGCACATGGACGCCATGTGCGAGTTAGGTAGGAATTACGCATTTCTCTCTCCAGACATGCTTTGAGATTCCGGTTTTTCAGCAAACCCGGTCGTGGCTCACTATTGATGCCATGAGTTGGCATCAATAGGTGGAGAGTAGAGAGGTGAGAGGGCGCTACGCCTTTACAACTGATGAACTGGCCGCTGATTCACTTCAATACTCGCAAGTCTGATTTTGCGTAAAGCACATGTGATCGCCAATTCAACTTAAGTCGCATAGGGGCTTGAAAAAACAAAAAGCCAGCCCACGGATGCGGGCTGGCTTGAGCTCATGCTAGACAGCGAAAGATTACTTCTTGGAAGAAGCAGTTTGAGCTTGTTTTACGGCTTCAGTTGTTGCGCTTGTTGCTGTTTTTACGCTTGTGCTTGCAAATTCAGCGACTTGTTGGGCTGCTTTTGTCATGCTGTCCATCATAGCGGCAGTAGCGGCTACAGAGGATTTGATTGCGTTCACAGCCGGTTCGCTTCCGCTCGGCGCATTTTTGCTGGCTTGATCAACAAAGCTCACGAAATTTTTGTTGCTGTTGCTGAGAATTTCTTCAGCAAGCTTAGACAGTTCGCCTTGGGTTTGCGCAACCGCTTCATACACGGTGCGGGAAGTGTTGACGGTTTTCTCGAGGGTGCTGCTTGCCAATTGATTCAGGCGTTGCGCCCCTTCTTGGGGAGTTTTCACGCTGCTGAGCTCACGTGCGGCTTTGATGCCGTCTTCGAAGCTCTGCTTGCTCGCTTCCAGTTGGATTTTAACCAAGCGCTCAAGGCCATTCAGAGAAATTGCGCTAAAGCGCAATAGAGTTTCTGTGTTGGTGGCGGTGACTTTGCTGAGTTGTTCTTGAGTCATAAGCATGGAATCTCTCCTGAGTTGATTTTTAGACTGTGAAGTAAGTGCGTAGAGAACATTGGTAGGCTTTGGAGCAGGTTACGTGGTGTATAAAATCCATGTCAAATGTTTTTGTGCTTTGCAGCATTTCAGAGATGAAGTCAAGGTCTAAAATGTGGCATTTTGTAGACAAATCTCACCTAAAAATTCTATCGTCATGATGCGTATACTGAAAATTAATCTTCATAATTCATGTGGTTAAGTGGATCTACGCTACAAGCGATCCACTATCTTGCCTCGTGTTTTCTTACTTTACGTCGTGGCTACGAAAAATAGTGCATTTTTTTATTGCGCTGGCACAAGTGCATCATCAAATACGGTAATTGGGTCAAGATGGTTGACGTTACTGGTCTGGCCTGTCTACATTCCTCGTTCGCCCCACGATAGCCTATGGTGAATACACACTATGGCTATCTTTCCCACAAGGATACGTTGGGGTATCGCCATAAGCGTTTACTTACGAGGAGTCATATCGTGTCCATCAGACCGGTGAATTTAGAAGAAAAATATACTGCCCAATCTGGCCGCGTATTAATGAATGGGATCCAAGCGCTTGTTCGGCTGCCCATGTTGCAGCAACAACGCGACCAAGCCGCTGGACTCAACACAGCAGGCTATGTAACCGGCTATCGTGGTTCTCCCCTCGGCAACGTCGATCAAGTCATGCAAAAAGCCGAACCGCATCTCAAAGCGCATCGCGTCGTTTTTCACCCCGGACTCAACGAAGATCTTGCCGCAACGGCTGTGTGGGGAACGCAGCAAGTGAACCTCTTCGAAGGTGCCAAATACGACGGCGTGTACGCGTTGTGGTATGCCAAAGGTCCCGGCGTTGATCGCTCTGGTGATGTTCTCAAGCATGGGAACGTCGCGGGTACCAGCCCGCATGGCGGTGTACTGGTGATCGCCGGTGATGACCATGCTGCAAAGTCTTCGACCTTTCCGCATCAATCCGATCACATTCTTGCCGCCTCTATGATTCCGGTGCTGAGTCCTTCTGGTGTCCAAGAAGTGCTCGACTTTGGTCTGCACGGCTGGGCTATGAGCCGTTACTCTGGCTGTTGGGTCTCCATCAAGGCCATTTCTGACACTATCGAAAGCGCCTCTGTAGTCGACATTTCTCCCGACCGTATCCAGATTCGCCTCCCTGATGATTTTCCGATTCCGGATGGCGGCCTCAATATTCGCTGGCCTGATCCGCCCCTTGTTCAAGAGAAGCGGGTATTACATCATCGCCTTTACGCTGCTTTAGCCTATGCCCGTGTGAACCAATTGAATCGAATCGTATTGGACTCGCCTGCGCCGCGCTTGGGCATTATCACCACCGGTAAAAGTTATTTGGATGTGATGCAAGCGCTGGATGATCTGGGCATTGATGAAGCGTTAGCCGCACAGATTGGTTTGCGCATTTTCAAGGTCGGCATGGTGTGGCCGCTTGAACCAGAAGGCGTGCGTCATTTTGCTGAAGGTCTCGAAGAGATTTTGGTGATTGAAGAAAAGCGCCAAATTATCGAATACCAGCTTAAAGAGCAGCTCTATAACTGGCGGGAGGATGTGCGCCCGCGTGTCGTGGGTAAGTTTTCTGAAAAAGGGGAGTGGGCGTTGCCGCACGGCGAATGGCTGTTGCCCGCCGCCGGAGAGCTTACCCCTGCGATGATCGCCCGCGCTATTTCCAGCCGCCTTGCCACCGTATTTGACAGTTCCGTGATTCACGATCGCCTTAAATTCTACGAAGAAAAAGAGGCGCAACTTACGCAACGTTGCGAGATGTTGCCGCGTATTCCGCATTATTGCTCCGGCTGTCCGCACAACACCTCGACCAAAGTGCCAGATGGAAGCCGTGCATTGGCGGGGATTGGCTGCCACTACATGGCGACATGGATTGAGCCGCACACCAAAACCTTTAGCCAAATGGGCGGTGAAGGGGTGGCCTGGTTAGGGCAAGCGCCCTTTACCGAAACCCCGCATGTGTTTGCGAACCTGGGTGATGGCACCTACTTCCATTCTGGCCTGCTCGCGATTCGTGCTGCTGTCGCCGGGCGGGTCAATATCACCTATAAAATTTTGTATAACGACGCCGTCGCGATGACGGGCGGGCAAAATGTTGATGGTGATTTGGATGTGCCCACACTCACCCGTCAATTGGCCGCGGAAGGCGTTAAGCGAATCGTCATTACGACCGACGAACCCGAAAAATATGAAGGTGTCCAAGGCCTCGCTGCGGGGGTGGCAGTGTTTCATCGTCGTGAGCTAGACCGTTTGCAAAAAGAGCTGCGGGAAACACAGGGCACGACGATCCTGATTCACGATCAAACTTGCGCTGCCGAAAAGCGTCGCCGCCGTAAACGTGGCGAATTCCCCGACCCCGCCCGTCGTGCGTTTATCAATCAACGCGTGTGCGAGGGGTGCGGTGATTGCAATGTAAAATCCGGCTGCTTGTCAGTTCTGCCGGTTGAAACGCCGCTTGGTCGAAAACGCCAGATTGATCAATCTTCCTGCAATAAAGATTTTTCCTGTGTCGAGGGGTTCTGTCCTAGCTTTGTGACCGTTGAAGGCGGCCGCTTGCGGAAAAGCGAGTCAGCTCGCCTACGCTCAGAAGATTTACCCGAGCTTCCGCAGCCTAGCTTGCCTACCACGGCACATCCTTATGGCATCATGATTACCGGCGTCGGTGGCACCGGTGTGGTGACTATCGGTCAAGTATTGGCGATGGCGGCGCATCTGGACGGCAAGGGTGTGACCGTGTTGGATATGGCCGGTTTGGCACAAAAAGGTGGTTCGGTGTGGTCGCATGTGCGGATTGCCGATCATCAATCACAACTCCATGCGGTGCGGATTGCCGCTGGCGATGCCAATTTAGTTTTGGGCTGTGACTTGGTGGTGACGGCGGCTGAAGAGGCATTGGCGAAGATGCGGGCGGGCTTTAGTCGTGTCGTGGTGAATGCTTTTGAGTCGCCGACAAGCGCTTTTTTGACCCAGCCCGACGTCGTTTTTCCGACCAGCAATCTCATCAGCACCTTGGTTCAGTCGGTCGGCCGTGAAGCTTTTTTTGAGGTCAATGCTACGCAAATTGCACAAACGTTGATGGGCGATACCTTGGCGAGCAATATGTTTATGCTCGGCTTTGCATGGCAAAAAGGCTTTGTTCCCGTGTCTGAGCAAGCGATTTTGGAGGCTATTCGTCTGAATGGCGCCGCGGTTACTTTCAATGAGCAGGCCTTTTTGTGGGGGCGGCACGCCGCTCATGATTTATCTGCGTTGATGCGAAAAATCACGCCCGCCGCTGTCGTGCAGCTCCAACCCCGTGAGACATTAGAGGGTGTCGTTGCGCACCGCATGGCGTACTTAAAAGACTATCAGGATCAGGCTTTAGCGTTACGCTATCAGGCGCTTGTGAAAAAAGTTGAAGCGGCAGAGGCTACCTTGAAACCGGCGCGTTTGACGTTGAGCATGGCGGTTGCCCAAGCGTATTTTCATGTTTTGGCTTATAAAGATGAATACGAGGTTGCGCGGCTATATACCGATGGTGATTTCTTACAAGCGTTAAATACCCAATTCGAGGGTGACTTTTCCTTGAAGTTTCACTTTGGTGCGCCATGGCTAACGCGTGGGCGTCCACAAAAAATAACTTTCGGTGGCGGAGTGCATAAGCTGCTAAAAGTTTTGGCCGGATTGCGAGGGCTGCGGGGGGGCTTGTTTGACCCGTTTGCGTGGCAGGCTGATCGAAAGTTTGATCGGCGCTTGATTGTGGAGTTTGAGCAAAAAGTTGCTGCAATCTTGTCGAGTTTGCGAGCGGATAATCTTGCGGCAGCAACCGAACTGGTCTCGTTAACACAGTCTATTCGCGGTTTTGGTCATGTTCGTTTGAGGAGTTATGCTCAAGCGCAACAACGAGAAACGAACCTATGGCAGCAGTTCAAAGCAGGCGGAATCTAATCGCTCGCTGTGATTTGCATCTAAAAAGCCACCTCAATAATGACGAGGTGGTTTTTTTATTCTTGGCATGGGGGTATGTTATGTTTATTCGCAGAAAGCGCTAAAGTGTAGCAAGTTGCTACAGATCGTTTTGTTTGGCTATTAAGTGGATAAAACGTTAGAGGGATGAAAGTGAAACACGATGCGTATCGCAATTATTGAAGATGATGAGCTGCAATCAGCCACGCTGAGTTTATGGCTATTGGCTGGGCAGCATGTGAGTGAGAGTTTTCATACCAGCCAAGATTTTTTTGATGCCGCACAGCACAAGCATTTTGATCTGATCATGATCGATTGGATGTTGCCTGACTATCATGGTGGGCAAGTGATTGAATGGGTGCGAGGGCGGCTGGGGTGGGATGTGCCGATTATGGTGGTAACGGCACGAGAAGATGAGGAAAACATTGTCACAGCTCTGCGCGCAGGGGCCGATGATTACATGGTCAAACCAGTGAAGCCTATGGAGTTGTTGGCGCGTGTTGAGGTACTCGGCCGACGTTTTCAGGTTTCGACGCATCAAATTTTGCACGTAGGTTGCTACGATATTGACCGAACTTCTCGCTCGATCTGTGTACATGGTAAGCGTGTCGACTTGACACAAAAAGAGTTTGAGTTGGCCGTGTACTTATTTAGAAATCCATCACGATTGTTGTCGCGGATTCATTTGCTAGAGCATGTTTGGGGGATTAATGCCGACATTGATACCCGCACCGTCGATACCCATGTCAGCCGGATTCGGAAAAAACTCGACATTCAACCTGCCAACCATTGGTTGTTAGTGCCCGTCTATGGCTATGGGTATCGAATGGAACCGGTGAATGTGGCCTGATCTGCGTGGCCAATCTCTTGAAAGAGTGTGATGTCTTCTTCTGTTTCATTGCCGATTGAGATCCAAGCATCGCTAGATGCGCTTAAACAACGCTTGTTGGCCGAGCTTCCCGCTCAGCAACAGCAAATCGAAGGTGAGTTCGCCGCGTGGCAGGCACAAAATCCCTTACCTGCCGCACCTCCCGCGTTAGTGCGGGCGGTTCATTCGCTGTCAGGGCGTGCGGGAATGTATGGTATGGACGAGCTGTTCCGATTGTCTCAAGCCTTGGAAAATGCGCTGCTGTTGGACAATCATGCGTCTACGCGATCGGCCTTTTCCGCATGGCAGACCTACCTTTGCCATCACCTCAATACGCTGAAACCGTAAAATCCAGTCGAGTGAGGGCGGGCTGAAATCAGTTCTTTATTGTAAGAGAGCATCGCGCGGGCGAGTGCTTAACTAACTCGCCCGGATGTTTATTGCTTCTTGCTTAAATATGTTGAAGCCGTGGGCGATATTGCATCAGCCCCATGACCCCAAGACCGGCCAATAATGCCCACAGCGGCGCACCCAAACCAAACCAGCTCACCCCCGAGGCCGCGACCATAAAAGTCAGTAGTCCAGCCTCGCGATGGGTCTCATTGCGTAGGGTCGCTTCGAGCGAAGCGGCCAGCGTACTAAACAATGCCAACCCTGCTGCTGCCACAATAAAAGCCTTCGGCAGACTGAGAATCCACGTCACCATATACCCGCCCAGTACGCCAATCAAAATATACAAACCACCAGAAACCACGCCTGCAATATAGCGACGATGGGGGTTTGGATGTGCGTCGGGGCCGGTGCAGATGGCCGCGGTAATCGCAGCCAGCGTGACGCCATGTCCGCCAAACGGCGCGGTAAGCAACGATAAAAATCCTAAAGTGGTGACAGGGGAGCGTGCTTCGAGCGTGTAGCCTGCATGGTGGAGTACGGCCATGCCGGGTAAAAATTGGCCACTGAGCGCCACAATGGTCAAGGGTAGCGCAACATTCAACATCGCCTGTACCGACCATTCTGGCACAACAAAATGCGGGCCATTGCCAAGCAATGGGGTCGTTGAATTAAAAGTAGGATCCATATACAGCGTGAGCGCCGCACCTAAAATAATCGCGCAGGCGAGCGCATAACGTGGCCAGCGTCGCCGACCGATAAAAAACAGCACGAGCATCGGCAAGATCAGTGCGACGTGCTCTCCGAGGGCGCTAATCAATTCCGCGACAAATCGGAACAAAATGCCGGCCAGCATTGCCGCTGCCAGTGTCGGCGGAAAGACGCGCATGAGCCGGTCAAATACGCCACTTGCCCCAATCAGCATAATCAAAACCGCTGCGACCAAATACGCTCCGATCGCCTCTGCGTAAACCTGATGTGGCAGTGCCGCGAGCAAAATGGCTGCCCCTGGGGTCGACCATGCCGTAATCACTGGCATTTTCCAGCGCCATGATAAATAGACGCCCGCGACGCCCGCACCCACAGAAACCGCCCAGATCCATGACGATAAAGCTTGCGCTGAAAGGTGGGCGGATTGCGCCGCATGAATCATGATCAAAAACGGGCCAGAGTACGAAACCAGCGTGGCAAGCAAGGCTGCCATAAGCGCCGACGCGGAAAAATCTTGTTGAAGTGTGCGCCACATTGCCGTGTCCTACGTAAAAAAAGAACCTGTACTGTAGGCTGGCGGCGCGAGCTTGCCTTGATACAAGGCGTGGCTTTTTGGGCTGTAACAGCTTAGGCTAGCGATCTTCTGTTCTATATAACACGCTATGTCAGCTCCTTCTTTGCCTCGTTACCAACAGATTGCCGCGGCGATTCTCGACACTATTCAGGCGCATGCTTTGCCCGCAGGCCATCGCTTGCCATCGGTTCGGGCATTGGCTGAACAGCACCAAGTTCATGTGTTAACCGCGCTGCAAGCCTATCGTTTCTTAGAGCAACACCAGCATGTGTGTTCTCGGCCCCGCGCGGGGTTTTTTGTCGCTTTGCCTACGTATTCCGCGGCCGTGACCACGTCTCATGCCACGGAGTCTCCTCGCCCAACCGCCGCATCACTCGTGCAAGTCAGTGGCCGTGTCTCCCAGCTTTTGCGTCTCTCGGCCTCCGATGTGCAAATTCAGCTTCACATGGCCGAAGCGGCTGGGCACCTCTATCCAACTCAAGCGCTAGGACGCCGTTTGCAGCAACGTTTGCAGGCCGATCCTGCTTTGCTCGGGGCGTACTTTCCCGAGCGGGAACAGCGGCGGCTTCGGCAGGCCATTCAAGAATGGGCGCAGCATGGGCAGCTTGATTTGCACGAAGACGAAATTTTAATGACGCATGGCAGCACCGAGGCGATTCAGTTAGCGCTGCGGGTATTGACGCAGCCCGGCGATACCGTTGCTGTAGAAACACCCGTGTATTTTGGGTTGTTGCAAACCTTAGAAATTTTGGGATTAAAAGCCTTAGAAATTCCCTGTTCGCTTGATGAAGGCCTTTCGCCCGAGGCTTTAGAGTTTGCGCTACGCCATGGGCCGCCCGTACGTTGCTTGATTGTTGTGCCGCATTTTCAAAATCCCACTGGCGCTTTAATGCCCGAGGCTAACAAAAAACGGATCTTGGCATTAGCGCAGCAGCACCAGTTAACGATTATTGAAGATGATGTGTTTGGCGATTTGCACTTTACCGGCGAACGCCCGATTCCCCTCAAAGCATGGGATCGTGCCGGTGAGGTAATTTATTGCGCTTCGTTCACCAAAAGCTTTGCCCCTGCATTTCGGTTGGGGTGGATAAGTGGCGGTCGTTATCACGCGCAACTTGAGCAACTCAAAGTGTCTAGCAGCTATGTTACTTCGCCGCTGATGCAAGCTGTCCTGAGCGACAGCCTTAGTAGCGGCCTCTATGCGCGTCATCTCCTCAAAATGCGCAATGTGCTTGCCCGTCGATGTGAGGAAATGCGGGCATGGATTCTTGCCTGTTTTCCAAAAGGCACGCGAGTGAGTGCGCCCAAAGGTGGATTGTTGGTTTGGGTGATGTGTCCGGAGCCGTTGGATACGTTCGCGCTCTTAGAGCAGGCGCTGGATGCTTCCATGAGTTTCGCTCCTGGTCGCTTGTTTTCTGCAGAAGCGCGTTTTAGCCACTGCCTGCGTCTGAATATTGCCCATCCGCAGACCCCCGAATGGCGCGCGGCCATTCAGCATCTGGGTCAATTAGCGCAGAATTATTTGCGCACGGTTTGATTTGTCTATACAAATAAATTTGTGTGTACGAAATCAAAAATAATCTTTTTTAAACAATGTGTTGTTTTTATTTTTCGCGATATTTTTCATGTTCTATGTGCGCGTTTGGCGCATTGCAGCATTAAAAAATCTTGACGCGTCTGATTCGATCGCTTATTTGTATATACAAATTAGGAGATTGATTAGACATGAAGCCTTCCCCCTCCCCGCGCACGCTGTTCCATCGGGTGCGACTGGCCACATTTGACCCCCAAGTTGCTGCGCCTTATGGCGCACTGCTTGAACACGATGTTGTTGTCGAAGCGGGTCGTGTTGCGGCGATTGTGCCGCGAGAAACCCTCGATCCGCGTCAGTTCGATGGCGAGGTGATCGATGGGGCGGGTGCATGGATGACCCCCGGCTTGATCGACTGCCATACCCATTTGGTGTACGGCGGCAATCGCGCCCAAGAATGGGAAAAGCGCCTCAGCGGTGTGCCTTATCAGCAAATCGCTGCTGAGGGGGGCGGGATCGTTTCCACAGTGCGCGCGACTCGTGCGCTGGAAGAAGATGAGCTGGCCTTAGCCAGTTTAGACCGTCTGAAGGCGTTGATGGCTGAAGGCGTGACCTGTGTCGAAATTAAATCCGGCTACGGCTTGCAACCGGACGAAGAGCTTAAACAGCTCCGTGCTGCTCGCCGTTTTGCCACGAGTTTTCCGATCGAAGTCGCGACGACCTTGCTTGCCGCGCACGCCGTCCCACCTGAGTTTGCCGGCCGCGCAGACGATTATATTGATCAAGTAGTTTTACCGCTGATTCCTGTTGTTGCACGAGAAGGCTTGGCCGAAGCGGTCGATGTGTTCTGTGAGGGCGTCGGCTTTTCCCCCGCACAAACGCGCCGCGTGTTCGAAGCCGCCCGCGCCCACGGCCTGAAAGTCAAAGGCCATGTCGAACAGCTCTCAAATTTGCACGGTGCCGCCTTGGTCGCCGAGTTCGGTGGCTTGTCTGCCGATCACATTGAATATCTCGATGAAGCCGGTGTGGCCGCCTTGGCGCAGTCCGGCACGGTGGCGGTGTTGCTTCCCTGCGCGTATTACTTTTTGCGCGAAACCCAAAAGCCGCCTGTTGATTTATTGCGCGCAGCGGGTGTGCCGATGGCGGTTTCGACCGATTTAAATCCGGGCACCAGTCCGTTTGCTTCGTTGCGTTTGGCGATGAACCAAGCCTGTGTGCTTTTTGGCCTGACCCCTGAAGAAGCCCTCACCGGTGCGACCCGTCATGCCGCACAAGCCTTGGGACGCAGCGCGACGCATGGCCGCATTGCGATCGGCTATCAAGCTGATTTGCTGCTGTGGAACGTCGATCATCCGGCCGAAATTGTCTATGGACTGGGCGCGAATCCTTTACGTCGGCGCGTGTTTCGCGGTGTTTCACAGGAGATGAGTGCATGAATATTGATTTTTCGCTCTGGACTGGTCGGGTCGATGCCGCCGAAGGCGATCGTGCGCGGCGCTGGCATCAAGTAGTGCAGCCGGTCGTACAAGACGCGGCCGCCGGTATCGCCCTTTTGGGCTTTGCCTGTGATGAAGGTGTGCGCCGTAATCAAGGTCGTGTCGGTGCAGCCGCTGGCCCCAATGCCTTGCGTCGCGCCCTCGCGAACTTGGCTTATCACCCGACCTTGC
>CAZWRK010000091.1:16439-17559 GCA_964635875.1 uncultured Aquaspirillum sp.
GGCCCCAATGCCTTGCGTCGCGCCCTCGCGAACTTGGCTTATCACCCGACCTTGCCGGTGTACGACGTGGGCAACGTGGACTGTGTCGAGGGTGATCTAGATACCGCTCAACACGCATTAGCCGCCGCCGTAGCCGCCGTGGTCAGCGCGGGGCATTTGTCTTTGGTGCTGGGGGGCGGGCACGAAACCGCCTATGGGCATTGGTTAGGCTTGGCTGCTGCGCATCCCGACGCTCGCATTGGCATCATCAATTTTGACGCGCACTTTGATTTGCGCACCGCTGCCGAAGCCACCAGCGGCACCCCGTTTGCGCAAATTGCCGCCGATTGCCAGACCCGTCAGCAGCCTTTTGACTATCTGTGTTTAGGCGTTGCCGAAACCGCCAACACCCAAGCCCTGTTCCAAACCGCGACTGATTTAGGCGTGCAATGGCGGCTCGATCATGAAATGAACGCATGGCAGCTCCCCGAAATTCGTCAGCAGTTGAATGACTTTATCAATGGTGTGGACGCGGTTTATCTCACGATTGATCTAGATGTTTTGCCTGCTGCGCAAATGCCTGCGGTATCGGCTCCGGCTGGCTATGGCGTAGAGATTTCTGTGCTGGAAACCTTGGTCACGCAGATTGCGCAGAGCACCAAACTCATCGGCGCTGACCTCGTTGAATTTAACCCTACTTACGATCTCGACAGCCACGGCGCAAAAGCCGCCGCGCGCTTGGCGTGGTCGATTGCCCGTCACTATCGTCGGCCCTGACCCGACGCCATTCTAAAAAACTGAGGAGGAAACCCCCATGACTGATCCCCGCTTTGATGCTTCCCGCGTGATTCGCGCGCCGCGTGGCACCGAAAAAACCTGCAAAAGCTGGTTGACCGAAGCCGCTTATCGCATGATTCAAAACAACCTCGATGCCGAAGTGGCCGAGCATCCGCAGTCTTTAGTGGTGTACGGCGGCATTGGCCGCGCGGCGCGCAACTGGGAATGCTACGACAAGATTTTAGAAGTTTTGACCCGTCTCGAAGACGATCAAACCTTGCTGATTCAATCCGGCAAGCCGGTCGGCGTGTTCCAAACCCACGAAGACGCACCGCGTGTTTTGCTGGCGAATTCGAACTTGGTG
>CAZWRK010000092.1:0-13378 GCA_964635875.1 uncultured Aquaspirillum sp.
CCCATTTTTTCACACGTTTTTTTCAATAAACTAGAGTCTAATGATATGGGGTACTTATGCCAAGACCGAGAAAACCGAATAATTTAAAGATCCTTGATGGTAGCAGATTCCCACTCAGAGATAACGTTGAGTTTCTGGAATTTCAAAAGTTTCCAGATGCTCCTGGTTGGCTAATTAATTCAGATGCCGTGGAGGAATACGAAAGGTTAGGAAAGATATTGTTTGGCGTAGGATTATTAACTGATGCCAACTATATTGTATTATGCCATCTGGCGAATCTTCACGCTAAAATGATGGAAATATGGCGAACAGGTGAATGTCCTACAGGACATATGATTGCACAATATCGAAATCTTGTTAATGATTTTGGATTGACTCCAGTAGCACAAACTAAAGTAAAAGGTAACAAGGTCAAGAAGGAAGAAAACAAATTTGCTTCCATAAAGAGGGCTAATTGTGCGTGATTATATAGCAATAGCTAAGAAATACGCAAAAAATGCACTAGGTGATACAAAACGTGAGAAATATGGCAAATGGATTCAGTTAGCTGCCAAAAGGTTTATTGTTGATCTAGATAGGTCATCAGACAAATCATGCCCATTTATATTCAATAAAGATGAAGCAATACAAGCATGTGCATTCATTGAAAATATGCCTCACGTAGAAGGTAAGTGGGATTCATCAACGATAGTGCTGCATCCAGCTCAAATATTCTTTATTGTTCAGCTATTTGGATTCAGAATGCGAGCTACAGGAGGAAGAAGATTCACTTCTGTATTGTATGCTACTGCAAGAAAATCAGGTAAATCAACGTTGGCTGCTGCTATACTGCTTTATTGCCAATGTTGTGAAGATGAACCTGGTTCACAAATAGTATCAGCAGCAACAACATTTCCACAGGCATCAATTATATTTAATGTTGCAAAGCGCATGGTTGAACGTGAGCATGATTTACGTGAGGCATTCGGTCTAACTACTTGGGCAAAAGCCATAAGCAGATATGAAACTGGATCTTCATTTAAGCCGATTCATGCCAAAGCATCAACACAAGATGGACTTAATCCATCTCATGTAGGCCTTGATGAGATTCATGCTCACAAAACAGCAGACCTATTGAACGTTTTAACATCTGCTGCTGGAGCAAGAGCTAATCCGTTATGGCTGTATACTACAACAGAGGGCTACTCTAATCCTGGGCCGTGGTCAGAGATACGAGCATTCTGCCAGAAGATGCTTGAAGGAGTTTTTGGTGATACTGCTGATCACTTTCTTGGTTTATTCTGGGCTGTTGATGATGATGATAATGAATTTGATGAGTCTTGTTGGATAAAAGCTAATCCATTGATAGATACTAATCCTCATTTATTGGATGCCATCAGAAAAGAAGCAGTTGAAGCTAGGCAAATGCCTTCAAAATTAGCTGAGTTTCGTATCAAGCGATTAAACAGGCCAGCATCAGCTGCAGAAGGTTGGATTGATTTACCTAAATGGCAGCGTTGTGATGGTGAAGTAAATCTTGATTGGCTAGAGCAATATCCTTGTTATGGAGCTTTAGACCTTGCATCAACACGTGATATGACCGCTTTAAGGCTATTGTGGAAGGTTGAGGATCGTTTTTATACATGGGGTAAGAGATATGTACCATCTGATGCCATAATGCAGCGTACTGAGCGTGGTACTGTTCCATATTCGTCATGGGTTGAATCTGGTCTAGTTATACAGACAAGTGGAAACACTACAGATTATGAAATAATTAAGGATGATATTATTTCCTTGACAGAACGGTTTAAAATACAAAATATTGCGTTTGATCCGTGGAATGCTACTGATTTAATTAACAGACTTGCGGTGTTAGACATTCCTATGATAGAGTTTGTACAAGGAACAAAGTCTTTTCATCCAGCTATGCAAGAGTTAGAGCGAGCATACATTGATGGAAAGCTAAATCATGGTGGAGATCCGGTGCTAGGTTGGTGCGCTAGTAACTTGATTGCCAGAAGAGATCAGAACTTAAATCTTGCTCCAGACAAAAAACGTTCTGCAGACAAGATAGATGATATGGTTGCATTAATAATGGCGTTTGGATTATCGTTAAATGGAGCTGATGAAGAAGATATTAACGATTTTATTAGGAGTCCGATAATTATATGAAAACTAAAACTTCTAAAATTAAAGCAGCCCTTCTTGATTGGCTAGGTATTCCAATAAGTTTGACTAATGAGCAGTTCTGGTCAAGTGTATCACTTACCGAGGCTGGTCAAGCTATTAATGATGCTACTATCCTTAAATTATCATCTGTTTGGGCATGCGCTCGGATTATATCTGAAACCATTTCAACGTTGCCACTTCACGTATACGAAAAAACACCAGATGGACGCATTCAAAACGATTCAACAGAAGTTGCTAGTTTACTAAAGCAGCCTAATTCAACTTCGACTTCTGCCGTATTCTGGGAAGCTATGCTTGCTTCTATGCTGCTGCGTGGTAATGGATTGGCAGAAAAGAAATATATTGGAAACAGAATAACAAGTTTAGAATTCTTATCGCCAGCAAGAACCATAATAACACGTGATACTGCTGGGAACAGGATATATTCTTATGTTGAAAAAGATTCTACACAACGGATCATACCTGAAAACAAGATATTCCGCATCCCTGGATTCACTATTGATGGAGATTGGGGACTGTCTGTTGTTGAGTATGGTTCTTCTGTATTTGGTGCTGCATTAGCTGCTGGAAATGCTGCCAATACTACTTTTGAAAATGGATTACATCCAACAGTAGCTTTTAAACTTGATAGGGTATTAACTACATCACAGCGTGAAGAGTTTAGAACATCACTTCTTGCATTATCTGGTGCATTGAATGCTGGTAAAGCTCCACTTCTTGAAGCTGGTATGGATGTTACAACGATCGGCATCAATCCTAATGACGCACAACTTCTTGAATCACGTAATTTTAGCGTTGAGGAGATATGCCGTTGGTTTAGAGTTCCGCCCCATATGGTAGGACATACAAGCAATTCAACATCATGGGGAAGTGGAATCGAGCAACAAATGATCGGATTCTTGACATTTACGTTAAGGCCGTGGCTTACCAGAATTGAACAGGCAATATCTAAAGAGTTAATGAATCCAACTGACAGACTTAGATACTATGCTGAGTTTTCGATCGAGGGACTTCTGAGAGCCGATAGCACAGCCAGAGGAAACTATCTATCACAGATGGTTAATAATGGTATTATGACAAGGGACGAAGCACGTGAGAAGGAGAATCTTAAGCCAATGGGCGGAAATTCTGCTGTTCTTATGACGCAAACTGCAATGTCCCCTATTGATCTGCTAGGAGTTCAAAATGGATAAGCCGAAAAATTTAACTTATGATGTTCCGTTATCAGCCATAACTAGATGGCAGCCAGCAATTAAATCTGCTGTTCAAGATGGTTCATACATTGAAATTCTTGACATAATTGGAGAAGATTGGTCTGGCAATGGAATTACTGCCAAAAGAGTTTCTGATCAGCTTAGACAAATCGGGAATAGTGACGTAACGGTATATATCAATAGTCCTGGCGGTGATATGTTTGAGGGATTGGCAATTTACAATCTGTTGAAACAGCATCAAGGACAAGTTACTGTAAAGATTTTGGGATTGGCTGCAAGTGCTGCTTCATTAATTGCAATGGCTGGTGATGAAATTCAAATTGCTAAAGCTGGATTCTTGATGATTCACAATGCATGGACTGTTGCTGCTGGAAATAGGAACGATTTTCTAGATTTAGCTGCATACTTAGAGCCATTCGACAAAACTATGTCGGAATTGTACGCTGACAAAACTGGTATTGAATCAAGCAAATTAGCTGATATGATGGATGCAGAAACTTGGATTACTGGATCTGATGCCATTGATATGAATTTTGCAGATATGTTGCTTAATAGCGATGTAATAGAAGATAAATCAAATCAAAATGCTGCTGCCAAGATTGACATTGCATTGGCTAAAGCTGGTGTTACTAGAAGTGAAAGACGAAAGCTGTTAAAAGACTATAAAGAAGGTACGCAGAACGCTGCCGAAGTCACGCATGACGCTGACATTAGTCTTGGAGAGTTCAAAAGTCTATCTATATCAACTCAAGAGGCATTACAATTCAAAGGAGAAAAGAAATGAGCATTGAAATCGAAATCAAAGAAGTAAAATCAGAACTTGGCAAAGTTAATGATCAAATTAAAACTTTTGCCGAGCAAGCCGAGAAGGAAATTAAAACTCATGCTAAAATGTCGGAAGATACCAAAGCATCAGTTGACAAACTTCTCATTTCTCAGGGTGAACTGCAAGCACGTTTGCAATCTGCTGAGCAAATCATCAATAAGTTTGAGCAAGGTGCAGCAAGCAAAGCAGCTCCACAGTCACTTGGCCAGTACGTTGCACAACACGATAGCGTTAAGGCATTCGCTGGGCGTGGCTCGGTAACTGTTCCTATTTCCGCTGCCGTAACTTCTGGTGACATTGTTGCTCCTAATCGTGTAGGCGGTATCGTGATGCCTGGTCAACGTCAAGTATTTGTTCGTGACCTTCTCGCACAAGGTATGACCACTTCAAACAGCGTTGAGTTTGTTCGTGAACTGAGCTTCACTAATAGTGCTGCTCCTGTTTCGGAGAATCCTTCTTCTGCAAAGCCTAACTCTGCAATGACTTTTGAGCTGGACTCTGTACCAGTTGCAACGATTGCACATTATATTAAGGCTTCTAAGCAAGTTCTTTCCGATGCAGCAATGCTTCAATCCTACATTGACGGCCGTCTTCGTTATGGCCTGAAAATTAAGGAAGAGGCACAAATCCTGAACGGTTCTGGAGTTGGCCTGAATATTAGTGGCCTTGTTACTGAGGCAACTGCATATTCGAATCCTGGCGTTACCGTTGCAGCTGAAACTGCAATTGACCGCCTCCGTTTGGCAATCCTTCAGGTTGCTCTTGCAGAGTATGATGCTGATGGTATCATTCTTTCACCGATTGATTGGGCTGCCATTGAGCTTACCAAAACCACTCTTAATGCTTATGTGTTTGCAAGTCCGACTATGGCTGGCGTTCCTACTTTGTGGGGTAAGCCAGTTGTTGCAACTCAAGCAATGGGTGCTGGTGACTTCTTGGTTGGTGCATTCAGTCAAGCTGCTCAGATCTGGGATCGTGAAGATGCTAACGTTACCATTTCCAACAGCAACGAAGATGACTTTATCAAGAACATGGTTACTATTCTCTGCGAAGAGCGTGTTGGCCTGACTGTTTACCGTCCAGATGCTCTTGTATCTGGAGATTTTGATGGTCTGCCAGCTTCCGAGTAACTTTTAGAACGTGGGGAGGGTAAAACCTCCCCACAACTAATAGAGGTGACAAATGTTTATTGCAGTTAAGCCATTCTTTCATAATAAGCAATATGTTGCAGGTGATGTTGTTAAGGCAATGGGAATGCAAGCTAATAAGTTGCTTATGAAGGGATTAGTTGTTGAGGTTGAAACCGAAAACCCCATAATTCCACTTGCAGAACCACAGTCTGCATTGCAAGTGGGCCAAGCCTCACAGCAGACGATTGCAACAAAGTCAAAGCGTGGAAGGAAGAAAAAGGTTGTAGCGTAATTGTAGTTAATACCAGTTTCAGAATTGCTCCTTTTGCCGATATTCTATATGCTATGGACATTGCATGGTGGAATCAATACGGAGATGAAGCAAGAAGAGATTTTAAAGGTAAAATGGTTTCACCATTAAGAAACGTGCAAGGTGTTAGATATTTAAAATTTCCATATTTTCAAAATAGCGGTGCTGGTGCTATAAGTTTAGCGAACCACTTAGGTGCAAAAAACATTATATTACTTGGATATGATGGACAAAAAACAAACGGTAAAGCACATTGGCATGCAGATCATCCTAGAGGAATGGGAAACGCAGGGCCAGTTGATAAATGGGTTAAGCAGTTTAGGCGTGTAGAACGTGAAGTAAAAAGCAATATAATAAATTGCAGTAGAGAAACAGCACTAGAATTTAAACGTTTGGATCTTGACGAGGTAATTCATGGACTTAGAAACAGTTAAAGAATATCTTAATGTTATTCATAGTGCTGATGATTCAAAACTTGAATTAATATTAGAAGCTGCTGAAGATGAGGCACTACTATTCTGCAATTTAGAGCAGTTTCCGAGTGAGATACCTGCGTCAATGGAGATGGGAATACTGTTGCTTGTTCAAGCATCTTATCAAGCAGCACCAAATGAAATTGACATTTTGCGTAAGGCTGCCGAGGTTAAGTTAATGCCTCATAGGGTTGAAATAGGATGCTAGCGTACCGATTACGTCATAGAGTTGCTATTCAAGAGCTTGTATCTATACAAGATTCTGAAAGTGGAGAGATCTATAATACGTGGGAAAACGTATTTTTAGACTCAGAAACAGAACTTGATAGCGTAGCTGCTGAATGCCTCACAGGTCAAGGGCGTGAGCTGCGTAATTCTGGTACAACAGAAGAAGAAAATACATTAAGAGTGAACATTAGATGGTTTCCTAATTTAACTGTAAAAAATAGGATAGTTTGGGAAGGTAAGCCATATAATATAACGTCAATTGAAACAGACATTACCAATAGAAATGAATATAGGCTTATTTGTGTCGGAGGGCTGACAGATGGCAGATAAGTTTTATAGAGCATTAGAAAATGCCATTAAGATGCTTGTTGATCGTGGTGACGGTACTCATGCTGAACGCATAGAGGCATATCCACCGAAAGTATTAATGACAGATCAAGATGGCAATTATGCAAGATTAAGAGTTGATTCAGGACAAACTAACTTCTGGTCTGGAAAGCAATTCAGAACATTTCAAAAGTTAACGATACTTGCTGGTGCTTCTGCTACTGTTAGAGCAACAGTTGGATGCAATATCGTATTATATGAAACATCATTTAATACAGAGAATTCATCAATAGAGGTTCAGCTTAAAGCTGGTGGTACTGCCACAGGCCCGTGGACTTCAATCCCAGTAATACGAAAAAATACTATGACAACTGCTCCAGTTATCACTAGCCAAGTTACTATGGACTATGATGGTGGGCATACTGGTGGAACTCTAATTGATTTAATACGAGTTATGGCTGGTAATAAGCAATTAAGCGTAGGTGGTGTTGATACTGAACGTGGAGTAGCACCTGGTACGTATTATTATGTTATAACAAACACCGGAAATCATACCGCTACAGTTGTTTTTTCTGGTTATTGGGAAGAACGTGTTTGATTTAACGTTATTAACAGCCACAGGTGAACGTCAAGAGGCGTTTGATTTATGTCAAAGATGGATGCAACGCCAGACCTTTGAAGGATCAGTTAGGTGGGTAATTGTTGATGATGGCGAAAAAGAGCAGAAAATAACATTTAACCGTAAAAATTGGAATATCGAAGTTATTAGACCTACTCCATACTGGGAAAAAGGTCATAATACTCAGCACAGAAACCTATTAAGCGGTTTAAGTCGTGTAGGAAGCCATGAGAGGCTTTTGATTATAGAAGATGATGATTGGTATGGGGAACACTATTTAAACGATTCACATAGGCTTTTAAATGATCATTTTTTAGTCGGAGAATGCCTAGCAAAGTATTTTAACGTAAAAACTGGCAAATCTCAAAATATGTTGAATATGGCGCATGCAAGTTTATGTTCTACAGGTATGAAGGGTGCTGCAATAGATGCTTTTAAGCAATCAATACTAAGCCAGACTAAATTTATTGATATGCATCTATGGAAACGATTTAGAGGAACTAAAAAATTAGTTACAACTGATAACGTAGTAGGTATAAAGGGAATGCCTGGGCGTGGTGGTATAGGTTGTGGGCATAGTGATAAGTTTGGTTCATCATCAGAATTGAAGAATCTTATTGGCGAGGATGCTAAATATTATGGATTCTGTTAGCGTTAATATTCAAGGACTTGATGAGTTGATTGAAAAGTTGAACTCCGTAAGCTATGATATGAAGCGCAAGGGTGGAAGAGCTGCTCTTAGAAAAGCTGCAAAAGTTATTAGTGATGCTGCCAAAAGAGGAGCTGAAGCAATTAACAGATCAGAAACAAGCAACAGCATCCCAGCTAACATAAGGATTCAATGGGGAAATAGAACGTTTAATAGAACTGGTGATTTACTGTTTCGTGTTGGTGTTGATGGTGGAGCAGCATATAAAGCTGGAAATAAGAATGCAAGCAGACCTGGTGGCGATACTTTTTACTGGAGATTCTTGGAATTCGGGACTCAAAAGATTGCAGCCAGACCATTTATGAGGCCAGCATTAGAAGAAAATACTGCAAAAGCTCTTGATACTTTTGTTGTTGAATATAAAAAGTATATTGATAGAGCTATTAAGAGAGGCAAATCATAATGTTTGCTCCAATATTTTCCATATGTTCTAAAGATTCAGAAGTATTGTCTTATTTAGGTGATAGTCCAGTAAGACTTTTTGCTTTTGGTGATGCTCCACAAAATACTCAGACTCCTTATGCAGTATGGCAGACGGTAAGCGGATTGCCATCAACATTCATAAATGAAGTTCCTGATATTGACAGTTATGTAGTACAAGTTGACGTTTATTCAGATTCAATGTCAGAGGCAAGAGATACTGCTAAAGCCATAAGGAATGCCGTAGAGCCTCATGCCAATATAACAGCATGGCGTGGTGAGTTTACGGATACAACAACACTCTTGAGAAGGTATAGTTTTGATATTACATGGTTCGTAAATCGTTAAAAGGAGATTAAAATGAGCAAATTGACACAGGGAACACAGGTCTACTTTATTGATCCAGATACATTGGAAGTAGTTTCTATCGATTGCGCCACTTCATTCAATCCTGGTGGGAATCCAGCAGACCAGATCGAGGATACTTGTCTGGAAAGTGAAGTGCGTACTTACAAAAAAGGACTTCGGACTCCTGGTGCTGCATCACTCACCATTAATGCAGATCCAGAAAAAGAAAGTCATACTCGGCTGCATGAACTTTCAGAAGATGACGCAGATAGAAATGTTAAGTTTGCAGTTGGCTGGTCTGATGGTACTGCTGCTCCTACTGCTGATTCTGATGGTGACTGGGTATTGCCTAACACAAGAACATGGTTCACGTTTGATGGCTATGTAGCAGATTTTCCGTTTGACTTCGCAGCTAATAGCGTTGTAACCACTTCAGTATCTATTCAGCGTTCAGGTGGTTCTACTTGGACTCCGAAAGCATAATTAATCTATGGAGGGAATAATGCTTTTAAACATGGAAACATTGCAGGAGATTGGAGCATTTACAGGTGCGCCAGTTAAGACGGAAATCAAGTGGGAAACTGGTGGTAAAGAGTATAATGCAACAGTATATGTTAAGTTGTATTCTTACTCATCTGCGGTGGCAGAATTGATTGCTGCTGGTACTGAAAACGATGCAACAGCAGCTAAGATTGCTGCTTGTATTTGTGATGAAAGTGGTAAGCCTATTATGACTGCTGCCGACATTACAGGTGACTCCGATAAGAATCGTGGAGCATTGGATGGTAATTTAACAATTGCGCTGATGGCAGCCATTGCAAAGGTAAATAATCTGGGAAACTCCCAGAGCTAACAGAACTTGATGAAATTTGGCATGAGATGGTGTTGTCTGGAATAGGAGGCAACACCATTGCCAAAGCTAAAGAGTCTGTTAGCATGCAAGAGTTTAATTCTTGGATTGCATACCGTAAGAAGCGTGGATCATTTAACATCAATAGAAGGATTGACGTTGCCATTGCAAGATTATCTGCCATTTACATTAACAGTAAAGTAGAGCCTTCAAAGCATTGTAGTATTTACGATTTTTTACCATACGAAGAAGAACCACCAACAGATCTACAGAGTGCTATGAAGTCTTGGGAGTAAAGCAATGGCTAATTTAGGTACTTTAACACTTGATATTATTGCAAAAATTGGTGGTTTTACAGGCCCTATGGGTCAAGCAGAACGGCAAGCATCAAAGTCTTCCAAGAATATTCAATCCTCATTTAAATCGATGGCAACTGCTATCGGTGCTTCCATTGCAACAGCAACGGCTGCTTTATCGTATTACGTTCAGAAATCAAACCATGCCGCAGACGAATCTATTAAGGCAGCTCAAAAAGCAGGAATATCAGTTGAGTCCTTCACAGGATTGGCATTTGTAGCTGATTTGGCAGGGGTTAATATGGAAGGCTTTACTGGTGCTATGGTAAAGCTAAATAAAGCCCTTGGAGAGGCTTCTGTTGGCTCTGCAGAGCAACTGGCATCGTTTAGGGCGTTGGGTATATCGGTAAAGGATTCAGAAGGTAATATAAGGACTGCCGATAAGGTATTGGTTGATCTTGCCGACAAGTTTTCAAATATGCCAGATGGTGTTGAGAAAACTGCAATGGCAATGAAGGTGTTTGGTAAGTCTGGAGCGGAAATGATTCCTTTCCTCAATGGTGGAAGTGCCGCCATTAAGGAATTAATCACGTTAGCTCAAGATCTTGGTGTTGTAATTGGAGAAGAGCAAGCAAAGAAAGCAGAGCAGTTTAATGACTCATTAACGGTGCTATCGTATGCGGCTAAAGGTGCAGCTAATAGACTAGCAGGAGAGTTGCTACCTGCACTTAATGATTTGGTTGGTGTTGCTATAGATTATTCAAAGCAAGCCAACAAAGCCGCTGGTGCTACATCTGGACTACAAGACTCATTTAGAGGTGTTACGGCTTTTGCTATACAGGCTGCTACAGCAGTTGCTAACGTATATCGAGCAGTTTATACGCTTGGTGAGATGGGTTCCTTACTTGCTCAAGGTAAATTTGGAGAAGCTCTAAAGGCTTATAAAGACGTTACTGCAACAAATAAAGCTGCAACAGCTGAAGCGCAATTAATGGCATCCAGGGTTCTGTCTGGTCAGTCAGCTAAAATAGGAGAAGATGCTGCTTCTAAAATAGGTAAAATGAAGGGTGTTTTACAAGCGCAATCAGATATTTCTAAAACACTAGCTAATGCCGATGAAAAAAGACGGCAAGCTATTATTGCAAAAGCTAAAGCTGAAGAAGAAGCACTAGTTAAAGAGTATGAATGGCAGAAGAAGCTAATTGATTTAAAAGTATCATCTGGAGAGATTACAGATATTGCAGGGCAGAGCCAGAAAGAGGCAATAAACAAAAATATACTTGAGGCACAGCAAAAAAGCCTTGAAGTGCAAATTAAGCAAGCCAAAGAAGATAAAGATAAAATAACGCTTACTCAACAGTACTGGGATACTTACAGCAAGGGTGAGCGTGATGCCATTGAAGCACAATATGCAATGAATGATTTGCTAGATCAAAGAAATGAGCGAGAAATAGCTATATCAGAGGAACTTTACAAGCAAAAATCTGCTATTGGTGGAATGCAAAATGCTTTAATGACATACGCTGAAGCGGCAAGAAATACTGGTGCTTTAGTAGAGGCAGCAACCACAAGAGCCTTTACACGCATGGAAGATGCTATCATAAGTTTTGTTGAAACAGGAAAACTATCATTTAAAGACCTTGCCAATTCAATTATATCGGATATGATTCGCATAGTAATACAGCAACAAATTACTGCTCCATTAGCAACGGCTTTTTCTTCTGGCATATCATCTATGTTTGGAACTACAACAACTGCTCCAGCTAAACGGGCATTAGGTGGACAAGTTTCAGCTAACCAGACTTATCTTATTGGAGAAAGAGGGCCAGAACTTCTCACGATGGGAAGTCAAGGTGGTTATGTAACTCCTAATAATCAGTTACAAGGAGGTTCTGCATCTGCACCTATAATTGAGATAAACATACAGAACAATACAGGACAACAGATGAATGCCAGCGTAGGTAATACACAAAACGATGGCAAAAAGTTTGTTATTAACGCTATAATAGAAAACATCAACAGCAACGGAGTTTTAAGAAGCGTAATGGGAGCAAGATAATGGACTTTCCTATACTTACATCATGCCCACAAACATGCCCAGAGCAGGTTATTGACGATACTATTGCTAGTCAATCGGAGGCAGGTTATTACGTTACTAGGCCTAGATTCACTAGAGTGAGATATGCTTACGGCCCTGTTAATTACGTTATGAACTCATTAGACAAAGCGGCGTTGCAAGAATTTGATGCTATCGTAAGAGGAAGCGTTATATTTAATTGGACGCATCCAATAACTGGAGATGTAAAACAGGTTAGATTTAGGGCTGACGGAAGGCCTGCTTTTGAGCCTATTACCAACAGCCTTACTTCAAATAGATTGTATGCTGTTGATTATACTGTAGAGGAAGCATGATGCTAAACATACCAACTTCACTTTTAAGCAGTCTTAATTCAGTTGATGGGTCTGATCCATGGTTGGTTTTGCTTGAACTGCACATAGAAGGAGAGAGTGAGGCATTACGAATAGTAAATAATAACGAGGATATAACATGGAATGAGAATGAGTATGTTGCCTATCCGTTTACCATGTCACTTCCACAGCAATCTAACAAGGGTGACTTACCATCGGTAATGCTATCTATATCAAATGCTACTAGGGCACTACAGCCATACATTGAAGAGTATAATGGATGCGTGGGAAGCATGGTAAGAATTATAGTTGTTGATGCTGGCCAGCTTGATGAGGACTATTCTGAACTAACAACTGAGCTGACCATAATGTCATGCACTTCAAGTGCGTCAGACATAACTTTCCAACTTGGTGCAGCGAATCCTTTACAAAAAAAGTTCCCTCCTGACCAATATATTTCAAGTCATTGCAGATTCAAGTTTAAGGGTGCTTTATGTGGATATACGGGAATTGGAGATGTTTGTGTCAAAACTCTTGACCAATGCAAGATTTATGGAAATTCAGCAAGATTTGGTGGGCATCCAGGCTTATCGGGAGATGGTATTAGAGTTGTCTGATTTAATCGGCACAAGGTATGAAATACTAAATTGCTTTGAATTAATAGTAGAAATTTACAGGAGATATGGCATAGAACTTTCTTTAAAAATGGAATCTTTGCCATATTTTTTTTATAAAACTGACGATTTGAAGCCATTAGATTTACTTGCTTTTCAGGTTATACCTAAATTTACTAATCATGTTGGTATATATTTAGGTTACGGAAGATTCATGCACTCTGTTGCCAATAGTGGCGTAATATGCGAATATTTATATAACTGGAAACTAAAGCACGTTGGTTCCTATAGATACAGAGGACAAAATGAATAATACGATAACTCTAACAAAAGTATATGACCCGCTTAATCGTTCTGAAAAGGATATGATTAAGTATCAGTTTATGCAAAATGAAACTATTGCAGATTTATTGGATAATCAGGGCAACTACATCAA
>CAZWRK010000092.1:13478-17429 GCA_964635875.1 uncultured Aquaspirillum sp.
AATTCGGTATGGGCCGCTTATGCCATAGCTGCTGTAACGGTTGCTGCTATATCCTACGCTGGAACTGCACTTATCAATGCCGTTTTGCCAGTATCAATGGATCAACCAGACGCATCATCGTTAGGTTATTCTGGATTATCTCAATCAAATGCTTATTCGTGGAATCCTCACAATACACAACAACAAGGTATTACCATCCCTCATTATTATGGGACTTGCAACATAAAAACTTCTAACATAATAGGTGTTTATCGCGAAACAAGTGGTTCAGATATGTATCTTAATGCCTTATTTTCATTGGGTGTTGGGCCTATTTCGCCTCCTTATGACTTCAAGGTTAATGACCAAGCCATAGCAAACTATACTGGTGTTGAAGTAGAAACAAGACTAGGAATGCTTGATCAGCCAACAATTAACAGATTTGGTGATACACGAATTGAATATAACGTATCTCGACTGGTTGAGTATAATTCAAACGTAACTTACACAACCATTGGTTCTGATTTTGATACGCTAGAGGTTGAGGTTGGATTTCCCAATGGAGTTTTCTATTATTCTGACCAAGGCAAACTAGAAAACTATACCGTTAGATATTCGGTTGAGTATAGAAAACAAGGTGATAGTAATTGGATTGCTCTTGCTACTACAGCATACACAACAAAAACCTCTTCTGGGGGATATTGGTCTATTGGTTTCTGGTCTTATTCATTCGTTCCATCGACATGGGCTGTTATTCCTGTATGGGCTGAATTGTTAAGCGGAGGGACGGATCCTAATGCCAATTACGAGGGTAAAACGGTATCTATTTTCGGAATTACATTTGCTACTTACAGATGGATTGGTGACCCGATTCAGCTAGTTACAGCGTATCATAATTATATTGATTTTACTGGTAACGAGAGAAAACCAATATATTTTAACTTTAGGGCTATTAACCTTGAAGATGGGCATTACGAAATTAGGGTAAACAAATTAACTGCTGATCAATCAGATACGCGTTATGGAGATGATTTTTACTTTTTGACCAACAAGGAAATAATTAACGATGACCTTACCTATCCTTGTCAAGCGTTAGTTGGCTTAAGGGCGTTATCTACAGATCAGTTAAGTGGAAGCCTATCATTTGAGTGCAAGACAGCAGGAAAGTATATTAGAGTTCGCAGAAACTATGCTTGGACTTCAGAACCATCATCTAATCCAGCATGGATATGTTTTGACGTTTTAACGCAACCAATTCTTGATAACAATCTGACTCCTGTTGAGTACAGAGGATATGATCCGTCAAAATTCGATATAGATAGATTCGAGGAATGGGCTGCATATTGTGATGATTTAGTTCCAGATGGTAATGGTGGATATGAAAAACGATTAACGTATAACGGAGCAATAGACGCTCAAATGGCGTTATGGGATCATGCTATTTCTATTGCCAAAATAGGTAGAGGAGTGCCTTATTGGAAAGGTAGTACTATTACGGTATCGGTAGATATGCCAAGCTCTCCAGTTGCGTTGGTTACCGTTGGTAATATAGGTATTGATTCATTTAAAGAAACATTTTTGACTATGGAGAATAGAGCAGGAAGCATTGATGCTGACTTCATAAATAGTGAAAAGGATTTTATACGAGATAAATTCACAGTAATAAATCCAGATGCTCCGAGCGAATGGGGTAATGCTACACTACAATTACAAGGTGTTACAAAGGCTTCTGAAATATGGAGGCATTGCAGATACTATTTGTCTACAACTCAAAATTTAACTAGAGTTGTTAACATTTCAATGCACTTGGACGCAATCGCATTCACGGTTGGAGATGTAATTAACGTACAGCACGATGTGCCTATGTGGGGTGAAGGCGGCAGGATTGTTTCTGCAACTACCTCAACAATAACGCTTGATAAAGAAGTATCTATAACGGCAGGAAGCACTTATGTTGTAATGGTTAGGCTAAAGGATGGTACATTAGTTCAGAGGACTGCTACTAATGCTCCTGGAACCTATAGCACAATAAGCGTTTCTGCAGACTTTACTAGCATACCAGAACAATATGATCCGTATGCTTTTGGGAAGCAGGATATATTTGTTAAGCCTATGAGAGTTACATCAATCGAACCGGCAAACGATTTGATGAGAAGCATCTATTTAACTGATTATAATGAATCTATTTACAATTCAGACTATTTAGAGCCAGTAATACCAACAACCAATTACACCAGTCCAGATTTTACATCAGTAACCGGATTAGATATTAAAGAAAGAATTGCAAAGGTAACCGGTGGAAATGTATTAACGTATATTGACATTTCGTGGAATAAGTTATCTCCGCTAGTTAAATTTGTTGAAGTATTAACTATCCAGAACGGAATAATTAAAAATGTTGGATTATTTACTGGAGTTGGATGTTCCGTAGAAGTATTAGATGGTTTTACTGTTGAAGTAAAGGCTAGGGTAATTCCATGGATAGGCAAAACTGAGGATTGGAGTAAGTCTGGAGGAGTTTCATATTATGTTATTGGAAAAACTGCATTACCGCAAGATGTAACTAATTTATACGCATCTCCTACTAATTTTGGCGGTCTGTTGCTTACATGGAACGCAGTATCAGATATTGATCTATTAGAATATGCAATAAAATATTCTCCAGTTACTTCTGGAGCAACGTGGGAAACATCGCAAGAACTTACAAGGACAACAGGAACTTCCATAGCTATACCGGCTGCGCTTGATGGAACGTATTTAGTTAAAGCTGTTGATACTGGTTTGCGTGAATCAGTAAATGCGGCACTTGCTATAACAACTATACCTTCTTTATTTGGGTATAACGCCATTGAAGTTGTTGATGATGCTCCATTATGGCTTGGTGTAAAAGATGGAGTATTTGTAGAATACGGAAACATACGACTAGATTTGGCTGGAGATTTTGATGCTATAACTGACTTCGATTCTTTAATTGGAATTGATGCGTATGGAGGTGTGTTGCCATTAGGATATTACTATTGTGATGAGGTGGTTGAATTAGATTCGATTCAAACGTGTAGATGCTCTGGAAAGATATTGTTTTACGGCGTTGACAACGAGGATCTGTGGGATAGTATTCAAGACCTTGATACAAAGATTGATATTGATGGAGACTCCACTAATGGCCTAGATGTTAAGGCTCAAATATCATTATCACAGGATATGACAGATTGGTCAGATTGGTATGATTTTGTTGCAGGAGATTATACGGGTATTGGCTTTAAGTTTAGAGTGAAGCTAATATCTGACGATCCAGCAAACTATCCAGTTGTGACCAGTTTTGTGGCGGCTGTTGATATGGCAGACAGGATAGAGCGTGGAAAAGGAGTTCTTGCGGAAACCACAGGCACTATGATAACATTCTCTTCACCTTACAAAGTAGCTCCAGTAGTAAGAACAACAATTATAGGTGCAATATCTGGTGATACAGAAAAAATAACGAACGTAACAGCAGAAGGATTTGAAATACAGATATTAAATGCCGGAAGTGGTGTTGAAAGAACCATTGATTGGCAAGCAATAGGATACTAGGAGGTATCATGAGTCAGCATGATTTTGACATTACAACAGCAGATGCCAATACAGGAGTCACTTTTCGTGCTGCTGTTAATGCGGCATTGCAAGCGTTAGCAAGCAGTTCTTCTGGAGCGACTGCTCCAACGACTGCATATCCGTTTCAGTTTTTTGCTGATTCTGCATCTGATACATTAAAGATGAGAAATTCAGCCAATACTGCATGGATCGATGTATGTATTATTAGTACTGGCAGACCATCTTATGTGCCATCAAGCGTATCTTCTACTGAAATAGGATATTTAGATGGTGTTACTTCTGCCATACAAACGCAAATAAACTCAAAGCAAGCCACTCTTGTTTCTGGTACTAACATTAAGACCATAAATGGAAGTGATTTGCTAGGCAGCGGCAATCTGG
>CAZWRK010000093.1:0-12520 GCA_964635875.1 uncultured Aquaspirillum sp.
GCTGGGCAGGTGGTTTGGCGGCGTGGTGGGCCAAGGTGCCGCTGGTGCGCACTCGCCACTTAAATCTGCCCTTGCACCGCAGCTGGCATAACTTTGTGCACCGCCTCCCTGCGGCGATCGTGACCTGCGGTGAAACCATGCGCGCCGGTCTAATCGACCAAGGCTTTGCCGCCAACGAACTCGTGAATATTCCAACCGGCATTGATTTTTCAGCCTTTGTACCGGTGCGCGACCGCGCCGCCGTGCGCGCCGAATTGGGCGTAGACGATGACACGCCAGTGATTTTAATGGTCGGGGTGATTCGGGCAGTGAAGCGCCACGCGCTGGCCCTCGAAGCCTTTGCCCGTGTGCGCAAACACTATCCCAAAGCGGTCTTGGTGTTGGCCGGTGCGGGGCCGATGCGCGGCGATATGGAAGCCCTCGCCAAGCAGCTTGGCTGTGCCGACGCGGTGCGGTTTTTAGGCCATCGCGACGACGTGCCCGACTGGATGGGCGCGGCCGATATCGCCTTGCTCACCTCGCGTTCGGAAGGCGTCCCGCAGGCGGTAACACAGGGCTTAGGCTTGGCCCTGCCGACGGTCGCGACAGCGGTCGGCGGCGTACCCGAGTTAATCGAACACGAAGTCACCGGCCTGCTCGCTGAATCCGAAAACATCGACTCGATCACAGAACAACTGTTGCGCTTACTCGAAGATCGCGCTTGGGCGCAACGCCTCGGCCGCGCCGGTCAAGCGCATGTGTTGGCCGAATTTAGCTTGGCGGCGATGCTGGATAAAACCGAAGCGCTGTACGCGACGATTTTAGCGAGGCAGCCATGAGCGCAAAGGCATTGCCGGTCTTGATGTATCACCACGTCAGCCCTGCCGCGGGCTTGGTCACGGTATCGCCCGAAACTTTCGCGGCACAGATGCGCGGTTTGGCCGAGCGCGGCTGGCGCGGCGTCGGTCTGGCCGATTTAGCGCGCTTTATGGCGGGCGAACCGTTACCCGAGCGTTCGGTGGTGATTAGTTTTGATGATGGCTATCTCGACAACTGGCAATACGCCCATCCGATTTTGCAAGAAACCGGTTTGCTTGCGTGCATGTTTGTGGTCACCGATTGGCTGGGAAACGGTGCCGCACGTCCCGCACAGGGCGCGGCCAGCGGCTTCAATCACAAAGCCTGTATGCAAGCGGTGCAAGACGGTCGTCATGATGACGTGATGATGCGCTGGGCCGAAGTCGAAGCTGCCCAAGCCGCGGGCACGTTTGAATTTCATAGCCACACCCACACCCACACCCGCTGGGATCGGGCTTGCCCATCTCCGCACGAAAAACGCGACCGATTGGCCGAAGATTTAGCCCGGTCACGCGCGGCATTGACCGCGCAACTCGGATCGGTGTCCGATCATCTGTGCTGGCCGCAAGGCTATTTTGATGCCGACTATATCGAAGTCGCACAGGCGGCCGGTTTTCGGTACTTGCACACCACGCAGGCGGGTACGGTCGAAAGCGGTGGTGATCCGCTGCGGATTCCGCGCATTGTCACCAAAGACCGTGCGGGCAGCTGGCTGAACCAACGGTTGCGGGTGTATCAGTCGCCGTTATTAGCGCGTGGCTATGGGTGGCTGAAGGGGCTGCGATGGGCTTGAAACTGCGTGAACGCCTCCTCAGCGGGCTCTTGCACGTCCTATATCATTTCGACCGCCGCACCGCCGATCCCCAAGAATTAGGCACCGCCAAAATCGAACGCATTCTGGTGATGTCGAATACCGCGATTGGCGATTCGGTGATGTCGCTACCGGCCTTGCGCCGCCTGCGTGAAGCCTATCCGTGGGCGCAAATAGTGTGGATGGTGCATCCGGCCTATGCCGGTTTGTTTCAAGGCGTGCGCGAAGTCGATGCGATTTGGCCGTATGCCGGACGCTGGTCGGGCTGGATGCGCATGGTGCGCCAAGCCCGCGCGCAGCGTTTTGACTTGGTGTGCATTCTCCACAGCAACGAACCGCAAGCGACCCCGCTCGCCTATCTCAGCGGCGCGCGCTGGCGCTTTAAGCTGCCCAACACTAGCCGTTTCCGCTTTTTGCTATCCAACCCTGCGCCAGTGCGCGACTGGGACGATTTTGAGCATGGCGTCGATCAGCGCATGGCGGTGGTTGAACTGGCGATACCGCCCGCGCCCAACTTCAGCAATCGACCCGTGACCGCGTCATCCATGCCGCTGCTTGCGCCACCGGTACCGCTCCCGCCTGAGTTTGCGGCGCGATTGGGCGCACATCCGGTGGTTGGGTTTCAGCTCGGCGCTTCGACCGTGAGTCGGCGCTGGCCGGTGAGTCGGTTTGTCGCCTTGGCGTTGCGCCTGCTCAAAGCATGGCCGACGGTACGAATTGTTGTAACCGGCTCGCCTGCCGAGGCGCATTTAGCCGCCGACTTAGTCGCCGGTGTCACGGCAGCGGGGGGCGATGTATCGCGGGTGATCGTGTCGGCAGGTGCATTACCGTTGGCCGCCTTACCCGCCTTATTGCAACGGATGGTATTTTTAGTCACGCCCGATACCGGTGTGATGCATTTGGCCGTCGCGGTCAAAACGCCGGTTTTAGCCTTGTTTGCGGTATCGGACTGGCGGCGTAGCGGGCCGATGTCCGATCTCGAACAGCATCGCATCATCCAAAAATGGCGCACCTGCACGCCATGTCTATCGAAACGCTGCCCACATCCCGAACCGATGTGCATGGATTTGATCAGTGTCGATGAAGTCGCCACCGCTGCCCAGCAACTGTGGGCCGCAGCCGATCTCGGTGCAAACGGCACCCGCGCCATCGACGAGGCCATATGCACAACCGCCGATGCAGCCCTGCGCGATGAAGCCTGTCACGGCAGCGCACCAGACGCGCCCTCTCATGGATGTGACGCCCCCCATCGTTACGATGCACACCACGCGCACAGCCCCCACCATAATGATGCGCGCCACACCCAAGGCGGCGATCACCCCGCGCACTGCGACTCGGACCATGACTCCGGCTCTGATAGCGGCGGCGATTCGGGCGGGGGCGGCGATTGATGAAAGTATTGCTTCTCGACACTGGCAAAGAATGGGGCGGTGGTACCAATAGTCTGTTGGCTTTATTGCGTGGTTTAGATCGGTCGCGCTTCGATGTGACCTGCGTGTTTTACACTGAATATGCCGGACTGCGGGCCGCGCTTGATGCGCTGAACATTCCGTTGTGGATCGTGCCGCAGCGCCGCCAACCGCTGTGGGCCAAACTCAGCAAAGAACTCGCGCGTGGGGTGCTACATAGCTGGCCGACCCCGCGCGCCGCCGCTGTCGCAGCCATCGAACGCCGTTGGCGGCAAGTGCCTGCGGCGCGGGCGCTCGCGGCGATGCTGGCCGATTTTGATGTGCTGTACATGAACAATCAGCCGGAATCCAACCTCGAGGGTTATTGGGCGGCGCAGTGGGCGGGAGTCCCAGTGGTGCAGCATTGCCGCACCCGCCCGACGCTATCTGCAGCCGCGGTCGCCGCCGCGAATCAGGCCGCACAAGTGATTGCGGTGTCGCCCAGCGTCGCGCAACACCTGCAGCACTGCGGCGTGGCTGCCGAGCACATCACCGTCGTGCTGAATGGAATCGACCTCGATACGCCGATTCCCGACCGCACGGCTGCCCGCGCCGCATTGGGAATTGCAGCCGCTGCGCTGATTACGGTGGTCGTCGCTTCGCTGTTGCCGCGTAAAGGGGTCGCCGATGTGATTCGCGCCCTGCCGGAGGTTCCCGAAACCTTGCTGTATGTGGTCGGCGAAGGGCCGGAACGCACCGCATTGCACGATTTGGCGCACAGCTTGGGGGTGTCAGAGCGGGTGGTTTTTGTCGGCTTTTCGACGCAAGTATTGCAATGGATGGCGGCGGCGGATGTGGTGGCCTTAGCCAGCGAAAGCGAAGGCCTGCCACGGGTGCTGCTAGAGGCGATGTTATGCGGGCGGCCAGTGGTGGCGTCCAAGGTTTCGGGTTCGCAAGATGTGGTTGAGGCCGAGCGCACCGGTTATCTGTTTCCCTATGGCGATGTCAACGCATTGGCAGCGGCATGGCGACACCTCGCAACACATGCCGAACTTCGCGCCCAAATGGGGCAAGCCGGACAAGCACGCGTGCGCGCGCAATTTGGCCTGACCTCGTATATCGAGGGCGTGCAAACCGTGTTAAGCACCGCAGGTCGCCGAGGAGGCTCGCCCGACGGGCCGCACTCAGCGTGGAATGAATAAGGACAATGGATGATTTATCTCTGGATCACATGGCTATTTTGGCCATTTTTTAAACGCCGTATCCGACCAGAAGTTGCAGACTGGCGGCATGTCGCCTTGGTGCAAACCGCGAAAATCGGCGACATGGTGTGCACCCTGCCTTTGATTGAAGCCTTGAGCGCACATGGCACGGCCTTGGATGTGTATCACGCGCCATTAACCACCGGTTTATTGGCGCATGATCCGCGCATCAATCGGCGCTTTGCGCTGACACCGCAGGCATGGCGCGGCTGGGCCGGAAAATGGGCGCTGGCGCAGCAATTACGCGCCGCACGTTACGATGCGATTGTGTTAGCGAGCATCAACTTGCCGTGGATTCTAATC
The DNA here is from genome assembly GCA_964635875.1 of uncultured Aquaspirillum sp. Classification (GTDB taxonomy): domain Bacteria; phylum Pseudomonadota; class Gammaproteobacteria; order Burkholderiales; family Aquaspirillaceae; genus CAZWRK01. Next base: position 4,602 of record CAZWRK010000093.1, read on the forward strand.
GCCGCATGGGCAGGGATTCCGGTGCGGATGGCGGTGTCGCCCGATGCCCCGAGCCGGTCGATGGAATGGGCGCGGACATGGCTAACGCATGACCTTCCGCATCAGCGCCATCAGCTGATTCTCGACGAATGGCGGCTGTTGCTGCACACCGTCGGGCGCACACTGCCACACACCAAAGAAGTCCATTGCTCGCCGAGTATGAGCGTCGCAGCGTTGGTCTCCAGCCAGCTGGGGGCAACGCGGGCGGTGGGCTTGGGCATCAGCGCAGGCAATACGCTCAAAGCCTTGGATATCCGCACACTGATTGAAGTCGTCAATGGACTGATCGCGGGCGGCGTCGAACGCGTGGTGCTGGTCGGCACGGCGGCCGATCAACCGATTGCTGCGCAGATTTTGGCCGGAACGCAGACCCCCGAACGGGTTTGGAATAGCTGCGGGCAGTTTGATTTAGACGAAATCGGCGAGTTGCTGCGCAGCTTGGCGCTCTACGTTGGCGTGGATTCAGGCATGACCTATTTGGCAGATGCACTGGGGGTGCCGGTGGTGTCTGTGGTCGGCCCGACCGAGCCGCGCGAGCAACGGCCTTTAGATCGGCGGGCGCGGTTTGTGATCGAAAATTTGTCGTGCTATCCCTGTGCATTTGTTCATCACACCCCGCATCACTGCCACCGTGGTGATCGAGCCTGCATTACGCGCGTGAGTGCCGCACGCATTGTCGAACAAAGTTTAGAAGGGTGGCGGGAATGAGTGTGTTCTTGGTGCGGGGCCGATTGCCGCATGTCTTGGCGTGGAGCTTGGGTCTGCTATTGCTACTGTGGTTTTGGCCGCACACCAGCGGCCTGCGCTATAGCCTGATTGTGTTGCTGCTTGGCGGCGCATTGTCGGTGAGCAGCGGGGTGCGCTGGCAAGTCTGGGAAGTGCTGCAATCGGGGCCGGTGCGGGTGCTGTGGGGACTCAGCGCATGGTTGGTGATTCAGGCGCTTTTTTGGGCATGGTTTCCAACCGAAACGTGGCAAGAGCTGCAAGGGCAATGGCTCAAAAGCATCGTCATTTTGATCACCGGCGTTGCGATTGCGACCGCACTGAATCTCCACCATCGCCGCCATTATTTAGCCCTGCAAGTGGTTTATCTCAGCCTCACCTTGGTGCTGTTGTTACAACTGGGCGGCTATGCGGTCACATGGATCACGACCGGTCAATCGCCTTTGAGTACGGTCGGGCTATTTGGCTTTAAAACCGAAATTTCGTATTTGGCGAATATTTTGTTTGGCATCACGCTGGCCGAAGGCTTTGCCCGCCTGCTGCAAACCCGCCCGACGCTGAATGTCCCCTTGGCAGGGCTGTGGCTGTCGGGACTGGTCGCGGTGGCGGTCACGGTGTGCTCGGGGGCGCGCAACGGCATGATCGGCATGGCGGCGCTGTTTGTTTCCACCGCATTGTTAGCGCATTTTTTAGCGCCGCGCGCCGCGCGCCAGCAAAGTGGGCTGTTACGCTATTGGCCTGCCTTGGCTTTGATCGCGGTGGTCGCAGTTGGCATTGCATCGTGGAAGCTGGATTCACGCTGGCAACGTCTGAGCGAAACCGTGCCGATTGCCATGCATACCGCCGATCATCCGAGCTGGTTAGACCCGACGCGCTACCCGTGGCCGACCCTCAAAGATGGGCAAACAGTCGAGATTTCGGCCTATGAGCGGATCGCGTTTCTGACCGAAGGCCTGCGCGCCAGCGCCGATTTGCCGTGGGGATTGGGCTTTACCCGCAAGGCGTTTTCTCATGCGATGGAAGCGCGCTTTGGTCTGCCTTCGCGCCACGCGCATAGCGGCATGGTCGAATGGCTGCTCGCGATGGGTTGGGTCGGAATGTTGGCGTGGATGGTGTTTTTGATGTGGATTTTAAAACGGGCTTTGGCGCATTTTTTTCGAGAGCGGAGCGCGTTAGGTTTGGTGGTGGCGTTTATGATTAGCGGCTTTGCCAGCCGAATGTTGATTGAAAATATTACGCGTGATTTGACCTTGGAGCTGTTTATGTTGTTGACCGGCATTTTGTTGGCGACTTTGCATAAAGAGGCGCAACACAGCCTGTCAGGGCTTCGATAGTAAGGATATAGAGCATGATGAATACGCATTCCCGCCGCATTTCGGTGATTGGTTTAGGTTATGTCGGGCTACCGGTGGCGGTGGCATTTGGTCGCCATTCGCCAGTGATTGGCTTTGATATCAACGCGCAACGCATTGCCGAATTGCAAGCGGGCCATGACCGCACCGGTGAAGTGGATGCGCCCGATCTTGCCGCCAGCGAGATGATTTTTACCGATGATTTTGCGGTGTTGGCGCAGGCTGATTTTCATATTGTCGCGGTGCCGACGCCGGTCGATGACGCGCACCAGCCCGATTTGACACCGGTCGAAAAAGCCTCGGAATCGGTCGGCCGCGCCCTGAAAAAAGGCGATATCGTCGTCTACGAATCGACGGTGTATCCCGGCGTGACCGAAGAAATCTGCGTGCCGATTTTGGAGCGCGTGTCCGGTCTGCGCTGCGGCGAAGATTTCACCGTCGGCTATAGCCCCGAGCGGATTAACCCCGGCGACCGCGAACACACCTTTACCAAGATCCGCAAAGTGGTGTCCGGCCAAGATGCCGCAACGCTTGAAATTGTCGCGGCGGTGTATGGCTCGGTGGTCGAAGCAGGCGTGTTTAAAGCCGCCAGTATTCAAGTGGCCGAAGCTGCAAAAGTCATCGAAAACACCCAGCGCGATTTAAATATCGCCCTAATGAACGAGCTGGCGCTGCTGTTTGAAAAAATGGGCATCGACACTTTAGACGTGCTCGAAGCCGCCGGCACGAAGTGGAATTTCTTGCCGTTTAAGCCCGGTTTAGTCGGCGGGCATTGCATTGGGGTCGATCCGTATTATTTGACCCACAAAGCCGAAAAACTCGGCTACAGCCCGCAAGTGATTTTGGCCGGACGGCGCATTAACGACGGCATGGGGCGCTTTATTGCGCAACGTGCCATCAAAGAAATGATTCATGCCGGTGTGAATATCTTGGGCAGCACGGTGACGGTCTTGGGTCTGACCTTTAAAGAAAATTGCCCCGATTTGCGCAACTCGCGGGTAATTGACGTGATTCGCGAGCTGCAAGAATTCGGTATTCAAGTCCAAGTCTGCGATCCGCAAGCCGACGCGACCGAAGCGCACGAGGAATACGGCGTCACACTCACGCCATTTGATGCCCTGCAAGCCGCCGACGCGGTGATTGCCACGGTGGCGCATCGTGAATTTGCCGATTTGGACATTCCAGCCTATCTCGCTTTGATGAAATCCACGCCGGTCTTAATTGACGTTAAAGGGGTGATTGACCGCGATGCAGCTTTGGCTGCGGGCGTGCGTTTCTGGCGTTTGTAAGCGCTGTCCCCTTTGCGCCGCCCCGCCGCAATCGACACAGCGGGGCGCGCTTTTCTCCTCCGCCCTCTTTTCGCCTAGACAGAATATTCATGACTGCATTTGATACTTTGCAACAGACGCTCCGCAGCGACCCCAAGCATTGGCTGGTGACCGGCTGCGCCGGTTTTATTGGCAGCAACCTGCTCGAAGCCTTGCTCCGCCTTGGGCAAACCGTGACTGGTTTGGATAATTTTTCGACCGGCTACCGTGAAAACCTGGAAGAAGTCCGCCAGCTGGTTGGCGAAGCGGCATGGGCGAATTTCCGCTTAGTCGAGGGCGACATTCGCCAACCCGACGATTGCCGCAATGCTTTAGAAGGAGTGGATTATGTCTTGCATCAAGCCGCCCTCGGCAGTGTGCCGCGTTCCTTGGCCGACCCGTGGAATAGCCACGACAGCAATGTGAACGGCTTTTTACAGCTGCTAATTGCCGCCCGCGATGTCGGTGTAAAACGCTTTGTCTATGCCGCCTCCAGCTCGACCTACGGCGACCATCCGGCGCTGCCCAAAATCGAAGACCGCATCGGTAAACCGTTGTCGCCGTATGCGGTGACAAAATATATCGGCGAGCTGTACGCCGATGTGTTCGCCAAATCGTATGGCCTGCAATCGGTTGGCCTGCGCTATTTCAATGTATTTGGCCCGCGTCAAAATCCACTGGGCGCGTATGCGGCGGTGATGCCGCAATGGTTTGGCGCACTGCTGCAAAGCCAGCCGGTGTATATCAATGGCGATGGCGAAACCAGCCGCGATTTCTGCTTTATCGCCAATGCGATTCAAGCGAACCTACTCGCCGCAACCGCACCGCTGGAGCAAGGCCACGAGGTGTTTAATGTCGCGGTCGGCGAACGCACCAATTTAAAACAGCTCTATCAAGGCATTCGGGCAGAAGTCGCACAGGTCATGCCGACAGTGTTGGAGGTTGAGCCGGTGTACCGCGATTTTCGGGCGGGTGATGTTCAACATTCGCTGGCCGATATCAGCAAGGCGCAGACCTTATTGGGCTATGCGCCAACCCATCGCGTCCCCGAAGGTTTGAAAGTGGCGGCCCCGTGGTATATCGACTACTGGCGGAAACAGGGCGCATGAACATCCTCATCATCCGTCGCGACAATATCGGGGATTTGGTCTGCACCACACCGCTGATTCACGCCCTGCGCCAACGTTATCCACAGGCGCGGCTGTGTGCCTTGGTGAATAGCTATAACGCGGGCGTTCTACAGCAGCATCCCGATGTGGATAAAGTCTATGCCTACACCAAGGCCAAGCATCGCGGCGCGGGCGAGTCATTGCTGGGCGTGCATCTGCGGCGGGTGAAGTTGATTGTCGATTTGTGGCGCGAGCGTTTTGATTATGCGATTGCGGTCGGCCCCGGCGCGGTGCGTCACGCCCGCAGCGCACGACCGAAACACATTATTGCGTTTCATGAACACGGCCACGCCCCCGAACGCGGCGTCGATTGTCCGGTCGCGCGCGATGGTCAGCAGCGCATGCATGAAGTGTTGGACGTGTTTCGTTTGTTGACGCCGCTCGGCATCGAAGGCACGCCGCCGAAATTGGTGCTGCACATCGACCCCGCTCGGCGAGCGCATTACGCCCACACCTTGCCACCCACCACAGGGAAACGAATTGCCATTCATCTCAGCGCCCGCGAAGCCTCACGCCGCTGGCCGCTGGCGAAGTTTCAGGCTTTGATTGCATCGCTGACCGCGCAAGGGCATCAGGTTTTGCTGTTTTGGGCGCCCGGTGCAGCCAATGATCCGCGTCACCCCGGTGATGACGAGATGGCCGCGGCGATTCTCGCCCACGCACCGGCAGATCAAATTGTGCCGTGCCCGACGGCTTGCGTTGAAGATCTGATTGCGGCGCTGTCGCTGGCCGATGTGGTGGTATGCGCTGACGGCGGTAGCCTGCATATTGCCGCGGGCGTCGGGGTGCCCGTGGTCGCACTGTTTGAGCATCTCGACAAAAAAACCCAGCGCTGGTATCCGTGGGGCGTGCCGTATGTGTTGGTCAGTTCGGGTTCGGCGCAAGACTGGCAAATTGAGCATATTGCGTTGGATGCCGTGCAAGCGGCCTGCCAACAATTACTACACACACCGGTTTGAGCCGGTGAGTTTGCCCCTATATTGAATTCAGGTCGGAGCGACAAGCGCGCATGACAGCTTAAGTCGGCTTTAAGCTCATCGTGCGCCAATCCCGCCATTCACCTTGTCTTTTTTGGAGATGTTTGCCATGAACTTGAAACGCATTGCGCTGTTTCTTCTCACCAACTTGGCCGTAGTTTTGGTCTTATCGGTGACCGCCAGCCTGCTCGGCGTCAATAAATTCCTGACCGCAAACGGCTTGAATCTAGGCATGTTGTTGATGTTCGCCATGTTGATGGGCTTTGGCGGGTCGTTTATTTCGCTGCTGATGTCCAAGCCGATGGCGAAATGGTCCACCGGTGCGCAGATCATCGAAACCCCGCAAAGTGAGCTTGAACACTGGCTGGTTTCGACTGTCGCCCGTCAGGCACAAATTGCCGGAATCGGCATGCCCGAAGTGGCGATCTACGAAGGCGACCCGAATGCCTTTGCCACCGGTGCCAGCCGCAATAATTCACTGGTCGCGGTCTCGACCGGCCTATTGCAAACCATGAGCCGCGAAGAGGTCGAAGCGGTGCTGGCGCACGAAGTCGCGCACGTCGCGAATGGCGATATGGTGACGCTGACCTTGATTCAAGGGGTGGTGAATACCTTTGTGATCTTCTTGGCGCGCGTGGTCGGCTATGCCGTCGATCAAATGTTGCGTAAAAACGACGAAGAAAACAGCGGCCCCGGCATTGGTTACATGATTACCGTGATCGTCTGTGAAATCGTGTTTGGGATCTTGGCGTCGGTGATCGTGATGTACTTCTCGCGTCAACGCGAATACCGCGCCGACGCCGGTGCCGCCTACATCTTGGGCAGCCCACGGCCAATGATGAATGCCTTGGCGCGCTTGGGCGGGATCGAAACCAGCTCCCTGCCGAAAGAAATGGCCGCATCGGGCATTGCCGGTGGCATTTCGATGTCGGAACTGTTTTCCAGCCATCCGCGCATTGAAGACCGAATTCAAGCCCTGCAAAACGGTCACGCCTAAACCGGCTTAACGCCTGATTCATCCCCACAGCCGCCCAGAAAGCGGCTGTTTTTTTAAGGATATTGATCATGATGACGCTCTATACATGGGGTACGCCCAACGGCCGCAAAGTGTCGATTTGCCTCGAAGAACTTGGGCTACCGTACCAAGTGCAGTCGGTGGATATTTTGGCGGGCGATCAACATCAACCGCTGTTTCGCGCCATGAATCCGAATGGCAAAATTCCGGTGCTGGTGGATCCACACGGCCCCGAAGGCCAGCCGATCACTGTGTTTGAATCGGGAGCGATTTTGATCTATCTCGCCGAAAAATACGGCCAATTTCTGCCGACCGGTGGCGCTGCGCGCTATACCGTTTTGCAGTGGCTGATGTTTCAAATGGGCGGATTTGGGCCAATGCTCGGACAAGCACACCACTTCAACCGCTTCGCCCCTGAGCGCATTCCCTACGCGATGGATCGCTATCGCACCGAGGCAGCGCGTTTGTACGCGGTGCTAGATCAGCACTTAACCGACAAAGAATTCGTTGCGGGGGCATATTCGATCGCAGATATGGCGCTGTACCCGTGGACGGAACGCTGGGAATGGCAAGAAATTGACCTCAGTGCTTATCCGGCAGTGATGGCGTGGCGAGAGCGAATGGCCGCGCGGGAAGCGGTTCAGCGCGGCATGCGCATTCCCTCCGCCTAAGCGCCAAAAACAGCGGCTTCTGGCAAAAAAGTCGCTGTTTACGGTATTCCATCGCGGATTTTCTAAAAAAATTAGAAAAAAACACCACCAAAAGAAAACAATTTTTTGATTTAAAAATCAAACAGTTATACGAAACCCTTCATGCTAATTGCTGCATTGCACGAACGAGAATAGTTGGCAAGACGGCCACGATCCATAGAATGATTAGAGGAATGCGGAGATCAGACTACCGTCGATCCCCGTCCCAACACTCGATAAAAAACGGTCAAAACCCCGAGTAGAAACGTCTTAAGGAGATCCAAGCGTGGAACGTCGTGACTTTCTGAAAAAAGCAGCCGGTGCCGGTATTGCTGCCTCTGCCGCCGCTGTTGTATCCGCTCCTGCTATCGCTGCCGAACCCCAAGTTCGCTGGCGCCTCGCATCCAGCTTCCCGAAAAGCCTCGACACGATTTATGGTGGCGCGGATGTCTTGGCAAAGCGCGTTGCCGAACTGACCGATGGCAAATTCCAAATCCGTGTGTTTGCTGCCGGTGAAATTGTACCGGGCTTGCAAGTGCTCGACGCCGTACAAAATGGCACCGTCGAAATCGGCCACACCTGCAGTTATTACTATGTCGGGAAAAACAAAGCCTTTGGCTTTGACACTTCGATGCCGTTCGGCCTGAC
>CAZWRK010000093.1:12620-16757 GCA_964635875.1 uncultured Aquaspirillum sp.
ATCAGCTTCTACATCAATCAAGATCAATGGGCGAAGCTGCCAAAATCCTACCAAGCGGCCCTCGAAGCGGCAGCGGCAGAAAGCAACATCACAATGGTGGCCGAGTATGACTACAAAAACCCGCAAGCCCTTGCACGCTTGTTAGGCAATGGCGTCAAACTTCAGCGCTACCCGAAAGATGTGCTGATTGCTGCGCAAAAAGCCGCCGCCGCGATCTACGAAGAAGAAGCCGCCAAAAATCCGATCTTCAAGAAGATCTACACCGACTGGCTCGCCTTCCGCAACGTTGAGCACCGCTGGTTTAGCCTGACCGAAGCGACGATGGAGCAGTTTATGTATTCCTCGCAGCTGAAAAAATAAGCTGCTGCGATGCCAAACAAAACGCCGCACAATGTGCGGCGTTTTTTTCGTTCCAATGGCACTACCGCCTCGGCAAACACACCACCGCACACAGCCCACCGTCAGGCGGACATTCCAGCCGCAAATCGCCGCCCAACTGGTGCGCTAAATGCCGTGCAATCGTCAAGCCCAAACCACTGCCGCCCAAGCTCCGATTGCGTGAGCTATCCAGCCGATAAAATGGCTCAAAAACCCGCTCTAATTGCTCAGCCGGAATCCCCGGCCCATGATCGCGAATGCTCAACTGCACATGGTCGCCGTGGTCTTCAAGTGTCAGGCTGATGTCGCCGTGGCCGTAGCGATAAGCGTTGTCCAGCAAGTTATCCACAATCCGCCGCAACGCAGCGGGCGCGGTTCGCAGCGGATGATCCGCGTGACCGAAGCGCAAAGGCCGTTGCCCTAATTCAGCACGATCAGCGAGCCACGCATCGAGCAGGCTATTGAGGTCGCACCGCTCAGGACTGACCCCCGCCACCTCATCGCGCAGATAGGCCAAGGTTTCTTGCACCAGCGCCTGCATTTCATCCAAATCACGAATAAATTTTTCGCGTAGATCCTCTTCATCCAACAATTCGGCGCGAAGCTTGAGGCGTGTAATCGGGGTTTTGAGGTCGTGGCTCATCGCGGCCAACAGCTTGATGCGAGTGTCGAGGTGTTCGAGTAGTTGTGCTTGCATGCGGTTGAACGCATGTGCAACACGTTGAACCTCCTGCGCGCCGCGCAAAGTCAGCGGAGGGCGTTTCAGGTCATGGCCCAAGGCATCGGCAGCATCCGCGAGCTGGTCAAGCGGGCGGGTCATGCTGCGCGCCGCAATCAGCGCCACCAATAACACTGCCGCCAACGTAGCAGCCAGTTGCCCTAAAAACGGAAGCGGCGGCGGGGCATGGCCGCCACCAAAACGCACCTGCGCAACCATCCAATCGCCATCCGCTAAGCGAAGCCACGCCTGCACACCGCGCCCGACCGGCCCCGCATCCGATCGTGAAAACTCGGCCCGATACACTTTGACGAGACGCTGCGGGTCAGCGTCGCGCAAGGCCACGGCGAGCAAGTGGGCGGTCGGTGGCAACCGGTCACCTTCTTCCTGCGGCGGTGCATCGGTCGCAAGGCGAATGCTCACTGCGGGCATCGAGACGAGCGGCGCAAGACGCTCGCGCTCGGCACGATTCAACGAGTCGTACCAGCGCGCAAGATCGACGACGCGGCGGGCGTTAAATTCAATGCGATTGCGCAGATATTGCTCGCCACGGTCGCGATGCATCAACCACGTACTCGCCACCAGCGCCACCACGACCGCCGCCGCGAGCAAACAGGCAAGCCGCGCAAATAAAGAACGAGGAATCAGCCGCATGCGGACTCTTCCGAGAGGCTGACGGGGGCCGTAAAGACATAGCCTTCGCCGCGCACCGTTTTAATCAAGCGCGCCTCGCGCGCATCATCGCCTAAACGCTGGCGGAGGCGGCTGACTTGCACATCAATACTGCGATCGAAGGGTTCATTGTCGCGACCATGCAGCAAGTCCATCAGCTGGTCGCGATTCAGCACGCGGTGCGGCCGCTCCACAAAAATTTTCAGCAAACGAAATTCCGCGCCGGACAGCTCGACGGCGGCACCGGCGGGGTCGTGTAGGGTGCGGGTATCAAAATTCAGCATCCAGCCATCAAAGCGGGCGGCACGGTGTTGGGGCGCGTGGAGGTTTTCAGGGAGCGCCCGCGCTCGCCGCAAAACGGCTTTGATGCGCGCCAGCAGCTCACGTGGATTAAACGGCTTGGGCAGATAATCATCTGCGCCCATTTCCAGCCCCAGAATGCGGTCGAAATCATCACCGCGAGCGGTCAGCATTAAAATCGGCAGATTAGAGCGGCTGCGCAGCTCGCGACACAAGGTCAGCCCGTCATCGCCGGGCAGCATCACATCCAACACCACCAGATCAAACGCCTGCGTCGCAAGCGCGGCATACATGGCGCGACCGTCGGCCACCGCCGTCGCCCGAAAACCATTGCGGGTCAGGTAGCGAGTGAGTAGCTCTCGAATCTCGCGGTCGTCATCCACGACTAATAAATGATCAGAATTTTCCATATCGGGATTATCCAACACCCCTCTGGCCCACGAGCAAGTTTTGGGTAACAACAGTTCACAAAATGGGGGTTGGCAACACTACGTTACATTTTTGCGGTTTTAGGACACGCGGGGGTTACATCGCGGGGGTGTAATAGCGTCATCACGACAGCGGTCGTGGCCGTATCTCCAACGCTTATGAAGGAAAACCAATGATGTTGCATACCCCATTACGTCGTTTGCTGGTGATTGCCGGTCTCAGTATGAGTGTGCTGTCTGCAGGCGCTTTGGCGATGTCGCCCGCAGGAGAAGAAGGTCAGATGCGGAGCCATATGCAGGCGGCAATGGATCCGGCCAAAGTCGATGCACGACTCGAAAAGCTGAAAAGTGCGCTCAAACTCAGTAGCAATCAGCAAGCAGGCTGGCAGCGTTATGCTGATTTTGTGCGGACGCAGGCCAAACAGCACCGCGAACAATTCGACAAAATGCGCCAAGAAACCCCTCCGACCCGCACCCCCGAGCGACTCGATCGGATGAATGAACATATGCAAGCGCGGATGAAGTCGATGGAAACCATGCGCGATGAAACCCGTCGTTTCTACGACGGCCTGACCGAAACGCAAAAAACCGCGTTTGATCAAGCAATGCCCAAACCACGCCACGGCAAGCATTAAAAGTCAGGGATAGATCCACTAGTGTGTTCACCGCCAAGCGTGCTGCTTGGCGGTTTTTTTCATGAGGCCGTGGAGGGACACAGCGCACCTCGCACGGTTAGGCATTGCCGAATCATCGAGTTTGGCGGCCTAATATGGCTTTCTCGCAATGGAATTCGCCATGTCTTATTTTGCCTTGAAGCATCTTCATGTGCTGTGCGCAGTGCTGACCAGCTTATCGTTTTTGATTCGCGGCGCGTATGCCATTCGCGGGGCGGCGTGGTTATCGCGGCCGGTAGTGCGGATTGCGCCGCATATAATTGACAGCCTGTTATTGCTCGCGGCGATCGGGATGCTGTGGGTCGGTGGGCTGAACCCTCTGACCACCCCGTGGATACTCGCTAAGATCGGCCTGCTGATGGCCTATGTTGTGGTGGCCACAATCGCGATTCGGCGCGGTCAAACGGTCAAAACACGGGCGCAGGCATATGGGGTGTCGATTGGGATTTTGCTGACGCTGTTTGCGGTGGCGGGGATGAAGCCCAGCTTTGGGCTTCTCTAAACACACCGCACGCGCGGATTAGGGCTGAAACTGCGAATTGATCATGGTAATGGATTGGCCAATCATCCGCGCCTTACCCAGCCACACCGCAGCCAGTTCGGGGGCGACATGGGCCTCGACAATCGGCTCAAACAGCGCCAGCCACTCTTGAACCAATTCTGGCGTGACGCCGATCCCAATGTGCTTACGCGCGACGTTGTATTGGGTATCGAGATAGGCCTCGCCGCCCAATAACACCCACCAAAAATGGGTGATATGCGCCTCGTGCTTGGGCCAGTTTTCGACGATCTGGAAAATCGGGCCGAGGTTGGCGTGTTGGCGAATCTGGGCATAGAAGGTTTGGCTGACCGCTTCAATCGTTTCGCGGCCAATTTGATGGGCAATTTCCGTCATGGGGAGTCCTGTGGCAAAGGGCGCGCAAAGCGACCGTTTTTAAAGTGTAGAAAATATACACTTTAAAAACGG
>CAZWRK010000094.1:0-11904 GCA_964635875.1 uncultured Aquaspirillum sp.
TGGCGGGCGATGTCTTCGGGGCTGCCGCAGGCCAAAATCTGGCCGCCGCCCGCGCCACCTTCAGGACCAAGATCAATCACCCAATCGGCGGTTTTGATCACGTCCAGATTGTGCTCAATCACCACCACCGTATTGCCATGCTCACGCAGGCGGCGCAACACCGTCAGCAGCAAATCAATATCGTGGAAATGCAAGCCGGTGGTCGGCTCGTCCAGAATATACAAGGTTCGGCCAGTGTCACGCTTGGACAGTTCCAGCGCCAATTTCACCCGCTGCGCTTCGCCGCCCGACAGCGTAGTTGCGCTTTGCCCAAGGCGGATATAGCCCAAACCGACATCCATCAAAGTGCTGAGTTTGCGCGAGATACTGGGCACCGCACTGAAGAACTCCAGCGCCTGCTCGACGGTCATATCGAGCACTTGATGAATATTTTTCCCTTTATATTCAATCTCTAAGGTCTCGCGGTTATAACGCTCGCCGTGACACACATCGCAAGGCACATAAATATCCGGCAAAAAGTGCATTTCCACTTTAATCATGCCGTCGCCCTGACACGCCTCACAGCGCCCGCCTTTGACGTTAAACGAGAACCGCCCCGGCCCATAGCCGCGTTCACGCGACACCGGCACCCCCGCAAACAGCTCACGGATCGGCGTAAACAAGCCGGTATAAGTCGCCGGATTCGAGCGCGGCGTGCGGCCAATCGGCGACTGATCGACATTAATCACTTTGTCGAAATGCGCCAGCCCTTCCATGTCATCAAACGGGGCGGCCTCGGCACTCGAACCATTCAGCGGCCCCGCAACGGCGGGATACAGCGTGTCGTTAATCAGCGTTGATTTGCCCGAGCCAGATACGCCGGTCACACACACCATCAAGCCCACCGGAAGTTCTAGGGTTGGGCGTTTCAGGTTATTGCCGCGTGCGCCGGTCAAACGGAACATTTTTTCAGGATCGGGCACGCGGCGCGCTTCGGGCGAGGCAATTTGGCGACGGCCCGACAAGAATTGGCCGGTAATTGAGTTCGGATGCGCAGCAATTTCCTCGGGCGTACCGGCCACCAAAACATAGCCACCATGCTCACCCGCGCCCGGCCCCATGTCGACCACATAATCGGCAGCACGAATCGCAACTTCGTCGTGCTCAACCACAATCACCGAGTTGCCCAAATCCCGCAGGTGCATCAAGGTCGCCAGCAGACGATCGTTATCGCGCTGATGCAAGCCAATCGACGGCTCATCCAACACATACATCACACCGGTGAGACCCGAGCCGATCTGACTCGCCAGCCGAATTCGCTGCGCTTCACCGCCGGATAAGGTGTCTGCCGAGCGCGACAGACACAAATAATCCAAGCCTACATTGACCAAAAACCCGAGCCGCGCGGCGATTTCTTTGACGATTTTTTCGGCAATTGCCTGTTTGTTACCGCTCAAGACCAAATCAGAAAAGAACGCCGCCGATTGCTTGAGCGGCCAATCGTTGATCTGCGCCAGCGTCGCCGGACCGACTTTGACATGCAGTGCTTCACGGCGCAGCCGCGCCCCGCCACAGCTCGGACACACGCTGTGATTTTGATATTTCGCCAACTCTTCGCGCACCGCTTGGGAGTCGGTTTCACGATAACGGCGCTCAAAATTCGGGATAATCCCTTCAAAAGGATGGCTGCGTTGAAACTTGGTGCCTTTTTCGCTGAGGTAGGTAAATTCGATCGAATCTTCGCCGGAGCCGTACAAAATGCAGTGCTGAATGGCCTCGGGCAATTCTTCAAACGGCGTATCAAGGTTAAATTGGTAGTAGTTCGCCAGACTGTTCAGCATCTGGAAATAAAACTGATTGCGCCGATCCCAGCCTTTAATCGCGCCCGCCGCCAAGCTCAATGATGGATGGGCGACCACGCGTTTCGGATCAAAAAGGTTGATATGCCCGAGACCATCGCATTTCGGGCATGCACCCATCGGGTTGTTAAACGAGAATAAACGCGGCTCCAACTCAGGTAGGCTGTACGAACACACCGGACACGAAAAACTCGCCGAAAACCAGTGTTCTTTGTCGCTATCCATCTCGACGGCAATCGCCCGACCGTGGCCGTGACGAAGCGCCATTTCAAAGGATTCAGCAAGGCGCTGCTTGGCGTCTTCGCGGACTTTCAGCCGATCGACCACGATTTCGATGGTGTGTTTTTTGTTCTTGTCGAGCTTGGGCACGTCGTCCAATTCGAGCAGCTCACCATCGACCCGCACCCGCACAAAGCCCTGCGCACGAAGGTCGTCGAATAGGTCGAGGTTTTCGCCTTTTTTGCCGACGATCACCGGCGATAAAATCATTAAGCGGGTGTCTTCTGGTAGCGCCAGCACATGATCGACCATTTGACTCACGGTTTGCGAGGTCAACGGTAGATCATGATCGGGGCAATGTGGCGTCCCTGCGCGGGCAAAAAGCAGGCGCAAGTAATCGTGAATTTCGGTCACCGTGCCAACGGTCGAACGAGGATTGTGACTGGTGGCTTTTTGCTCAATGGAGATCGCGGGCGATAGGCCCTCGATTAAATCGACATCGGGCTTTTCCATCAGCTGTAAAAATTGACGGGCGTAGGCCGAAAGCGATTCGACATAACGACGCTGGCCTTCGGCGTACAAAGTGTCGAAGGCTAAGGAGCTTTTCCCCGATCCAGATAAGCCCGTCACCACCACTAAACGATGACGAGGAAGGTCGAGATCAACATCTTTGAGATTGTGCGTGCGTGCACCGCGTATACGTATGAATTCCATGATTTCTCGGTGTGGCGACGCGGTTGGGATGAACAATCGGAAACATTGCCAATCGTGTCGCCCGCGTCTGATACAAGGCAACCTGTTAATATACCGAACTTCTTTGGGGCGGGCAGCCTTGTCCGCACACCCGTTTACTTGCGACCCGATAGGTATGAACGCTTTAGAACTCCGTGCGAGCCTTGCGCTCTCAGGGCTATATGCCCTTCGTATGCTGGGAATGTTTTTAATTTTACCAGTGTTTGCCCTTTATGCCCGAACCCTTCCGGGCGGAGATAACGCAACATTAATTGGCTTTGCTTTGGGAAGCTATGGTTTAGCACAAGCCTTGCTGCAACTGCCGTTTGGGATGCTGTCTGACCGAATTGGGCGCAAACCTGTCATTTATATTGGCCTGTTTTTATTTGCCGCTGGCAGCTTATTGGCCGCCAGTGCCGACACCTTGTTTTGGTTGACAATAGGCCGAATTTTGCAGGGTTCGGGTGCAATTTCTGCCGCGCTGACCGCCTTGCTCGCCGATTTAACCCGAGAAGAAAACCGTACCCGTGCCATGGCGATGGTCGGCATGACGATCGGCATTACCTTTGCGATTAGTTTGGTACTGGGGCCGCTGTTGGCACGATTGATTGGCGTGCCGGGGATCTTCGCTTTGACCGGTGCGCTCTCGGTGGCAGGAATGATCGGGACACGCTGGCTGATTCCGACCCCGTCGGTCGAACGCTTTCACTCGGACGCGGAAGCCTCACGCGCGCGCTTGCCGGATGTGCTCCATGACTCACAGCTATTACGTTTAAATTTTGGGATTTTTGCCCTACATGCCGCGCAAATGGCAATGTTTGTGGTGATTCCATTTGCCCTCACCGAAACCGGTGGCTTGGATAAAGCCCACCATTGGCAAGTGTATTTACCGGCAGTGGTGGCGGGCTTTGTTTTGATGGTGCCTGCGATTATTTATGGTGAAAAACGCCATCAACTCAAGCGCGTTTTTGTCGGAGCCATTGCCCTAATGATGGTGGCGCAAAGTAGTTTGGGCGCGGGTCTTCATCATTTCCCGATTTTGGTCGCGGCCCTAGTTTTATACTTTATTGCGTTTAATATTTTGGAAGCCAGCCTGCCTTCGCTGGTCTCAAAAATTGCCCCACCCGAAGCCAAGGGAACGGCGATGGGCGTGTACAATACGGCGCAATCACTGGGCTTATTTATAGGTGGCGCGCTGGGCGGTTGGTTGTATCAACATCTTGGGGCGTCGGCTGTCTTTATATTCTGTGCGGGCTTGATGTTTACATGGTGGCTGATGGCCCTCACCATGCAGGCCCCGCAGCCAGTTAAAACTCAACTCATCGCCCTCCCTGCGCATTGGCAAGGCGACGCGCGCGCGCTGGCTCAGCAGCTCAGCCAGTATGATGGCGTGAAAGAAGTTTCGGTCATCGCCGCCGAAAAAGTCGCTTACCTCAAAGTGATGCAAGCAGGTTGGGACGAAGCAGGCGTCAAAAAATTGATACAGGAGATTTGCTAAATGGCATCCGTGAACAAAGTGACATTGATCGGCAATTTGGGCCGTGATCCCGAAGTCCGCTATATGCCGAATGGCGATGCAGTATGTAATTTCAGCATCGCAACCACCGACTCTTGGAAAGACAAGAACGGCCAACGCCAAGAGCGCACCGAATGGCATAACATCGTGATTTATCGGCGCTTGGCCGAAGTCGCGGGGGAATATCTGAAAAAAGGCCGCTCGGTGTATATCGAAGGCCGAATTCAGTCGCGCAAATACACCGGCAAAGACGGCGTGGAACGCACCGCTTACGAGATCATCGCCGACCAAATGCAAATGCTGGGCGGCCGTGACTCCGGCGGCGCACCGCAAAGCTACGATGCGCCGATGAGCGGCGGTCACGAAGTGACTCGGATGCGCGACGACAGCTACGCACCGTCAGCGCCCGCCGCCGCCCACGTTCCACCGGCCGCCCCGCGCCGCCCAGAACCGAAGCCGACCGCGAATTTTGACGACATGGACGACGATATTCCGTTTTGAGGCGGGACAAAGAGATTAACGTAAACAACTACGGCCCCACCTCTTATTTGGTGGGGCTTTTTATTTTTAGCGCAGACGCCTCATGGCGCGCTTGTGCAGCCAAACATGCCCCCGATCAAAAAGGGTCTTGATTTAATTAGACGCTCGGTCTAATATCAAAAACATGGAAACACAACACCTCCCCCCTCGCAAACGTGGCAGGCCGCCGAAACCAAGAGAGTACTTGGTTGAAACGCGTGACTTACTGCTACGCGCCGGCTTAGAAGTCCTGACCGAAAAAGGCTTCTCAGCCACAGGCATTGACGAAATTCTGCGCCGTGTCAGTGTTCCAAAAGGATCTTTCTATCATTACTTTGAAAGCAAAGAAGCTTTTGGTACCGCGCTAATCACGCAATATGCCCGCTTTTTTGCGCACAAGATCGAGCATTTCCTCAGCGATGAAAGCCTTTCTCCGCTCATGCGTTTACGCGCTTTCGTCGCTGCGGCCCAAGCCGGTATGGCGCGCCATGATTTTCGGCGCGGCTGCCTGATCGGCAATCTGGGGCAAGAAATGGGCGCGTTGCCAGAGCGCTTCCGGACCCAATTGCAAGAAGTTTTCGCAGATTGGCAATCAAGATTTGAGCGTTGCTTAAGAGCCGCTCAAGATGCTGGTGAGCTTTCACCACAAGCCGATTGCGCCCAACTGGCCGCTTTTTTTTGGATTGGCTGGGAAGGGGCGGTACTGAGAGCGAAGTTGGAACAAAGCGCAGCGCCGCTTGAAATTTTTGCACGCGGTTTTTTTGCTGGGCTTCCCCCCGGCTAATTTTTTTGTCTTTTAATAGACGATCGGTCTAATCTACCAAGGAGACGCACATGTTCAAAGGCATTTTGATTGAGAAGGACGAAGCCGGTTACCGTGCTGGACTTCAAGACATTGACGAGTCGCTGCTGCCAGAAGGCGATGTGACCGTTCGGGTCAGTCACTCGACCCTCAATTACAAGGATGGCTTGGCGATCACCGGCAAAGGCCCGGTTATCCGTAAATTCCCAATGGTTCCCGGCATTGATCTGGTCGGGACGGTTGAAGCGTCTTCACACCACGCATACAAGCCTGGTGATGCGGTACTGCTGAACGGCTGGGGTGTCGGTGAAGGTCATTGGGGGGGCTTGGCGCAAAAAGCACGCTTAAACGGAAATTGGTTGGTGCCCCTGCCGGCGAGTTTCACACCACAGCAAGCGATGTCGATCGGCACTGCGGGTTATACGGCCATGCTGTGCATTCTGGCACTGGAACGCCACGGAGTTAAACCGTCGGATGGCGAAATTCTGGTCACGGGTGCAGCCGGCGGCGTCGGCAGTGTCGCAGTGGCTGTGCTAACAAAACTGGGTTACACCGTGGTTGCCGTGAGCGGTCGCCCAGAAGAATCGGACTACCTCAAAGGACTCGGCGCCAAAGAAGTGCTCGACCGTGCACAATTCTCATCACCCGGCAAGCCGTTGGGCAAAGAACGCTGGGCGGGTGCGGTCGATGTTGTGGGCAGCCATACCTTGGCCAATGTCTGCGCCACGACCCAATACCGAGGAGTTGTGACCGCTTGCGGACTGGCCGGCGGCATGGACTTTCCGTCAACGGTCGCGCCTTTCATTCTGCGCGGCGTCACACTGGCAGGCATCGACAGCGTGATGTGCCCAACACCTGACCGCCTTGAAGCATGGCGACGTTTGGGCGAGGACTTAGACATCGAAAAATTAGGTGTGATCAGCCGTGAAATCGGTCTGAGCGAGGTCATGCCATTTGCCACCAAATTGCTGAATGGTGAAGTCAAAGGACGCATTGTTGTCGACGTGAATCGCTGATCCCGAGCGGCCAGTAAAAGCCCCGCATACGCTATGCGGGGCTTTTGTAAGGACATGCCGCTTTGATGGTCGCTAGCGTGCTACGATCGGCGATCATCAAAGTGATGCTCCCCATGAACAGACGCGACCTCTTCAAACTTCTGGCCTTAGTGCTGCTCAATCACCGTGCCGAGGCGAATCAAACCCGCGCCCCATCCCGCAATCAACGAATTGTCGTCGTGGGTGCAGGGATCGCGGGGCTGGCCGCCGCCAAGGCGCTGCAAGACGATGGATACGAAGTGCTGGTTTTAGAGGCGCGAGACCGGATAGGCGGGCGAATTTGGACCAGCGAAATCTGGCCCGATCTCCCGCTTGATCTGGGGGCAACATGGATTCATGGGGTGAAGAACAACCCCATCACCCGATTAGCTGACCAACTCAATGCCCCGCGTGTCGCAACCTACTACGATAAATCAGCGACCTATCACACGACTGGCCGTGTATTGACGAAGGCAGAAGCTGCACAGCTCGACAATATCAAAACACAGATTTTCCGCACGATCACTGCCGCACAGCAACGCGACCCCGATCAGTCCATTCAACAGACACTGGCCGCCTTAATCTCACGCGATCAAAATGACCCCGAAACCCTTCGGCTGATCCAATTTGTTTTAAATAGTGATCTTGAACAGGAATATGCAGGCAGCGCCGATCAACTTTCGACACAGTGGTACGACAGTTCGGGGGCGTTTGAAGGCGATGATATGCTCTTTCCACAAGGCTTTCAGCGCATCACCGACTTTCTCGCGCGCGGCCTTCGCATCGAACGCGCGCAAATCGTGAAGCACATCGACTGGCAACAGCCGCACATCAAAATCACCACCCAAAACCACGAATTGATCGCAGATCGTGTGATTGTCACGCTGCCGCTTGGCGTATTACAACATCAGGCCGTTCACTTTGTGCCCGAATTACCCCGAGAAAAACAGCTTGCAATTCAAAAACTGGGGATGGGTGTCTTAAACAAATGCTATTTACGCTTTCCCAAAGCCTTTTGGCCGGACAACATCGACTGGATCGAACATCTCTCGAACCAAAAAGGCGTCTGGACAGAATGGGTGAGCTTTCAACGAGTCGCGAAAAAACCGGTTTTGCTCGGGTTTAATGCCGCCGATTATGGACGCGAAATTGAAGCATGGTCCGATCAAAAAATGGTCGCCAGCGCGATAGCGACCTTGAAAACCCTGTTTGGCGAAGCGATTCCCAAACCCGTCGGC
Organism: uncultured Aquaspirillum sp.; assembly: GCA_964635875.1. Taxonomy (GTDB): domain Bacteria; phylum Pseudomonadota; class Gammaproteobacteria; order Burkholderiales; family Aquaspirillaceae; genus CAZWRK01. Next base: position 7,899 of record CAZWRK010000094.1, read on the forward strand.
TACCAAATCACCCGCTGGGCCAGTGACCCTTTTGCCCGAGGCGCATACTCGTATAACGCGGTCGGCTCCACCCCAAAAATGCGCACGGCGCTGGCCTTGCCGGTGGATCAGCGGTTATTTTTTGCAGGAGAAGCAACGACCAATGCGCACTTTGGAACAACGCACGGCGCTTATTTATCGGGCTTACGGGCTGCAAAAGAGGTGATGTCTCTATAAGCCCCCAAAGTCCTGACAACCGGTCAAGGCTTTGGGGGCAGGCGATCATGACTTCCTAATCGTCGGTAAAAACGCGGTCAGCAAGCCAATCAGCGGGAGATAGGCGCAGACCTGATACACGGTTTCGATGCTGGTGGCGTCAGCGAGCTGCCCCAGCAACGCCGCGCCAATCCCGCCCATACCAAAAGCAAAACCAAAGAACAGACCCGAAATGGCACCAACTTTGCCCGGCAACAGCTCTTGGGCGTAAACCAAAATCGCCGAGAATGCCGACGCCAAAATCAAGCCAATCACCACCGACAGCACACCAGTCCAAAACAGATCAACATGCGGCAACAGCAAGGTAAATGGCGCAACGCCCAAGATCGACCCCCAAATCACCTGCTTACGGCCAATGCGATCCCCAATCGGCCCACCCGCGACCGTTCCCGCAGCCACGGCAAACAAGAAGGCGAACAAATACATCTGCGCGTCATGCAAAGAAAGTGCAAATTTATCAATGAGATAAAACGTGTAATAACTGCTCAGACTCGCCATATAGAAAAATTTTGAGAACATCAGCAGCCCCAAAATCGCCAGCGACACGCCAATCTGGCGGCGGGTCAGGCCGTTGCCAGTGTGCGCCTTCATGCGCCGCCGAAACGTCGCCACATGCACCGCCGACCAGCGCCCAACAAAGCTCAACACCACCACGCCGATCAACGCAAACAAAGAAAACCATGCCGCGCTGCCTTGGCCGTTGGGCACAATAATCAGCGCCGCGAGCAACGGCCCCAAAGCTGATCCCAAATTGCCGCCAATCTGAAACAAAGACTGCGCCAAACCGGGCTGCTCACCGGCGGCCATCCGCGCGACGCGGGAGGATTCAGGGTGAAAAATAGACGAGCCAACGCCAATACTCATCGCGGCATACAGCACCGCACTAAAGGAATCCGCCTGCGATAAACACAGCAAACCCACCAACGTAAACCCCATCCCCAGCGGCAACGAATACGGCTTGGGGCGATGGTCGGTATACAGGCCGATCAACGGCTGCAACAGCGAAGCGGTGATTTGATACGTCAGGGTAATCAGGCCAATTTGGCTAAAGGACAGGTTCAAGCCCAGCTTGAGCATCGGATAAATCGCAATCAGCACCGATTGCATCATGTCATTGAGCAAATGCGAGACACTAATCGCAGCAATCACAGGGTAAGTGGTGCCGCTTAAGGCATCCGGCGCAGGGGCGGATGATGGCTGAGTCAACGTGGTTTCCATGATAAGGACTTTTTGATTTCAGGAACGCCAGTCTAAAATGACTGAATTACACATGTCCGGACAAAAACTATCGTGAATTGGACAATCGTCAGCACCGATCTCGCGTGTACGCATGATGCAGTTTTACAAACGCTGCCCCATCTCGTCACCGCCAAAGCGCGAAATTATCACGGCGGCGAAACGCCGATTCACACCCACCTGCGCGCGCAATTGATTTATGCCGGTAGCGGCGTGATGCGCGTGGAAACCGAAACGGGGTGCTGGGTGGTGCCGCCAGTGCGCGGGGTGTGGATTCCGGCCAATGTGCCGCACCGCGTCATCATGCTGGGGGCGGTGGAAATGCGCACGCTCTATATTCGCTCGGATGCCCGACCAGACTTGCCCGACACCTGCTGTCTGCTCGAAGTCAGCCCGCTGCTACGCGCGCTGATTTTTGCGCTGCTCGACGAGCCACTTGATTACGACCTTGACGGGCGTGCGGGGCAAATTGCCGCGCTGGCCCTGTGTGAACTTCGCTTTCTGAAAATTCCGGCACTGCATTTGCCGATGCCGAATGAACCGCGCTTGTACCAGCTCTGCCAATCCCTGATTGCACATCCGACCCGCCACCACACGCTCGACCGACTCGCCGAACAACAGGCGATGAGTAGCCGCACCCTTGCCCGCCAGTTTCAGCGCGAAACCGGCATGAGTTTTCGGCAATGGCGGCAACAAGCGCGACTGGTCGAAGCGCTCGGCCATTTAGCCAATGATATGCCGGTGGCGCAGGTCGCAGAAAAATTGGGCTACCGCAGCGCGAGTGCATTTACCGCAATGTTTCAACGCACGCTGGGCATGGAGCCGCGCCGCTATTTTTCGGGCGAGCGCACCGTTGAAGCCGCCGAACAGCCCGCACATACCGCATCACAAGCCAATGAAAAATATAAAGATTTTTCTATCCACACAGAAAAACCACTCCGCTTGACAGCACGCCCCAAACGAATCGCCTAACATCGGTTAATGCTATGATTGCATGGCCTATTTTCGATTGATGACGGCGCGGGCCTCGCCACCGCCGGAACACAATTGCTGCTGCACGACCTGATAAGAGGTAAATCGCAATGAAGCCTATCCAACACATCCAAACAGCCGAATTCAGTGTCGAGCACCGCTCATGTGGCGTGTGCCGCAATCAGGACGCGCTCAATATTGATTTCAGCTACGCCTATCAACCGATAGTCGATATTGAAACGGGCATCGTGTTTGCACATGAGGCGTTGGTGCGCGGCCCGAAGGGAGAAGGGGCGCTCAGTGTGTTAGAGCAGGTCAACGAAGAGAATCGCTATCGCTTCGATCAAGCCTGCCGCGTTAAAGCGATTGAAACCGCCGCGCGCCTCGACATGCATTCGAAACTGTCGATTAACTTTATGCCGAATGCCATCTATCGCCCCGAGCTGTGCATTCGCACCACGCTAGAAGCAGCCAAAGCGCATCATTTTCCGGTCGAGCGCATTATTTTTGAAACGATCGAAGGCGAGCGCGTCAACGATGGCAAGTGGCTGGCAGAAATTCTGCGCGAATATCAGCGCATTGGCTTTTTAACCGCGATTGATGATTTTGGAGCAGGGTTTGCCGGTCTGAACCTATTAGCCGATTTTCAGCCGGATATCATTAAGCTGGATATGGATTTGATTCGCCACGTTGACCAGCGACCGGCTCGGCAAGCGATTGTGCGCGGCATAGTCCGTATCGCTGAAGAATTGAAGATCATCATCATCGCCGAAGGCGTCGAAACCGTGGGCGAATTTGACTGCTTGAAAGAGATGGGCGTGCGCTTGATTCAGGGCTATTTACTGAGCAAACCGCTCTTTGAAGCGTGTTTGCCCAGTGGCATTTTGCAGTGGCCGGTGGCGATGCGCGCCCCCACTTAGAGAATGACTCTTCTCTCTTGCGTTGATCGCCTTTGCTCCGCCAACCACCGCTAAGGTGCAACGACGATCAAACCCAGCCGCAGCTACGCCAGCGCCTGCGACAATTGCGCGATATGCGCGGGGCTGATGCCGCAGCAACCGCCGACAATCCCCGCGCCTTCCGCCACCCATTGCTGCGCCCAGCGCAGGTAATCATCCGGCCCCAAATCGGCACGAATTTCGTCCAGCGTGGCATTGGCCTTGGCGTCTTTGGGCGTCGGCGGGAATGCGTTGGCGTAGACTCCCAGCGCCAGCGATGCGCCTTTCTGTTCGGCCACCGCCCGCGCCGCCTGCAACGCCGCCGACATCACCTCTGGCTGACTGCAATTGAATAGCACCGCCGCCGCACCCAGTCGAATCGCCGCCGCCACCGCATCGGTCACGGTTTCGCCGCTGCGCAGGCGGGCGGCATCCGGTGCGCCGTCGTCCTCTAGGGTGAAGGACAGCCACAGCGGCTTATCACTCTCGCCCAACGCAACTTTCACCGACTCCACCTCGGCAATCGAACTCTGTGTTTCCGCCAGCCACACATCAACATGCGGCGCGAGGCCCGCAATCAGCGTGCGATGGATGGCTTGCGACTG
>CAZWRK010000094.1:12004-16530 GCA_964635875.1 uncultured Aquaspirillum sp.
CATCAACATGCGGCGCGAGGCCCGCAATCAGCGTGCGATGGATGGCTTGCGACTGCTCGGCATCGAACAGATCGGGACGATACGAACCCAAGGCCGGAGGAAGCGAACCGGCCACCATGACCGGATCAGCCGCGCGGTCGGCGACACGTCGCGCCAGCTCGCCAGCGAGTGCGGCCAACGACTGACCATCACGCGCAAAGCGCTCTTCGCCGATGTGGAATGGCACCACGGCATAGCTGTTGGTGGTGATCACGCGCGCGCCAGCCTGCACAAAAGCATCGTGCGCTTGCTCGACCAGATGCGGCGCTTCCCACAGCGCCAGCGCCGACCATTCCGGTTGCAGGAACGGTGCACCGATGCGTTTCAACTCGCGGCCCATGCCGCCATCCAGAATCAGAGTTTTGCTCATGGTTTTCCCTTTGATGGTGTCTGGCCGCCACAGCGGGTCGCCGTGGCAGCGTGGTCTTTATATAACCATCTATTGGGTACAGGCAATGGATTCATTGCTGTTTGATCTATGGTTGAAGTGCTTTTGGTCATAACCACTTTGCACTTTTTCGACCAAGTGCAATAAAAGACCCGAATAGCTTCATACAGCACAGGTCTTTTGGATTTGGAATGACAGGACGACCAGAGACAGACAGAAAGCCCCTAGCGACCAGAATATTCATAGGCTTGGAATTGAAGGCTCTGATAGTGCGCAGAATAACGGCAAGGTCGCACCGGCAGCTTAATTGGCAAAAATTGGTCTTGCGGTGCGCCGAATTTTGGGTTTGCACACGCCTGATTGATCCGCCGCTGCCCTTCATCAGCGCTTGGCGCCTCCGCAATTGTATCGTTGAACATGCTCAAGTCATTACGGCCATCTTCATCCTCAAGAACGAAGCGCACCCCTGTCAGATCAGCATTTTTGAGCGATTTTGCAAGAATGATGGCGATGTCGACTTTGGCAAAGGCCAAGCGGGCCGATGAGAGGCGCGCTTGATCGAAAACCACGCCCCCCAGATGACTGCCGTAGAACTTCGCTCCCTCTAAATTTGCACCAGAGAGATTTGCGCCTTGTAAATTTGCGCCAGAGAGGTTTGCCCCACCAAGGTTGGCTGAGCGCATGGAAGCCCCCTTCAAATTCGCACCAGCAAGATAGGTATTGCGCAAATCAGCACTATCAAGCGAAACACCATTTTTCACCAAAATTTCAATAGCATGAATTTGGCCGCCATTGCTGCCTTTTCCGGCCATTTTGGTCACAGTATCCCAAGCCTTCGATATACGGTCCTCATCCGCCTTCATTCGGTCTTCGTTGAATTTAAGGTACGCAACAGAAAAGCCCCCAATAGCAACAAATAGGGCGATCATAGTGACCGATTGATTGAGTCGAACCCACACGCGCATGGTTGGCGAGGTTTCTAAATACTCTGCAACTCGCTTCATGCTTCCATTTCTGATCATGTCCATGGTCTGCACTGTAGAAATCGCCCAGCACAAAAATCTTTGACGAGCCCCTTGTGGAACCCGTCTTATTGAATGCTCAGTTATGAACTCGCTTTTGGCGGGAGAGGTTGTTGTGCCACGCGTTCAATAGACGAATCCATGCAGGCCCATTCGGGGGCGCTGTCGGCCCAGATGTTCATGTTTGGTTTGATCGACGACGGATTGTCCAAGTTGCCCGCCCGCAATACTCTGAACTGCGGACGCGCGGCAGAGAGTGCAAACAGATGGGTGCCGCAATTCGGGCAGAACTGCCGAGTGACTTGATTGCCACTGTCGGCCGTTTTTGTGAACTCAGCAACAGCGCCCGAGATGGCCAACGCATCCGCTGGAACAAGCATATTCACGGTGCCGTTTGCAGCGAGATGCTGGCAGTCGCGACACCAACACACACGTGTCGCAAGAGGTTCACCAACAAGCTTGAAAGAGACATTGCCGCACAGGCAGTGACCGGTTCTTTCTGACATTTCGCTCTCCTTGGGTCTAGCGGTGGATTGACGGATCAAGTATGCACGATGACGGCTTAGCGTTTGGAAAAATACGTAGAGACGTGTCGCCTAAGTAGCAGGCACTGGCGCGATTTTATTGGGCAGTATGGGTGTGAGTTGCCAAGTTCAATTGGCTTTAAGGCTTCACAGCATTGGCCGAGAAGGTTTTTGTTTTTTCGCCTTGTGCCAGTTCGGTTTTTCCGTCTGCCGCAATTGCACGGACGATGAACCGATAGTCGTGACCAAAGCTATCAAAGTTGGGCGGGCAAGGGCCTCTGTAACTTTTCAGAGCGCCTTCTGGAATCGACACCTTTTGGCGACCATCATGCGCAACAACGCCTCCGCCATGATCAAAATCTGGGGCATCTTGATCAACAAGGGTGATGGTCAATGACTTTGCGTCTGCAGAGATGTCGTCAACCTCGATGCTTGGAGAGGTAGAACTGCATTGATGCGCCCGTTTCCATTCCCAATCAACCATCAGACTGGACTGCGCAAAAGAGGGCAAAGCGGTAACGAGAAGTGCTGTTAGAAGTAGGGTACGCATTCTTGCGCCTTTGGTGGGGTGGGGTTAAGGTTTGAGTTGGTGAGGCTGGATGGCACGATTGCGCAGCGTCCGTGTGTACTGCGTACAATTAAAAATCAGCGTCACCGGTACGGTGTCAGCTGAATTGACTTGTTTCAGACTTGTTAACGCTTAGCAAACTTACCTTCCTTCAATTTTTCTTCTGCATCATTAAATCTTTTGATAAATCAGGATTGCGCTCTTCAAAAACTTGAGCCGATTTTCTTGATTTTTTTAGAACTTTAAAGAATGTAGGTTTTTCCGTTAATTTGACCTGCTCTGTATAAACTATATATGTCGTTTTTAAATTATTTTCGTCAATATCTTCTTGCTCCAAGTGAAGACTTTTTCTAGAGTAAACCTTCTTCCCGTAAAAAGCTGCACGTAATTTTTTCAATGCATCAGCCATAAATATTGATTTGAACGCAACAAACGAACGAGCATTTCTCATTTGCAACTGATTCAGCCAATAAATATCGCTTTCAAGCTTTAACTCGGAAACACTAGATAATTTACACCCATACTTATAAATTTTCGCATCATATGCACAAAGGCAAACTTTATCTGAAAGAGGAAGAAACAATTGAACGCCTCTGGCAAACATGCTGCCAATGCGCGGATCATTCAAATCACGATAAAGCCAATTATATCTAGCTATCGCATGATCTGAAATAACAAACTCCTCATGAGTTCTGTTTACTAAGATATGAAACTTAAGATCCTCCATACGTTTTGATTCAAGAACACCGCGTAAAGCTTGAGCAGCATTAAAGTACCGCATCGAATCTTTATCCTCTGGCATAACTTTAAAATTTTCGAGGTCATTTATTTCTAAATCGTTAAGCCTGTTTAAATTTGAAATTATTTGATAGAAGTGCGCGTTTATAAAGTTTAAGGCGTCCTCTCTTGCCTCAACTGTTCTTGCATTTTGGCAAGATATGAATCTAATTAATTCAGCCCTACACCCATCCAACATGCTGAAGTCATCGCTCCTGATTCTATTTATTATTTCTGAGGCAGGATCTTCAATTTTTACCGAAAGAAAATTTTCAACTTCATTGTTTTTGTCGTAGAAATAATTTTGAGAAAAAACTTCTTTAACCGCTTGACACTTGCGAACAACATTCCGTTCCACATCAAAAATATGTACTTTTGGCTTTTCATCGTCAGCTGCACCAAACCCTTTTAATAAAAACTGAGGAACATAATGCTGATTTTTTGTTATTTGATTAACCAATGTGCTCTCCTTGCTGCAGTAAGAACTCTAACGCGGAACTCAGGGTTAAAATTTAACATGACTATTCTTGGCATTTGCTTTGCTACCTAAACATATCTGAACTCCGACTATCTTGCCCAGTGAAACCAAGAAGATGAATAATCTAGCCCCAACTATTTAATATATTCATATTTTTTAATCGCCTAGTGCAAATTGCAAGCTCTTCACTAGAAAATAGCTGATGCCACTTCTCATTATCATGAATCAATGCTTCTACAGTTAGATTTAGCCGTCTTCTTTCCCAGAGTGCAGTATATCCATCGGAGATTTTTGACGAAAGGATTAGCCTTCGTGCAGTTTCTAAGCCGCCATAATCAATAAGCATACTTTGAAAAATAGAGGCTTTATAATCAGTTTTTGATAGTGTACGATGGTAAATATCGTACATTTCTTGTTATCTAACACTGAAATCACCTTTCATGGCTAACGTTTTAATTAAGATGCACCGTTAGACATTCCACTTGAATATGGGTAAGCCTCACTCGCCATCATTTAATAGGCTCATATTTTGGAACACCAACTGCATCAACCTTAATGCCTAAATTAGTTTTAGAACCAATCGAAATTTTCTTTTTTTGCTTGTGAAAATTTATTTATGGCAATTGAGCCAAGATAGTTATGCTCGAATATTCTTCGTTTTGCTTTTTTATCCGTAAAATTTCCTGAGGTTATTTATTAAAAAGGCTAACATTCGACATACACCTCAACG
>CAZWRK010000095.1:0-16258 GCA_964635875.1 uncultured Aquaspirillum sp.
TGCGCGGGCGGCGCATATTCATGATTTTGTGCTGTCTTTGCCCGACGGTTACGAGACGATTGTTGGCGAGCGTGGTTTGAAGTTATCTGGTGGCGAAAAACAGCGGGTCGCGATTGCGCGAACTTTGTTGAAAAATCCGCCGGTCTTGATTTTTGATGAGGCAACCAGTGCGCTGGATTCGGCAACCGAAAAGAGCATTCAACACGAGTTGGATTTGATTTCTGCCGATCGCACGACGCTGATTATTGCGCATCGCTTATCGACAATTATCAACGCTGATGAAATTGCGGTGATGGATGGCGGTCGGGTGATTGAGCGTGGCGACTTCCGTTCTTTGCTGGAGAAAAACGGGCGCTTTGCTGAGATGTGGCGTTTGCAGCAGCAGGATGAGTCCGCTGGTTAGTGGTGTGCTGCAGTGAGAGAATAAAAGGCGGGCCGTCTCTTGATTGAGCGGCCCGCTTTAGTTTTATTTAGTCGTTGCGAACATGGCTTGTAGCCAGTTTTCGATACGTTGTGCGACTTTTTCCCATTCGGTGTCGAGCATCATCATATGGCCAAGATTCGGCATGATTTCGGCGCTGACGCCGAAGCGTTTTGCGGTCATCAGAACATCACTGTGGCCAATGATCTTATCTTCTCCTCCGCCCAAGACCAGCGCGGGGGTGTCGGCGAGTGAGCGGGGGGTGAAAAACCCCACTAATCCCATGTCGAGGATGGCGCGCTGTGATTCTGGGCGAATCTGTGTCATCCATTTTTCGAGCGCTTCGACCGGCATGGTGTCCGAGAACAACAGCTTTTTCATTTGATCAAGACGTGGCTGAAAGAGCTTGCTATCAAATTGAAACAGGTTGAGCGCCGTGAGCAAGTCAGGAGAACGGGTGAGCATATTCAGCGCCGAAGAGCCGATGCCTTCACCGGGAACGGAGGCCAACATGACCACGCCAGCGGCCGGGTGACCGAGTTCCAGATAGCGCTGGATAACAAATCCACCCATGGAGTGGCCGATCAAAATTGGCGGCTGTGTCAGGGCTTCAGTGACTTGGCACAGGTCTTGGACGTAGTTGTCGATACCGAGCATCGCGCTCCACATGCCACCTTCGCTCTCGCCGTGTCCTTCTAAGCTGAGTGCGATGACGTGGCGCTGATGCGCGGAAAACCACGGCAAAAAGTGTTCTTGCCAGCACCATGCACCCACATACGCGCCATGCACAAAGACAATCGGTGGGCCGTTGGGGGTGTCTTGCGGATAGTCGAGGATTTCGAGTTGAACAGCGGCCATTACAGTACCTCTGCCGCGTGATCTGCGAGTCGTGAGCGCTCGCCACGAGCTAGCGTGATATGACCCGCGTGCGGCCAATTTTTCATGCGATCGACAACATAGGTGAGGCCAGAGCTGCCTTCTGTGAGATAGGGCGTGTCAATTTGGGCGATATTGCCGAGGCACACGACTTTGGTGCCGGGGCCTGCGCGGGTAATTAATGTTTTCATTTGCTTGGGGGTCAAGTTTTGAGCTTCGTCGATGATGAGAAATTTGTTGAGAAAGGTCCGGCCCCGCATGAAGTTGAGGCTTTTGACTTTGATGCGGCTGCGGATCAGGTCGCGCGTTGCGGCTCGACCCCAGTTGCCGCCATCGTCTTCGCTGTGATTGAGAACGTCGAGATTGTCTTCGAGCGCCCCCATCCACGGGGCCATTTTTTCTTCTTCGGTGCCGGGGAGAAAGCCAATGTCTTCGCCCACTGGGACGGTGACACGGGTCATAATAATTTCGCTATAGCGTTTTTCCTCTAGGGTGAGATGCAGTGCTGCTGCGAGAGTGAGTAGGGTTTTACCGGTGCCGGCTTGCCCGAGTAGGGTGACAAAATCAATATCGGGGTTCATCAGAAGGTTAAGTGCAAAATTCTGTTCGCGATTTCGCGCGGTAATGCCCCAAACGGTGTGTTTGTGGTGGCTGAAATCCCGCAGCGTTTCAAGGGTCGCTTGCTTGCCTTCGACTCGGATGACACGGGCGGAGAAGTTTTCCTCGTCTGCTTGGTACAGAATTTGGTTGTGCTGGAGATTTTTGCAGCCCGAGCCATTGAGTTCGTAGTAGGTTCGCCCACCTTCTTGCCAAGAGCGAAGGTCTTTGCCATTTTTTTGCCAAAAGGCGCTATCAATCGCCTGACTGCCAGAATACAGCAGATCCGAATCTTCTAAGACTTGGTCATTAAAGTAATCTTCTGCCGCTAGCCCAAGGGCGCGGGCTTTAATCCGCATATTGATGTCTTTTGACACCAAGATCACTTGTCGTTCGGGCTGTTGTGTTTGCAGGCCGTAGACAATCGCAAGAATTTGGTTGTCGGCCTTTCCAACAGGAAGATCGGCGGGAAGATCGCTTTGAATATTGGCCGTTTGCAGAAAAAGCCGTCCTGTTGCCGCAGACAGTTTATGCGGTTCGAGCGCCATTCCGTCAGCAATGCTATTGGTGCTGGCGCTGACAATTTCATCCATGAATCGACTGGCTTGGCGGGCATTGCGTGCAACTTCTGTCATGCCCTTTTTATGACCATCAAGCTCTTCCAGCGTGATCATCGGAATAAAGATATCGTGCTCTTCAAAGCGGAATAAACTGCTGGGGTCGTGCATCAAGACGTTGGTATCGAGCACAAACAGTTTGGTGGGCTGTGGATCGTGCTTTTTCTGACGGTTGGCCATAACGATATCTCGCAAGTTGTGTCCCATCTATCCGAGGCTGCGAGTGGCTCGATGGGACAAGTCGATTATTGTGTCATCGCATGAAGGCTGGCTAAAACTTCCTCTGCATGTCCGGTGACTTTCACGCCTCTCCATGATTGTATGATGTCGCAATTTTGACCAATCACAAAGGTGCTGCGTTCGATGCCCCGTACCTGTTTACCGTACAGCGTTTTCATCTTGATGACATCGAAGCATTGGCAAGCGATTTCTTCTTTGTCGGAGAGCAGCTCAAATGGCAGATCGAATTTTGCTTTAAAGTTTTCGTGGCTTTTGAGGCTGTCGCGAGAAATGCCGACAATATCGACCCCAAGGGCTTGGAATTGTGGGTAGAGATCACGGAAGGCGATGGCTTCGTTGGTGCATCCGGGGGTGTTGTCTTTGGGGTAGAAGTAAACCACCAGTGGTTTGCGGGCTTCTGCAAAGGAGAAAGACGTGTTTCCGGTGCTCGGCAGTGCGAGGGTCTCAAGGGTTTGCATAGGAATCTCCGTATTCATAAGAGGATGATGGTATGGCATATAGGATAATGAAACAATTTAGGCGGTGGGCGCGATGTCTTTCACTTCATTAAAACCGCCTGTGTCGTTGCCGCACTATCGTTGGCATACCGTGTTATGGGCTTCATGGCGGGATTTACCGGCGTTACGTCGTCCTGCCGTTTGGCGCGTGTGGCAAAAGCAAGTGTATTTCTCGGGGATTGAATCATTGCCGGTGATCAGCTTGATCGCGGTGGGCTTGGGGTTGATTGTGGTGAATCAGATCCACTTTACCTTTGGTACCGCGATTGAAAGCACGCTCGAAATGACGACCCGCTTATTGTTAAGCGAGCTAGCGCCGTTGTTGACCTGTATTTTTATGATTGCGCGTTCTAGTTCGGCTATTGCCAGTGAGTTGGCCGCGATGCGGGTCAATCATGAATTCACCGTATTGGAACAGATGGGCATTGCGCCCTCTGCTTATTTGCTGATGCCGCGTATTTGGGCTTTCACGATTTCGGGTGCGGCTTTGGCGGTGTATTTATTGTTACTGACGCTGCTGTCAGGTGCGATTTATGCTGTCGGTTTTGAGGCGTTGAATGAGTTGGGTGTGCTATTAAGCCGCATTCCTTTGAGCCTGTTTGCGGTGTTCATGGGCAAGATCCTGATTTTTGCGTACGCCGTTGCGGTGGTGAGCTGTCATTGTGGGCTGTCTGTGCATTTGGATTGGACTGCGATTCCTGTAGCGGCTTCACGCGCTGTTTTGCGCTGCTTAGCAACGATTTTTTTGTTTGATGGCTTGTGGGCGATGTTGTCACGAATGACTGAGGCAACAATATGAGTGAAGCTGTTTTCTCGAGTGCGATTGACCGCGGCGTTGGACAGCGTGTTGTACTGCCGTTAAAGGGACAATCGTCAACGGCACTGATTCAAGCGCTGACAGATTATTGTCGGCAGCAGCAAAAAACATTATTGGTTTTGCCGGTGAAGGGGGGCGTATTAAGCCACCTTAAAGCATGGGAAAACATCATTTTGCCGTTGCATTACCACACCCGTCTGACGCTGGAAGCGCTGAATCTGCGCTTAAGCCAACTTTGTCCGGTATGGGGGTGGGAGGCCGAATCGCTTGCTACATGGCTGGGATGTTTACCGGTGAATTTATCGCATTCGCAGCATCATTTGTGCGTTTTGATTCGGGCGCTGCTATGCCCTACAGAGGTGTTAGTGGTTGAGGCGGGTTTTTGGCAAGGTTTTCCCGCTGAGACGGCCGACCGTTATCAGCGGCAGCTATTGCAGCATATTCAGGCGCAATCGAGCGTCTGGTTAGAATTCGATTGAGTGGATGTGCCATGCGCACATAAAGGTTCGGTATGAAATTGTTGTTGAAAGACTCAGACCGTCGGTTTTCGAGTTTGTTGTTTAAAGTCATGGCGTTTTTGGGGGCCGCGTTTACGATTCTGCTGGTGTTGTTTTTTGGGGGGGCATTCCGGCAAGGCGTATTTGAACCCACACAGCCCGTTCGTTTTTATGCTTATTCGGGTGCGGATTTGAAAGTCGGCATGCCGGTACGGTTCCGCGCATTTGCAATTGGCTCGGTGACGCGCTTTAGCCTGCAGGAAGATGGGCATGTGGATGTGAGTGCGGATATTCATACGCGCTATATCAAATTTTTGCGTGAAACTTCTGCGGCACGCATTGCCCGCGAAGGGGTCATTGGGAGTAGCTATATCGCCTTAGATACGCCTGACCTTGACGCTAAGCCTTTAAAGTCGAATGCGTACTTGGCTTTGCAACCTGCTGCCGACTTTGAGCAAATCGCCAAAGAATTAAAAGCGCAGGTCGAGCCGGTCATTGTACAAATGAGCGAAACGGCTCAACGTCTGAATGACCCGCAGGGTGATTTGCATCAGACCTTGGCGAATTTACGGCAGTTTTCAGCGGGGCTGGATGAAACGCGCCAAAAAATTGACACGTTATTAGTGAATAGCAATCGCTTGTTAGACCATGATGTTCGCCAGACGGTACGTACTGTGAATCAGCAACTACCACATTTATTGACCGAACTGGATGCCACCGTCGTGGCCACGCGTCAGAGCACGGAAATTTTGCAAAAAACACTGACTCAAACCGCCCCGCACGCCGCGCCGATCGCACGTCAGGCAGATCGACTTTTGCAAAATAGCAATGAAACATTAGATGCAGTGCGGGGGGCATGGCCGATTCAGCCGTTGTTGCCGTCACAAAATGGGGTGTTGTTGGAGCACGATAGCCATGATTAAGCACGGTCTCCTGCTTGGCATGATGTTGGGTCTGAGCGCCTGTGCTGGCGCGCCTAAGGTCGGTGTTGCGCAAACAATGGCGTGGGAAGAGGGTCGCTTGGCGAGCCAAGAAATGGCGCGCGCGGTTGCACGAGAAGATATTTCTGCGGCCTATACGCTGGCGCAAACGGCGTTGAAAGCGTTTCAAAAGTTGGATCAAGTGCGCGAAGTGAATCAATTGCGCTTAGATCTCGCCAGTTTGGCGCTACGGCTACAACGTCCGAAGGATGCTGCAGCATGGTTGGCGGCGGTGTCTCCGGTTGCACGCGAAGCGGATCCTGCGCTGGCGCTGGAATGGGCCATTCGCAAAATGAGTGTGGCAATACAAGAGCAGCAATGGGCGCAAGCGCAGGCGATTTTAACGACTGCACAACAGGCCTGTGTAGCGCCGTGTACGCGGCAATTAACCTTGGATATTTTTAAGGCTAGGTTGGCATTTGCTCAGCAGGACTGGCACACAGCTCGGGCGGTCTTGGATCGCGTGTTGGCGCAGACACCACGTCCACGTTCTGGTGAATATGCCAACGCTGCGCGTTTGCGGGCGCACGTTGCATTACGACAACCGTTGGCGACCGATGCGCCAGAGGATGACTTGCGTTTTGCTTTGGAGGTGGATCAGCAGCTTGGGCGAAGTGACCGGATTGCCGAGGATCTTGAAGGGCTGGCACAATGGGCCGCCCTGAAGGGACGGCATGAGGCCGCACAGGATTATCGGCAGCGTGCGATGGATACGCGAAAAGCGGCCTCCGTAAATTTAACGCCTTGATTGGTCAGTAAAAATCGTTGAAAGCGTATTGCGCAACGATGTTGTCGAACGATCTAGCTCTTTGTGGCTGAGTCTGAAAAATTTGACGAGAATAGATTGTATTTATGATATTGTTATATTTTATGGTTAAGGTACATCATGTATCGCACTAAAACCGTGGTGCCCACCATAGAAAGCAGCTTTTTTAAGCTGCCGGATACCTTATTGTTAGTCTTCGACCGCCAGTGGCATGTGACCTTGGTGAGTGACGCTTGGACGGCTGCTTTAGGCTATTCTCCCGAAGAAATTCGCAACTCGACCTTTTTAAATTTATTGCACATTGTTGACCAAAGCGAATGCGAACGTCGTTTGATGGCGCTGGACGCAGATAATCCCACGTTGCGTTTTCCTTCTCGTTGCCAGCGAAAAGATGGAAGTTATCTGGGTGTGGCGTGGAATGTTCGCTTTGACGCAGAAACCGAGCTGTTTTATGCCTCTGCGCACGAAACGGCGCTGAATTTGCAGGGCCAAGATGCGAGTGTGCCGGATGCGCTCTTGGATGGGCTAACGGGGGTGCCGAATCGCAGTTTGTTTATTGAGCGATTACAGCATACGCAACACCGCGTCAGCCGTCGTCATGACATGCAATATGCGATTTTGTACTGTGGAATTGACCGATTTAAAGTCATCAACCAAAGCTTGGGGCACCGTTATGGTGATCTCTTATTGGTGGCGATTGCCAACTTGCTGTACTCCACGATTCGCCCAACGGATATGGCGGCGCGAATGGCAGGCGATGAGTTTGCCTTGTTATTAGAAGATATTCGCGACATTAGCTCGACCTTGCATGTCGTGAACCGCATTCAGCAGAAACTCACCGAGCCGTTGTTATTAGACGAAAAAGAAGTGTATTGCTCGGTGTCGTTTGGGATTGTTGCGGGGTCAGAAAAAAATCCAGAAGATCTGCTGGGCGATGCCAATATCGCCATGATTCGAGCGAAAGCGATGGGCGGCAGTGCTTATGTTGTTTTTGATAAGCACATGCATGATCAGGCTATTCATCGATTGCAAATGGAAATGGATCTCCGCAAGGCGGTGGAGCGTGAGGAGTTCGAGGCGTATTTTCAGCCAATTGTCTGTTTAGACAGCCAAAAAACCAGCGGCTTTGAGGCGTTGGTTCGCTGGAACCATCCCGAGAATGGCCTTATTTCGCCGATTCATTTTATTCCTGTGGCCGAAGAAACCGGCATGATTATCCAAATTGGCCGGTGGATGCTGTTTAATGCGTGTCAGACCTTGGTCGAGTGGAACAAAAAATTCGCACCGGAGACGCCGCTGACGGTCAGCGTCAATTTGGCGGCGCGGCAATTGCAGTCTCCAACCTTGTGTGAAGATGTGGCTGAAGCCTTGCAGCGCTCGGGTTTAGCGCCACACCTCTTAAAGCTGGAGATTACTGAAAGCGGCATGATGGCCAATCCAGATCAAGCGATTGAGGTGCTTAAAAAGCTGCGCGCGATGGGGGTGTTGCTCATGCTGGATGATTTTGGAACCGGCTATTCGTCGCTAAGCTATCTGCATCGCTTGCCGATCAACACCTTAAAAGTTGATCGTTCATTTATTAGCAATATCCAAGACCGTGAAAATGACCGCCATTTTGTAGAAACCATTGTCACACTGGTGCACAAGTTGGGGCATACCTTGGTCTGCGAGGGCATTGAGTTGGCCTGTCAGGCTGATATTTTGGCTGATATTGGTGTGGAGTATGGGCAGGGCTTTTTATACGCCAAACCGCTGAAAAAATCCGATGCCGAGGCATGGTTGCTTGACCAAGGGATGTGGTTAGCGACACCGGCGGAAAAGACTGTTGCATCTTTTCCGGCCTAGGCGCTTATAGACAACAGGGCATCAACTCAGAAAAGCGGGGCCTTGGAGTGCAAGTTGGCCGCTACGCCCCGCAATCTCGCCCATGCACACTTCGTGATGGGGCAGACTGTCCAAATCTAAAGACTCAAACAGCTGGCGGGTCGAGACCAGCTCGTAGCCTTGTGCTAGCCAGCCGGTCAGCAGTCGTTCAAATACTGGTAATAACTTCATTCCTTCGAGTTCGGCATGCAGCGTGTACACATGATCTTGCGTCCCTGCGGCCGTTAAGCGCAGCAAGTGTTCATGAACATTGTCGGTGGTGAGACCGTCCACGCCAATCAATTCATCGAGTGTGGGCAGCGTGCTGGGGAGCTGAGGGACAGGAATGATTTCTGCGCGATGAACGGGAATAAATGGATGAGTGCCGCGTCCATCGCTGGCGTAATCCAATTGCAGGGTTTGCTGATGGCGATACGCTTCCCAGTTCATTTGCCAGCCTGCCGCACCATGGGTTTTAGGTGGCTCCCCAAAAATTTGGGTAAAGCGTTTAGCCGCTTTATCCATTTCACGGCGTGTCCATTCGGGGCCTTGGTTCGCGACATGGTCTTGCCACTTAATATGGTCCCACGTGTGAATACCGACTTCAAAGCCCGCATCGCGGACGGACCGCATTAATGCCGCTTCGCGTTTGCCAATATCAGGACCGGGCAACAGCGTGCCATAAAGCAAAGTGCGGATGCCGTAATGTTCAACTACAGACGTCCGCGATACTTTTTTTAGAAATCCTTTACGGAAAACGCGTTTAATTGCGCGGCCCGTATGATCGGGGCCAAGGCTAAATAAGAACGTTGCATTAGCCTGTAAGCGGGTCAAAAGTTCAACCAGCGGTGGAACGCCTTCGCGGGTGCCGCGCCATGTATCCACGTCAATTTTTAGCGCCAGTTTCATTGTTCTATCTGCACCTTGTGAAATGACCAAAAAAAAGCAGCCGCCAGACAAAATCTGGCACGGCTGCTCAGGGTCTGAACTCGATTTAGTCGACTAATTTACGAGCTTCGCCGACCTGATCTTTATAGGCATCAAAGATGCCTTTCAGGGCGTCAGCCATTGTAACTTTGGGTGACCAATCGAGATCTTGCATGGTGTTCTCAATTTTGGGTACACGGTTTTGAACGTCTTGATAGCCCTTGCCGTAATAATCGCCCGATGTCGTTTCGATCATTTCGACTTTTGCGGCAGTTTCGCGGTATTCCGGATATTGCGCTGCCAGTGCCAGCATCATCTCAGCCAGTTCACGAACCGAGTAATTGTTGCTTGGGTTGCCGATGTTGTAGATCTGGCCGGAGGCTTTACCGTCTTTGTTTTCGATGATTTTCATCAGCGCCGCGATGCCATCTTCAATGTAGGTAAAGGCACGTTTTTGTGAGCCGCCGTCAACAAGCTTGATCGGCTCGCCCCGCACAATATGGCCTAAGAACTGCGTAATCACGCGGCTAGAACCTTCTTTTGGGGTGTGAATGCTATCTAGGCCCGCACCGATCCAGTTAAACGGACGGAACAGGGTGTAATCCAAGCCGTGGCTCATGCCGTAGGCGTGAATGACGCGATCCATCAGTTGCTTCGAGCAGGCATAAATCCAGCGCGGTTTGTTGATGGGGCCATAGGTCAGTTCGGAGTTTTCGGGGTCGAATTCACCGTCTTTACACATGCCATAGACTTCGGAGGTCGATGGGAATAGCACGCGTTTGCCGTGTTTGACGCAGGCTTTGATGATCGGCAAGTTGGCTTCAAAATCAAGCTCGAACACTTTGAGCGGATCTTTGACGTAGGTCGCAGGCGTGGCAATCGCGACTAAAGGCAAAATGACATCACATTTTTTGATGTGGTATTCAATCCACTCTTTATTGATCGTGATGTCGCCTTCAAAAAAGTGGAAACGCGGGTTGGCCAACACGTCGCCGAGGCGGTCGGTGTTCATGTCCATCCCGTACACTTCCCAATCGGTGGTGTTCATGATGCATTTTGAGAGGTGGTGGCCAATAAAGCCATTGACACCAAGGATCAGAATTTTTTTCATTTACATTTCCTAACACACATTTTCAAAAAAATGCATGGCTTAGTCGGTTATCAATATCTATCTGGTTTTAGATCAGCGCCACTGGGCTTGCAGGATGCCGAGTGCTGAGTGCTTCGCCATCGAGTTCGGCAGAGAGGATACGCAGAAGCACCCCATCCCCGCAACGGGCAAACCACTGTTGGTCGATCTGTAGCAATGCAGGCGGTCCTGCGTCTGTTTTTTTCTGGCTCAATCGCGTTTTCCAGAGAATGAGCCGTCCCTGTGGCGTATCGGTAAATGCACCGGGATAGGGCGCAGAAACCGCTCGAACCAGATTATGAACGGCCAGTGCCGACTGTGACCAGTCTATCCGGCCATCTTCTGGTTTTCTGCCACCAAAATAAGCGCCGAGGGCTAAATTTTGCGGATGCAAAGTCGCACAATTGGCAAGTAGGTCAGGTAAGTAGCGAGCCAATGTCATTTCCGCGGCGAGCGTAACTTTTCCAAAAACCTCATGGGCGGTATCGTCCGGCAAAATAGGCACCGCCATTTGCCCAACAATTGCGCCGTTGTCAGGCTTTTCATTCATGACATGCAGTGTTGCACCGGTCTCGGTTTCGCCATGAATCACCGCCCAATTGACTGGCACCCGCCCTCGGTATTTCGGGAGCAGAGATCCATGCATGTTAAATGCACCCCGAGTTGGAATCGCCAAAATGGGGGCTTTGAGCATATTGCGGTAGTAGAACGAAAAAATGAAATCCGGCGCGCAGGCAGCAATTTGGGCCACATAGTCTGCTTGATTGACATCCTCGGGGGTGATGTAAGGAATGTCGTAATCGCGGCAAAGCTGCACGACGCTTTCAAACCAAATTGTTTCGCTTGGATTGTCGGTATGTGTAACCACTAAGCGAATGTCAACGCCTTGTGCGAGCAATACTTTCAAGCAGCGCACGCCCACATTGTGATAGGCAAAAACTACAGCAGAATGGCTCATGCACTTCCCTTTAAGTCATCATCTTCAGTGTCGGTGCGCTCCAAAATTGCAGTAATTAGATAGCGCGGGCGCTGGCGAACTTCTTGATAAATTCGACCCACGTATTCACCGAGCAGACCGATACCGAACAAGCCAATACCAATCAAGAAGAACATCAGCGCAAAAAGGGTAAACAGGCCGCCTTCTTCTGGGCCGAGGATCAGGCGTCGCCCTGCCAAAATGACAAACAATAACCCCGATAGACCAGAAACAATCATGCCAAACAAAGAAAACCATTGTAGCGGCACGATCGAAAAGCCAGTCATGAGATCAAAATTCAACCGAATCAGACTATAGAGCGAGTATTTTGATTCGCCCGCAAAGCGTTCTTCGTGGCCAACAATGACTTCGGTGGGGTTTTGTGCAAACGAAAATGCCAAAGCCGGAATGTACGTGTTCATTTCTTGGCATTGATTGATCGTGTCGATGATGCGGCGGTTGTACGCGCGCAACATGCATC
This sequence comes from uncultured Aquaspirillum sp., assembly GCA_964635875.1. Classification (GTDB taxonomy): domain Bacteria; phylum Pseudomonadota; class Gammaproteobacteria; order Burkholderiales; family Aquaspirillaceae; genus CAZWRK01. The sequence continues at coordinate 11,685 of CAZWRK010000095.1, forward strand.
CTTGGTCGGTCATTTTGATGCGAGTAATTTTTTCGCGCAGGCGGTTCATCGCGCGACTGGCGTAGTGCCGCCATGCCGCATCATTTCGGCTGCGGCGAATAGACCCAACATAATCATGGCCTTGATCCATGGCGTCCAACAACAACCTGATATCTTCGGGTGGATTTTGAAGATCGGCATCCAATGTGACGATTTGCTGCCCACGGCTGTGCGCAAAACCCGCCAAAATCGCCTTGTGTTGCCCAAAGTTGCCGTTAAATAAAATCACTCGCGTGACGTCCGGACGGCAGTGGAATTGATCCGCCAGAATAGCAGCAGATCGATCACGGCTGCCATCGTTGACGAAAATGACTTCGTAGCTGCGGCCTAATGCATCTAAGGCTGGATAAAGCCGTTCAAATAGCGCGGCTAGGCCGTCTTCTTCGTTGTAGACGGGGATGACAATTGAAACGCTAGGTTGGCTCATGCGGCGGCTTACCTTGTTTTAAATTGTAGAACGGGACGAAGGACAGTTGCGAGTGCTTGACACACGCGTTCAACATCCGATTCATTCATCGCTGGAAATAACGGGAGCGTGATGGTGCGATCCCCGATATTTTCCGCTTCTGGGAAATCGCCATCACGAAACCCCAGTTCACGGTATAGGCTAAAACGGTGCAAGGCAGGGTAATGCACGCCCACACCGATGCCTTGTTCGCGCATACGCTGGATAAACTCGCCTCGGCCAATTGACATATGTGCCAACGGCAACAAAGGTTGGAACATGTGCCAATTGCTTTCGCTGAAATCTTCGTAAGGCAGTTCTAATTGCAGATCGGTATCGATGATATCGAAGTAATATTCAGCCAATGTTCTGCGTCGTTGGTTGAAATCATTCAGCTTATCGAGTTGGTGCAAACCTATGACCGCAGCAATGTCAGTCATATTGGCTTTGCCGCCGAGAATATCCACGTCCATCGTGCCATCGGCAAAACGTTCGACGCCTTGTAAGCGCAATTTTTCGAAGAGCTTCGCTTCTTCTTCGGTATTCATCACCAAGCAGCCGCCTTCGCCACTAGTCATGTTTTTATTGGCGTGGAAGCTAAAAGCAACAAGATCGCCAATTTGTCCGATTTCTTTGCCTTGCCAGCTTGCGCCCATCGATTGGGCTGCATCTTCAATCACGCGTAATCCGTAGCGATTGGCGATGTCGTATAAGCGGTCACGATTGACCGGCAATCCGGCTAAGTCGACGGGAATGATGGCTTTGGTGCGTGGGGTGATGGCCTTTTCGGCACGCTCAAGGTCGATCAGCCGAGTAATCGGGTCAACATCGACTAAGACCGGCGTTGCCCCTACGCTCAAAATGACGTTGGCCGTCGCAACCCATGTGAGTGGCGTCGTGATGACTTCATCGCCCGCTTGAACACCCGCTAGGCGGAGGGCGAATTCGAGTGCTGCGGTGGCTGAGTTGACGAGCCGAACAGGGCGACCGTTGTAGCGCGCGGATAGGGCTTCTTCGAGCGCACGGCATTTGGGGCCGGTGGTAATCCAGCCGGAGCGCAATACTTCACCAACAGCTTGAATTGTGGCCTCATCAATGCTGGGGCGGGTAAATGGCAGAAAATCAGACATGTTTTAGCTCCGAGCGACGAGGTAAACACCCACAATGATGATCCCCATCCCAAATAAACGCATGGGGGTGACGGCCTCGCCAAATAACCACCATGCTAATCCTGCATTCACGATATAGCCGATGGAAAGCATAGGGTAGGCAATGCTCACCTCAACGCGGGAAAGCGCCATGATCCAAACGACAACGCTCACGACGTAGCACGACAACCCTCCGAAAATATAGGGGTTGGTCGCCAGCTTCCAGCCGATGGGTAGGACATTTTGCATGCTGAAATCAAAATGTCCGATCGTGCGTGTTCCTGCTTTGAGCAGAAGCTGCGCGGCGGCATTAAGAAGCACGCCCGTTAAAATAAGAGAAAATTCTATCGCTTTCATTCTTTTGCAATCGCTAGGCGGCGTGGGTCTTCGCCGACAATGGTGTAAGAAATGCCGAGTTCATCGACTTTTTTCATATCTTCGCGTTCGACAACAGCGATCGCGGTCTCTGCGTTTTTCCAGCGTTCGACAAAATCGGGTAGGCTGACTTTTTTGTCCGGCTCTTGTTTCTGGCCAAAGCTAAATTCATCTTCGAAGTCGACCAAAATCACGGGCCGTTTCAGATAAAACGGCAAGGTTTGCTGATAGCCCATTACGCTAAAAATAGGGGTCTCTGGGGTTGAGTGGGCTTTGATTTGTTGCGCAATTTGCCATGCCGACATCGCAGGAGCATAGGCGTTATGTCCAAGAAGTGGAATTTGGCCTCCGGTAAGTAAGGTTGCCGACAGGGTGATGACAGCTGCACTTCGATGGCCTGTTCTAGCCAGAATGAAAGCAATGAAACCACCGGCAATCATGAGGCTTCCACCTACCATCAGCCATGGGGTATAGGCCACATGCAGAATGTTGGGCGTGTCTTCACTATTCAGCTGAGCGACGTGGGGAATTGCAACTAAAATACCGATCCCCAGTGCCACTAATGGCAGTGCATGCCATGCAAAACGCCGTGCGGGCATTTCACTGATGGCACGGCCAGCCAAAAGCGCTAACGCAGGGAAAATCGGCAAAATGTAAGAGGGAAGCTTCGAGCCTGATTTTGAGAAGAACAAGAAAATCAAAATGCTCCATAGCAATAGGACGCGCTCGGCAGAAAAGCGCCAGGCATAGCCCTCTTGGCCATTTTTAAACACGCTTGGTAGCAGCGTTGTCCAAGGGACAAAACCAATTAATAAAATCGGAACAAAGTACCACCATGCGCCTTCACGACGGTGTTCTGTGCTGATGAAGCGTGTGTAATGTTCGTGAATAAAGAAAAATTCGGGGAACTCTGGGTTGTGTTGCGAGACAAGCACGAACCATGGCGTTGTGATGGCAAAGAAAATCAACAACCCCGCAAACCAATGCATTCGTTTCCAAATTGCGAAATCTCGGTTAATCACGGAATACGCCACCAGAACCATCCCCGGTAATGCCAGCCCGATCAGGCCTTTAGAGAGAACGGCTAGTGCCATGGCGGCCCAAACCAAATACATATTGTTGCGGCGTTCGTGAGGGGTTGCTTGTGCACGTTGCGCCAAAACAAAGCAACAGAGCGCCAAGGTCAAGAAGAAGCTGACACCCATATCAAGCGTGAGAAAATGGCCATTGGCAATCCACCAAAGGCTGCCACCTAATACTGCAGCACTATAAAGCCCTGCATCTCTTCCCCAGAGCTGCCGCCCTGTAAAAAAGACAAGCAATACGCCTAAAAAGCCCGTGAGCGCAGGCCAAAGGCGAGCACTCCACTCACTTTCACCAAAGACCTCAAAACCCATTGCGGTCGTCCAATACTGCAGCGCGGGTTTTTCGAAGTATTTAATGTTATTCAGGCGCGGGGTGACCCAGTTGCCGCTTTGTACCATTTCACGTGGGATTTCTGCATATCGGCCCTCGTCGGAGTGGATGAGCTTGCGATAGCCGAGCGTGCTGAACCAAGAGAGCGTAAAGCAGATGAGAATTAGCAGCAGGCCGCGGGTGGCGGTACTGCCCGTTGAACGTAGCATACGTTGTCCGGGGTAGGGGAAAAACGTTGGATGGTAAGAGTGAGGCAGGTTTTTGTCTATGGTGATGTGCTTGTCGGCGGGCTGTTTTGTGGTGAAAATCTTTGATTTTTAGCGTAATTCTGTTGTGTCTGTGCGCCGTCTGATGAGCACTAATAATGCACCTTCACCGCCATGTTGAGGGGGGGCTTCGCAGAAGGCTTGAACATCTGGATGTTGAATCAGGCAGTTACGAATAACGCTTTTTAAAACAGGTTCTCCATTTTGGGAGCCAAATCCGCGGCCGTGAATCACTCGAACGCATTGCCCAATGGTTTGCGCTTGCCAAATGAAGGTGCATAGCTTTTCTTGAGCGACGTAGCGGTCAATCCCGTGCAGATCAATATCTGCAACGATTGACCATGCTCCAGAGCGCAATTTTCTGAGAACAGCTTTTTGCTGTCCTGCGCGGATAAATTGATGTGGCGTTTCTTCACACTCAAACCAGCCAGAAATGACGGAATGTAATTCTTTTCTTTGGTTTGCTGAGGTTTTGTTCGCATGTGGCCATGCGGGTGGGGGCGGTGGTGTATGGTGGTAGCGGTTGTCTGATTTAAGCGGACGTGCGTCTGCAAAGAGTGTCGAAAAAGCGGGCTCTGGTGGCGGGGCGGGTTTTTCTACCGGTTTGATAGGGGCTTCCCATGTTGCCAAGGCCTGTTTGAATGGGTTGGCTTTTGCCACCAGCGCTTTCTTCATGATTTATTGGTCAAGATAGCGTTCAGCATCTAGCGCGGCTTGGCAGCCAGATGCAGCACTGGTAACGGCTTGGCGGTAGATGTGATCTTGCACGTCGCCGGCGGCAAATACACCAGGGATGCTGGTTGCTGTTGCGTTACCGTTACGGCCGCCTTGGGTGACGAGGTAACCATTGTCCATCTCGAGCTGGCCTACGAACAGGTCTGTGTT
>CAZWRK010000096.1:0-7393 GCA_964635875.1 uncultured Aquaspirillum sp.
ATACCGGCCTGTCACGCCGGGGGTCGCGGGTTCGAGTCCCGTCCGCTCCGCCAAGCTTTATTGGTCAATGCAGTTGAGTAGAATGCAGTAGAAGTAAACAATTTAGGGTGATTAGACTCAGTTGGTAGAGCGCTGCCTTCACACGGCAGAGGTCACTGGTTCGAGTCCAGTATCACCCACCACTGCGGAGTGGTAGTTCAGTTGGTTAGAATACCGGCCTGTCACGCCGGGGGTCGCGGGTTCGAGTCCCGTCCACTCCGCCAAAAATCCCGAATGGGTGGTTAGCTCAGTTGGTAGAGCGTCTGCCTTACAAGCAGAGGGTCAGCGGTTCGAATCCGTTACCACCCACCAGATTTATTCTGGTCAAAAATTAAAGATCCCAAGAGGATCTTTTTTGCTTTTCAGCGTTTGAAAAAACGGGCTGACTGTGCCGCCCGTTTTTTGCGTGTACGCGATTTAAACGCGCCCTGTCGATCCAAACCCGCCTTCCCCGCGCACGCTCTCTCCAAATTCCTCGACCACATTAAAGCCCACTTGCACCACAGGCACGATCACCATCTGCGCAATGCGCTCGAATGGCGTGAGTCGGAATGTATCCTGCCCGCGATTCCAGACCGACACAAACAGTTGTCCCTGATAATCCGAGTCGATTAACCCCACCAAATTACCCAACACGATTCCATGCTTATGGCCAAGGCCCGAGCGCGGCAAAATCATCGCCGCATAGGCTGGATTGTCCAAGTGAATCGCCATTCCCGTCGGGATTAAATGGGTTTCGCCGGGCGCAATGATCATCTCTTGATCAATCGCCGCCCGCAAATCCAAACCCGCAGACCCCGCTGTTGCATAACTCGGCATGTGTTCTTTTAAGCGCACATCCAAAATCTTGATATCAATAACTGGCAAACTCATACCATTCTTTCTAAAAAATTTTTAGTCTAATAACTTCGCAATGTGGGTCACGATCGCATTGGCTGCTTGCCGCTTCGATTGGCGTGGCAAGGGATGCTGTCCGTGTGCATCAAGCAACACGATTTCATTATCATCCGCGCCCATTGCCGCCTGCGCCAAATTAGCGACCAGTAGCGGAATCCCTTTTCGCACCCGCTTTTGCTCTGCAAATTCCAACAAGTTTTGGCTTTCTGCAGCAAACCCGACGCAAAAAGGCGCATCTGGACGGGCGGCGACCGTCGCTAAAATATCCGGATTTTCCGTCAATTCCAGTACCGGTGCTTGGCCGGTTTTTTTCATTTTATGTTCGCTGGCGTGTTTAATTCGATAATCCGCGACCGCAGCGACCGCAATAAACACTGCCTGCCCCGCCAAATTGGCTTCGACTGCTTGCAACATTGCCTGCGCACTTTGCACTGCAATCGCGCGGACCCCATGTGGAATCGGCAGCGCAGTCGGGCCGGTAATTAACGTGACATCCGCACCCGCGTCTCGACACGCCTGCGCCAAGGCATATCCCATTTTGCCCGATGAAATATTGGTGATACCACGGACCGGATCAATCGGCTCAAACGTCGGGCCTGCGGTTAGCAAGACTTTGCGGCCGTGTAACACCGGCGCGATTTCGCAGCCTTCCAGTAAGTCAAACAGTGCTGCCGGTTCCAGCATGCGCCCATCGCCCAGTTCACCGCATGCCTGCTCGCCATGACCGGGGCCAAAAATGCCGATTCCATCCTGACGCAATAGTGCGATATTGCGCTGATTAGCGGGGTTTTCCCACATTTGTCGATTCATCGCCGGTGCGACATACAGTGGGCATGTGCGTGCTGCCGCGAGCGTCGTGATTAAATCGTCGCATAAGCCATTCGCCAGCCGCGCGATAACATTAGCGCTGGCGGGGGCAATCAGCATGGCATCCGCCCGTCGCGACAGATCAATATGTGCCATGCCGTTATCGGGGCGTGAGTCCCATAAATCGACATAGACCGGTTGTCCAGAAAGCGCTTGAAAAGTGGCGGCGCCGACAAAATGCGTCGCTGCTTCGCTCATCACCACCTCAACATGATGGCCCGCCTTTACGAGTAAGCGGGTCAACTCGCAGCTTTTATAAGCGGCCACCCCTCCGGTGACGGCCAATAAGAAACGTCGCTTGTGCATGGGCTGATCCTCGCGATGTAAAGAGCCGGATTCTATCAAGCTCCCTACCTTTGTAGACAATAAAGCCACACTGTATTGATCATTCATTTGTATAGCCATCGCTTATGAATAATGATTTTGCATTGCTACGCGAAAAAGAGGTGTGTGATGGGTATTGCTGACTGGCCAGAAGATGAACGTCCCCGCGAAAAATTATTGCAGCGCGGTGCCGCGATTTTAAGTGACGCAGAGTTGCTCGCCGTGTTTTTGCGAACCGGTGTCAAGGGCAAAAGCGCGGTCGATTTAGGGCGTGATTTGCTCGCACGGTTTGGTTCCTTATCCGCTTTAATCGCTTCTAGCCAAGAGGCCTGCATACAAGTCAACGGCTTTGGCCCTGCAAAATATGCGCAATTAGCGGCGATGGTCGAGTTGGTGCGCCGTGCGATTCACGAAGAAATGCGCCAAGGCGATGCCTTATCGAGTCCCGAAAGCGTTCGCAACTACTTACGGCTCGCGATTGGCCGCCGCGAAATCGAAGTATTCGTGGTGTTATTTTTGTCAGCGCAAAATCGGGTGATTGCTGTCGAAGAAATGTCGCATGGCACCTTAACCGAAGCCCGCGTCTATCCGCGTGAGGTCGCGCGTCATGCGCTTCATCACAACGCCTCGGCGGTGATTGTTGCGCATAACCACCCTTCGGGTGCGCCCCAAGCCAGCGAGGCGGATAAACAACTGACCAAGCAGCTCAGTCAGGCCTTGGGATTGCTAGATATTCGCCTACTTGATCACTTTATTATTGCCGGCCACCGCGCAGAATCGTTTGCCGAGCAAGGCTGGCTGTAGCCCGCAACGCTGTGAAGCGCTGCAATAGCTGGCACAATGCCGCTTTCTTTTGATTCAGTTTTGCTGATGGCGGTTTTGGCTATGCGTGATTTCACTCCCTTTATTAACCGACTTAAAAAAAATGCTCGACACTTAGCAAAGTGGGCCAAGCGTCAAAATATTGAATGCTATCGACTCTACGATCGTGATTTGCCTGAATTTCCGGTGGCGATTGATCGTTATGGGCATCGTCTTCACATTTCCGAATACGAAACCGGCTGGGTGATGACCGACGAAGAGCATCAAGTGTGGCTCGACACCCTCTGCCAAACGGTTGCGACGCTGTTTGAGATGTCCCCCGAAAGCATTGCGATGAAAACGCGCCGCCGCCAAAAAGGGCTGCAGCAATACGAAAAAACCGGCGAAAACGGCGAGCGTTTTGTGGTGCGCGAAGGCGATTTAAAATTTCAGGTCAATTTAGATAGCTACTTAGATACCGGTTTATTTCTTGATCATCGCCCAACGCGGGCGCGGGTGCGCAGCGAGGCGGCCGGTAAACGGTTTCTGAATTTATTTGCGTACACTGGCAGTTTCACGGTTTACGCAGCAGCAGGTGGCGCACGCGAAAGCATCACCGTCGATTTGTCCAACACCTATTTAGAGTGGGCGCGGCGCAATTTAGACTTAAACGGCTTTGACAGTGAGGCGCATACGCGTGTGCGCGCGGATGTATTGAATTGGCTCATGACTGCAGTAGAACAGGGCGAACGCTTCGACCTGATTGTGATGGACCCGCCGAGTTTTTCAAATTCGAAGAAAATGGATGGCGTATTAGATGTTCAGCGTGATCATGAGTGGATGGTGGATCAATGCATGAAGCTGCTTAATCGCCGAGGGGTTTTGTATTTTTCGACGAATTTACGCGGATTTAAGCTCGAACCCATGCTGACCGAGCGGTTTGAAGTCGAAGATATTAGCCATCAATCGGTACCTGAAGATTTCCGCAATCGGAAAATTCACCAGTGTTTTCGGATTCAGCATCCGGCAGTGTAGTGAATGCACCATCATAGTGCTTCACTATGGCTGACATAGCAAAATACTGTTGTTTGGCGCGCTTGCCTTTTGGTTTTTGGGCGGCATTTGCTTGCTTAGATAAGCAGCACATCGGGTCGCTGCATGGACATGAAAGGGTTGGGCATGGCTGTTCTTGAACTGACACAAGAGACTTTTGAATCGACAATCACTGCAGACAATACCGTGATTGTCGATTTCTGGGCGCCATGGTGCGGGCCGTGCCGCTCGTTCGCGCCCACCTTTGAGGCTGCTGCCGAAAAGCATTCAAACGTGGTTTTCGCTAAGGTGAATACCGAGGATCAACAAGCATTGGCCTCTGCGTTTGGTATTCGTTCGATTCCGACCTTAATGGTATTTCGTGAACAAGTGGTGTTGTATTCCGAGGCGGGCGCGCTGCCTGCTGGGGCCCTAGATGAGTTAATTAGCAAAGTCCAAGCCGTTGATATGCAAGAAGTGCATCGTCAACTGGCTGAAAAGCAAGATTGATTTATGTTGTGATTTCATCTGTGTGTTCTCTTGACCGGTCAGAATCTGACCGGTTTTTTTATGGGTGCAGCACCGAAAAAAGTTGTTCAAAAAAACCGAATGAGATGCGCAAATTTTTCCGCTATCACCTTCAGCAAACCGTGGTTATTCTGAACACATCTTCTTTTTGTGATGTCTCTACAGGAAAACGCACATGTCGACTTTACTCGTGATTCACTCTAGCTTGAACGCTCAAGGCCAGTCCTACCAATTGGCTGAACAATTCGCACAAACATGGCAACAAGCCGCCGCCGATCGCGAAATTATTCGCCGAGATTTGGCTGCGAATCCCTTGTCACATCTGAGCGAAGCCGATATTACCGCCTTCTTTTCACCCGAAGACAGCTTGGGTGAAGAGGCTCAGGCTCGTCGCCAGTTGTCGGATGATTTGATTGCGGAGGTTCGTCAGGCCGATGCCATCGCAATTGCCGTGCCGATGTATAACTTTGGTGTGCCGTCCACACTAAAAGCGTGGTTGGATCGTTTGGCGCGGGCCGGTGTGACCTTCAAATATACTGAAACTGGTCCTGTTGGTTTGATCGAAGATAAGCCCGTCTATTTGTTTGCGGCGCGCGGTGGAATTCATCAAGGCTTGCCGTCCGATAGTCAAACCGGCTTTCTCAGCAGCTTTTTTGGGCTGATTGGTTTGAAAAGTCTGCACTTTGTCTATGCCGAAGGTTTGAATATGGGTGATGCGGCGCGTGAAGCCGCTTTGAGTGCAGCCCAGACACAAATCGCTGAACTTGCTAAATAAGTTAATTTTTGGGGTCGGCGATGGGGAGACCATCGCCGCGAATGCGGAGGAATCGACGATGGAAAAAACGCCGCTCTATCAGACGCTTGAAGCGGGAAACCATGCTTTATGCGCCTGTGGAAAATCGAAAAATTATCCGTTCTGTGATGGAAGCCATCGTTTAACAGATAAATTACCGCATCTTGTATCGTTGTCCGCACCGCAAAGCGTCGCGCTATGCCGGTGTGGTCATAGCAAAAAAGGCGTGTTTTGTGATGGTAGCCACTACAGTCTCTAATACTTTTATTCCTCCGCTGTTTATTTCCCATGGTGCGCCGAGTGTATTGAATGACGGCTCGCCTGCGCCGGACGCATGGCGGGCATGGGCAAAAAATCATCCGCGCCCAACTGCAATTGTGGCGTTGTCCGCGCATCGACCGGCATGCCGTATCACCGTCGGTAGCGCGGTTCACTATCAAGAGTTTCACGATTTTGGGGGCTTTTCGGCGGACCTTTATCAGTTGCAATATCGGCCCGCTGGTGCGCCTGCTTTGGCTCGGAAAATTGTCGAGCGTTTGCGTCATACGGGTTTGAATGCGGTCGAAGATGCGGATCATCGTTTGGACCATGGCGCGTGGGTGCCGCTCTTGGCGATGTATCCCGAGGCCGATATTCCGGTGATTCCCTTGTCGGTGATGCCGGATGCGACGCCTGCACAGCATTTCGCGCTGGGGCAGGCGCTGGCGGATTTATCGGCTGAGGGGGTGTTGTTATTGGCCTCCGGTAGCTTGACGCACAATTTGATGGCGGTGCGCTGGGGTCGTGAGCATCCGTTGAACTGGGTCGAGGCATTCCGCGATGCTTTGGTTGGACATCTGTTAGCGGGGAATGTGTCTGCGGCTTTGGACTATATCGCGCTGCCTCATGCTTTTGAAAATCATCCGACCAATGAGCATTTATTGCCGCTGTACTTTGCTTTAGGCGCGGGGCGATCAGGTCAAGCGCAATCGGTTTACCGTGGGTTTGAGCATGCAGCGATTGCGATGGATGTGCTTGAGTTTGTTTAATCGTCCCAATAGCCGGGCTGGTTGTAGACCGTTTTTAAGTGTGCAATAAAGCGCTGTACCCGCTCGGGTAGAAATCGGCGCTGTGGAACCACGGCATAGACCGGATATTCCGGTAACGAGTAGTCATCTAAGACTGTAACGAGTCGGCCTGCAGCTAAGTCGGCTCGGACTTCCCACAGCGAGCGCCACGACAAGCCAAATCCTGCTAAAGCCCAGTCGTGCAATACCGCACCATCATTGCATTCTAATAGGCCCGAAATTTTAAGGGTCAGCACTTTTCCATCGACTTTGAACATCCAGCCACGGCTTTGGCTACCGCCCAGCGCCAAGCAACGATGCTCGCTCAGGTCTGCAACAGTGTATGGCGCGCCATGGCGTGCTAAATAATCGGGGCTGGCGACAACGACACGGCGATTTTCAGCCAGACGAATCGCGACCAAGCTGGAGTCTTCGAGGTCACTAATGCGAATCGCACAATCTACGCGCTCTCCGACCAAATCGACGAGCCGATCGGATAGATCTAAAGTCACCCGTACATCGGGATGCATTGCTTGAAAGCTTGCTATGTGAGGGGCGACATGGCGGCGGCCAAATCCTGCCGGTGCTGAAATCCGTAAATGTCCTCGCATGCGGCCATTGCCGGACACGATGGCCGCTTCGGCTTCTTGTAAATCGCCTAAGATGCGCTGGCATTCTTCAAAAAAACCACTGCCTTCTTGGGTGAGTGTGACGCGGCGGGTGGTTCGGACCAGTAATTTGACGCCGAGTCGTTCTTCTAAACCATCTAAGCGTCGTCCAATCATGGCGGGTACAACGCCTTCTTGGCGTGCTGCTGCCGACAGGCTTCCGCATGTAACGACGCTGACAAAGGTCGTGAGCTGCTTTAATTGATCCATTAGCACATAAAAAGTAAACAAACAGATCGCATTTTAGAGCTTTCTATTTGATAAATGTCATCTTAAAATGCTGTGGTGCAGCATATAATTGACCTCGAAAGCACTCGAGTGAGTAGGTTAATTGTGTGTGTCTTGTGTTGATGTGTGTTTTTGACCCTAGTTCGGCCCGCGTAAGCGGGCCTTTTTTT
>CAZWRK010000096.1:7493-16123 GCA_964635875.1 uncultured Aquaspirillum sp.
CTGTGATACAAAAAATACTCACTCTTGGAGTATTTGCGATGCGTCGATTGTTCTTATCTTTGGCTGTGCTCGGAAGCTTGCCCAGCATGGCGTGGGCCGAGCCTGCTTATAATCAAATTGGTTTTACAGTAGAAGCGCGCAAAGAGGTTAGTAATGACCAGCTGCGCGCTTCGTTGTATGTAGAAGAGTCGAATCTTCGTGCGGAACACGTCGCAGAAAAACTGAATGCCGCGATTAAGCGCGCGCTGGCTGAGTCGCGAGCCTATCCGCTGGTACGGGTGGCGTCGGGTGGTATTCAAAACTGGCCGGTGTATGAAAAGCAGCAGATTAGTGGCTGGCGCGGGCGAGCAGAGATTCGTCTCGAAAGTGAAGCGCCCGAGCAAGCTGCCGAGTTGATTGGCCGGCTGCAAAAATTCATGGCGATAGGGCAAGTCGGGTTCTCGGTGTCGACTGCCGTGCGTAAGCAGGTGGAGAATCAATTGATTCCCGAGGCGTTGAGTTTATTCAAAGAGCGCGCCCGCTTGGTCAGTCGCGAGCTAGGGCATTCGCAATATCGCATTGTTCAGGCCCAAGTCAATTTGCAGGGCAATCATGGTGCGCCTGTGATGTACCGTAAGCAAGCGATGATGGCTGCGGCCGAAAGCAGTCCCCAATTTGCGCCTGGTGAAAGCGAAGTGGTGGTGAATATTGACGGTCGTATCGAAGTCGGTGCGAAGGAATAGCAAAAAAAGTCTGAGCTTGGCATACAATGCTCACACCTTATTGTCTATTTACAGGCTCATGAAACTAATCGCCTCGCTTACCAGTCCTTATGCCCGCAAAGTGCGGGCTGTTTTGATCGAGAAAAAGATCGAATGCCAGCTTGAAGTTGGAAATCCTTGGGATGCCGATACCCAAGTTCCACATTTCAACCCACTGGGCAAAATTCCTGTTCTGGTGCTGGATGATGGTACGCCCTTGTATGACTCTCGCGTCATTGTCGAATATCTCGACAATATTTCGCCGGTGTCGCGTTTGTTGCCTCAAGATAACCGTTCGTTAGCGCTGGTGAAGCGCGTTGAAGCGCTGGCTGACGGGATTTGCGATGCAGCGATTGCCGTATTCTTGGAGCGAAAGCGCGCCGAGAGCGAGCAAAGCGCGGGCTGGATGGCGCGTCAATTGCAGAAGGTGGAGCTGGGTTTAGCTGCGCTATCGGCTGAACTTGGTGAAAAGCCTTGGATGCGCGGGGAGAGCTACACCTTGGCTGATGTTGCTGTGGGGTGTTGTTTGAATTATCTGGCATTCCGATTTGCGGAATTAACTTGGCCGCAAGATCATCCTAACCTGCTGAATTTGGTGGAAAAAATTAATCAACGCCAAAGTTTTGCCGAAACGGTGCCTCCTCAGGCCTAACTTTTGAGCGTGCCATAAAAAACCGGATGCGTAAGGCATCCGGTTTTTTTGTGGGCGCTAGCTGCTTAGTTTGCAAGTTCTAACATCAGCGCGTTCATCCGCTTCACAAAGCTACCCGGATCATCGAGCTGACCGCCTTCGGCAAGCAGCGCTTGATCGAAGACGAGTTGTGACAAGTCGCTAAATTGACCATCGTCCTTGCGGGACTCAAGGCGCTTAATCAGCGGATGTGTCGGGTTGATTTCCAAGATTGGCTTACTGGCGGTGATGCTTTGGCCCGCCTGTTTAAGCAAGCGCTCTAAGTGCGTACTCATGCCGTGTTCTTCGGCAATTAAGCAGGCGGGTGACTCGGTCAGGCGGTGTGTCACACGCACTTCTTTCACGCGGTCGTCGAGCGCGCTCTGAATACGTTCGACCAGCGGCTTGTACTCCGCTTCGATTTTTTCTTGCTCGGCCTTATCTTCTTCGTTGTCCAAGTCGCCAAGATCCAGCGCGCCTTTGGCAATCGACTGCAGCGGTTTTCCGTCGAATTCGGTGAGGTGTGTGCTCAACCATTCATCGACGCGGTCAGACAGCAACAGCACTTCCACGCCTTTTTTGCGGAAAATCTCTAAGTGCGGGCTGCTCTTCGCGGCGGCAAAGGTATCGGCGGTGATGTAATAGATGGCTTTTTGGCCTTCTTTCATGCGGCCAATGTATTCCGCCAGTGTGACGGTTTGATCTGGCGTGTCATTGGCGGTCGAGGCAAAGCGTAGCAATTTGGCAATGCGTTCGCGGTTTGCAAAGTCTTCTCCAACGCCCTCTTTCAGCACTTGGCCGAACTCTTTCCAAACGGTGCTGTATTTTTCTGCATCGTTATTTGCCAGGTCTTCGAGGAGGCCGAGGACTTTTTTCACGCAGCCTGCGCGAATGGCATCGAGGTCTTTCGAGCCTTGCAGAATTTCGCGGCTGACATTCAATGGCAAGTCGGCAGAGTCAATCACTCCACGGATGAAGCGCAAGTAGTGCGGCATGAGCTTTTCGGTGTCTTCCATGATGAAGACCCGGCGCACATAAAGCTTGACGCCTTGTTTGCGCTCGCGTTCCCAGAGGTCAAACGGTGCGCGCGACGGAATATAGAGCAATTCGGTATATTCTTGGCGGCCTTCGACTTTGGCGTGCGTCCATGCGAGCGGTTCAGCAAAGTCATGGCCAACGTGCTTGTAAAACTCTTTGTATTGTTCTTCGGTGATGTCGTTCTTCGACCGCGCCCACAGTGCTGAGGCTTGGTTAACGGATTCCCACTCTGGCGCAGCAGCCTCTTCGGCGTTTTCTTCGCTACCGGTCGCCATTTTTGGCATTTCGATCGGGATGGAGATGTGATCGGAGTATTTGCGCAAAATGGCGCGAATGCGCCAGTCGTCTAAAAATTCTTCGTCGCCTTCACGGATGTGCAGAACGATCTCTGTGCCGCGATCCGCTTTTTCAACAGCTTCAATGGTGTAGTCGCCTTCGCCTGCGGATTCCCAGCGCACGGCTTCTTGCGCGCTTAAACCGGCGCGGCGGGTGGTCACAGTGACACGGTCGGCAACGATGAAGGCAGAGTAAAAACCGACCCCAAATTGACCAATCAGTTGAGCATCTTGCTTAGCGTCGCCGGTTAATTTTTCAAAAAAGGCGCGGGTGCCCGATTTGGCGATGGTGCCGAGGTTTTCGATGACTTCTTCACGGCTCATCCCGATGCCGTTATCGGATAAGGTCAGCGTACGGGCTTCTTTGTTGGCGTGCAGGCGGATTTTGAGTGTGCCGTCTTCGCCGAGTAACTGGGGCTGTGCAATCGATTCAAAGCGAAGTTTGTCTGCCGCATCGGAGGCGTTTGACACCAATTCGCGTAAGAAGATTTCCTTGTTGGAGTACAAGGAGTGAATCATGAGGTGAAGGAGTTGTTTGACTTCAGTTTGGAAGCCAAGCGTTTCTTTTTGCATTGTCATTGTCATCTGTCTCATGAAGGGTTAACAGAAAGGGTAGCCCACAGATAGGGGGTGTTGAATGCTTTTCAAGCATCAATGATGCGGTCGCACAATAAAAAACGGACACTCTGCTGAGTGTCCGTTGTTCGGGGGCGAGTCCGAATTACAGTGTCAGGCCACCGGTGACTTCGATTGCTGCACCGTTGATGTAGCTGGCATCGTCAGAAGCCAAGAAAGCATAGACGTTAGCGATTTCAACCGGCTCAGCCATACGCTTCATCGGCACTTTTTCTTCCATCGCTTGAATCACTTTTTCTGGCATGGCTTTCAGAATCGGTGTCGCTACGAAGCCCGGGCAAACGGCGTTGGCACGAATGCCTTTTTTGCCGAGTTCTTTTGCCCAAGTTTTGACAAAGCCGATCACGCCGAATTTGGTTGCAGCGTAGTTGGTTTGGCCGAAGTTACCGTACACGCCAACAACAGAAGATGCATTCAAGATCACGCCAGAACCTTGTTCAATCATGGTGTCAACAACAGCACGTGTGCAGTTGTAAACGCCTTTCAGATTGATGTCGATCACGCGGTCGAACTGGTCGTCGGTCATTTTGACCAATTGGGCATCTTGAACGATACCGGCATTGTTGACCAGCACGTCGATACGGCCAAAGCGAGTTTTCAGGTCGCCCGCCATGTCAGCGATTTGTGCTTTGTTGGTCACGTTTACGATGTAGCCAACTGCTTCACCGCCTGCTGCCTTGATTTCGTTGACTACGGTATCAACCGCTTCTTGTGCCAAATCGCAAACAGCAACAATGGCGCCTTCTTGTGCAAATTTAATTGCGGTTGCACGGCCAATGCCACTTGCGGCACCAGTGATGATTGATACTTTACCTTTCAAACGCATTCTATTTGTTCCTTTCGCTCGAAGAATCAAGGCGATTTATTCCGCAGGGGGAAGTAAATGCCACGGATCAAGACTCCACCATCGGCCTTCTTTTTATTATTGTGTCTGCTGACTATTATCGGAATATGTCAGCATGCAACATGCGCCTCGGTCTGTTCGCTTTGCAGTGCAGCAAATATAACAGATATCGCGATGACGGGAGTATAAGCCAGCTCGGATTTTTTCGATAAAGCCGTCGTTTGAGAAACAAAAAAGTCGCCGAAGCGACTTTTTTAAGGGGTTTTAATTAAGACAAGCCGCGGCTGGCTAAGTAGTCTTCGTAGTTGCCCATGTAGTGCTCAAATCCGCCTTGACCATCAAGCTCTAAGATTTGTGTGGCCAGTGAGCTGACAAATTGGCGATCGTGAGAGACAAAAACTAAGGTTCCACGGTATTTTTCGAGTGCAATATTCAGCGACTCGATCGATTCCATGTCCATATGGTTGGTTGGTTCATCCATCAGCAAGACGTTTGGTTTCGTCAGGATCAGTTTGCCATACAGCATCCGGCCTTTTTCACCGCCCGACAGCACGCGAACTGATTTGCCAACATCGTCACCGCCGAACAGCAAGCGACCCAATGTGCCACGAATGACTTGTTCATCATCGCCGTCTTGGCCCCATTGCCGCATCCATTCGCTCAGATTGTCGTCGCAGTCGAAATCGCTTTCATGATCTTGGGCGTAGTAACCGACCGTGGCTTTTTCGGCCCACTTCACGCGGCCGGAATCCGGTTGCAGACCTTCTGCCAGCTTGGGATCAAATGCCGCAGCCAAAAGCTTGATCAGGGTTGATTTACCGGCACCGTTCGGGCCGATAATCGCCAAGCGCTGGCCGGCATCCAAAATCATGCTCAATTTTTTCAGCAAAGGCTTATCGAAGGATTTTGTTACTTCGTCGAGTTCAACCGCTTGGCGATGCAGTTTCATTTTGTCGTCAAGTTCAAAGCGGATATATGGGCTTTGACGGGTTGACGGTTTCACTTCGACCATTTCTGATTTCAGCTTGTCGACTTGCTTGAGGCGTGAAGTGGCTTGGCGTGCTTTAGATTTGTTGGCGGAGAAGCGCGCCACAAATTCTTGAAGATCTTGGATGCGCTCTTTGGCTTTGGAGTTGGACGAGAGCTGACGTTCTCGTGCTTGGGCCGAGGCGATCATGTAGTCATCGTAGTTGCCGGGATAGAGGCGAATGGTGTTGTAATCCAAGTCCGCCATATGTGTACACACTTCATTCAAGAAGTGGCGGTCATGAGAAATGATGACCATGGTGGCGTTACGTTCATTCAGCGTATGTTCCAGCCAACGAATGGTATTAATGTCCAAGTTGTTGGTCGGCTCATCCAGCAGCAGGACATCTGGATTGGAGAACAGCGCTTGTGCGAGCAACACGCGGAGTTTGAAGCCGGGAGCGACTTCGCGCATCGGGCCTTGGTGAAGCTCTGAGGCAATCCCAACGCCTAAGAGTAATTCGCCCGCGCGCGCCTCTGCGGTATAGCCATCATATTCTGCGAAGCGTGCTTCAAGCTCGGCAGCGTGCATGTAGTCATCTTCGGTGGCTTCGAGGTTCGCGTAGATTGCATCGCGTTCGCTCATGGCCGCCCACATTTCAGTGTGGCCCATTAACACCACATCAAGTACGCGAATATCTTCGTAAGCAAACTGGTCTTGGCGTAATTTACCCAAACGCAAACCGGGTTCTAAAGAAACGTTGCCCGAGGTTGGCTCAAGGTCGCCGCCCAAAATTTTCATGAATGTGGATTTGCCCGAGCCATTCGCTCCGATCAAACCGTAGCGGTTACCTTCGCCAAATTTGACTGACACATTTTCGAAAAGAGGCTTTGCCCCGAACTGCATCGTGATATTGGATGTTGTGATCACAACTAGGCCTTTGCTAACAAACTGTATTGAAAAACTTAAAGATCAACATTTTATCACAAGCAGCTGACCGCATTTCTATCCGAAAAATGTCTAGTAAAACGAGGTTCGTACGATTTTTATGGCAAAACTGCACGAATTGAAACACGAGTTCTTTCCGTATTACGCATGAATTGGGCTACAATCTTCACGAGTTTTTTTAGCCATGTTTTTCAGGACGGGCAGCACATGCTTACAGGTAGCTTGGTCGCGATCGTCACGCCGATGTTCGAAGACGGCAGTGTCGATTTCGCCTCATTACAAAAATTGGTTGAGTTTCATATCGAAAGTGGTACAAGCGGCATCGTTGCTGTGGGTACGACAGGAGAATCAGCCACCTTGGCAGTCGAAGAACACCTTGCAGTGGTTTCGGCTGTGGTCAAATATAGCGCGGGCCGCATTCCCGTCATTGCAGGCACAGGTGCCAATTCAAGCGCTGAGGCGATTGAATTGACGCGTGAAGCTAAGCGTGTCGGGGCTGAAATGTCGTTGTCCGTAGTTCCCTACTACAACAAGCCAACGCAAGAAGGGTTGTATCGCCATTTCCGCGCGATTGCTGAGGCAGTTGATCTGCCGATCATTCTGTATAACGTGCCCGGACGTACCGTCGCCGATATGTCGAATGACACCAGCTTGCGTTTAGCGGAGATTCCGAACATTGTCGGAATTAAAGACGCGACCGCCGATTTAGGTCGCGCTTGCGATCTGTTTAAGCGCGCACCGGCAGATTTTGCGATCTATACCGGCGACGATGCTTCGGCAATGGCCTTTATGCTGTCTGGTGGTCACGGTGTGATTTCGGTCACGGCCAACGTGGCGCCGAAAGCGATGGCAGACTTGTGTCGCGCGGCGATGGCGGGTGATGTCAAGGCGGCACGTGCCATTAATGATCCGTTGCAAGATCTGCATAAAGACTTGTTCTGTGAAGCGAATCCGATTCCGGTGAAATGGGCGTTGGAACGAATGGGGCGGATTCCTGCCGGTATTCGTTTGCCCTTGACCCCTCTGTCCACATCCGCCCAACCTATTGTTGAAGGCGCGTTAAAAGCAGCCAATCTTCTTTGATGGGTTGCTATTGCTTCGGAGCTAGGATGAATTACCGAATTATCACGCTTGCCTTACTTTCTGCCACGACATTGGTGGCGTGTAGCAGTAATGAGCCGCTGACGAAAAAGCTTGACTATAAGTCGGCACAGCCTAAGCGTAATGCCCTAGAAATCCCACCGGATCTGACGAATCCTGATTTGCGCGATAAATTTGCCTTGCCTAAGGTCAATGGCGCAATCACTGCTTCTTCTCTTGCGGAAAAAGCTGCAGATAAAAACCGCGAAATTTCCCAATCTACGGGTCAAGTTGCGGTGCAAGTGCCTAATATGCGCATTGAGCGTCAGGGCAATCAGCGGTGGCTACTCATCGAAAAATCTCCGGAAGATCTTTGGAGTTCTTTGGAGGAGTTTTGGCAAGAAAATGGCTTCCTGATCAAGACTAGTGATCCTAAGCTGGGTGTGATGGAGACAGATTGGGCAGAAAATCGGGCCAAAATTCCTGTCGATGGAATTCGCATTTTGCTGTCTAAGGTCGGTTTAGACGGCTTGTATTCGACGCCGGAGCGTGACAAGTTCCGTATCCGCCTTGAGCGGAGCGCAAAAGGGACTGAGGTTTATTTCAGTCACCGTGGTATGGCTGAGGTTTATACCAGCGATGCGAAAGAAGGCACGATTTGGCAGGTTCGTCCGGCAGATCCCGAGCTGGAAGCCGAAATGCTGGGCCGCTTTATGCTGCGTCTAGGTGTTTCTGAAGATAAGGCCCGCGATGCAGTCAAGAAAATTGCAAATGCAAGCACAGTGAGTCAGCGCTCGAATATTGTTGGGCAAACTGTTGTGGTTGACGATGCTTTTGATCGTGCATGGCGTCGGACAGGGTTGGCATTGGACCGCGTTGGGCTTGTTGTTGTTGATCGGAATCGCCAAGACGGCGTGTATTTTGTGCGTCTTGCACAGTCTGAAGCCGCAGAAAAAGAGTCGGGCGAGAGCATCTGGTCTGCTTTGGCTTTCTGGCGCGAGAAGCAACCGAAAAAAGTTCAAGCCCAACTGGAGCAGGCGGGCGGTGAGCGTTTCCGTGTTTTGTTGAAGGAAATCAGCAATAACCAAACACAGGTCAGCGTGCTAGATGGTACAGGTAAGGCGCTGGACGAGCAGAAATTAGCGAAGATTTTGAAAAATTTGAATCAGCAGTTGCAATGATTTTGATCTTCGTGAGTCACAAAAAAAGCCGGTAAAAACCGGCTTTTTTTGTGATATCTACGCGCGTTGCGCTGCAATGAAAAAACCGGCTATATAGCCGGTTTTTTCATCATTCCAGTGAAGGAATTATTTTTGCTCAGCAGCAGGTGCCGGAGCAGCAGCAGCGTCAGCAGCAGGTGCCGGAGCAGCAG
>CAZWRK010000097.1:0-16119 GCA_964635875.1 uncultured Aquaspirillum sp.
CGTGGTACGAGGCCGGATTGCCGCGTTAATCGACTCGCGCTGCCGCAGTCAACGCGGCAGCGCCCACCCCTCAGCGCGTGACTAAATGCTGTAAAAACTGCTCGGCGGCCGCACGCCATGAAAACCGCTCGGCGTAGCACCGCACCTGCTGGCGATCCAGCTGGCTCGCTCGTAAACAAGCGCTTTTGAGATCGGCCGCCAACACGCCGCCCGCCGACGATCCCACCACATCCAACGGGCCTTCGACCGGATACGCCGCGACCGGCGTGCCGCAGGCCATCGCTTCGAGCATCACCAATCCAAACGTATCCGTCAGACTTGGAAAAACAAAAACATCAGCGGCGTTATACACCCGTACCAGCTCGCTTTGCGGCAGTACACCTAAAAAGTGCACATCAGGATATTTTTTCTGCAGGGTCGCCAAGAGCGGCCCTTCGCCGACGACCCACTTTGAGCCGGGTAAATCAAGCTGCAAAAAAGCCTCGATATTTTTCTCAATCGCCACCCGTCCGACATACACAAAGATCGGCGGCACGGTCTTTAGACGCGAGCGGTCTCCGGGGTGAAACAGCGTGGTATCGACACCGCGACTCCACAGCACCACCCGTTCAAATCCGCGTTGCGTCAAGGCCTGACACATGGCAGGCGTCGGCACCATCACCGCCTGCGATGGCCGATGAAACCAGCGCATCCACGCATAACTGAGCGCCAGCGGCAGGCGAATTCGCGCATGAATATATTCTGGGAAACGGGTGTGATAGGCGGTAGTAAACGGCACACCATGCCGTAAACACCAGCGCCGTGCGGCCAAACCGAGCGGGCCTTCGGTCGCAATATGAATGGCATCCGGCCTCACTGTTTTCAATGCGTTTCTGACCGCCCGCCCCGCAAACAGCGTTAAACGAATATCGGGATAACTCGGGCAAGGCAAGGTCGTCAGCCCTTCGGGGGTGAGCAGCTCGACGTGGTGCCCTAGTTCGGTCAGTTCTCGGCGGGTTTCGGTCAGGGTGCGCACCACCCCATTGACTTGCGGTTGCCATGCATCGGTCACAATCAAGAGGCGCATGAAGGAGGCTCCAGAGTCGTCGGAACAGCATGAGAAGGCGGGGGCGGAAGAGAAGACGCGTGGCGTGCAGCAGGCCAACAGATCACTTTGATTTCACCATCGGCAGTCTCGACAAGGGCGGTTAGGCTCTCGACCCAATCACCGCAGTTGCCATAAAAAATGCCGTCGATTTCGCGCACTTCTGCTTGGTGAATATGCCCACAAATCACGCCATCAAACTGGCGGCGACGCGCCTCGTCGGCAATCATCGTTTCGAAGCGGCTAATAAAGTTCACCGCATTTTTGACTTTGTGTTTGAGGTATTGCGATAGCGACCAGTACGGCAGTCCGCGATGCACACGCAGCCGATTGAACCAGCGGTTGAGCGTTAAGGCCGTGGTGTAGAGCGTATCGCCGAGGTAGGCCAGCCATTTTGCGTGCTGAATCACGCCATCAAATTGGTCGCCGTGAATCACCAATAAACGACGGCCGTCGGCGGTGTCATGAATGGCTTCGTAGCGAATCGCAATCCCGCCGCAATCCAAGCCTTGGTATTGCCGTGCGGCTTCATCATGATTGCCCGGCACATACACCACTCGGCAGCCTTTGCGGGCTTTTCGTAGCAATTTTTGGACAACGTCATTATGACTTTGCGCCCAAAACCATGATTTTTTGAGCTGCCAACCATCCACAATATCGCCGACCAAATACAAGTAGTCGCAGTCATGGTGGCGCAGAAAATCAAGCAAGGCGTCCGCCTGACAATCTCGCGTCCCTAAATGCACATCGGATAAGAAAATCGAGCGGTAATGCATGTCGCCACCCCAAAAAACGATGCGTGAAAGAAGGTGCTCCCTGCATCCTGCCGCGTTTTTTTGACATTTCTGCAACAGCTCGATGACAAATCCAACAAATTTCACATCGCTATTTGAGTGCAAACCGCACCAAAACGCACCAAAACAAAGCGACCGTTTGAATATTTTGCATCAAAAAAATGCACAAAAAATTCAATTGTCTTTTTATGTGGATTTAAAGCGCTAACTTGGTGCAAAATAGCGCCCAAAAACGATTTTCCGTGTCACAAAAAACGAATAAATATTTCGATATCGAAAAACAAAATAATTGAAATATTTATCAAAAATAACAAAAACATCTTCTATAGATAGAGGATGTCGCCCGAGAATAATAGACAAGGATCATTCATGAACATTCGCACCCGACTGGCCAGTATGGCTGGCGCATTAACTGCGCTCATTATCGGTTTGGGCAGCTACTCGCTTCTGACCTTAAATGAAACGAACCAAGCTTTTGAAACCACGTATAACGATCGCGTCATTCCGATCGACCAGCTCAAAAATGTCGGCGATGCGTATGCCATCGACATTGTGGATACCGCCAACAAATTAGCGCACGGCTCTCTGAAGCCCACCGATGCCGCCCCTCGCATTGACGCCGCAGAGAAAGTCATCGCAGCACAATGGCAGGCCTATAAAGCCACGCAGCTCACACCAAGAGAAGCCGAGCTTGTCCGCCAAGCAGATGCCGCCATGAAAGTAGCGGACAAGGGCAAAGAAGAGCTCAAGCACTTATTGACCCAAGCAGACCAAACCGCTTTTCAGACCTTTGCCCGCGACCGGCTCTATCCAGAGGTCGAGCCACTGACGCAGATTATTGATCAACTGGTCGAGCTGCAATTAGATGAAGCGAAGAAGAACTACCAACAAGCAGAGGGCGATTATCACGCAGCCAAAATGATTACGCTCATCGCCATGCTGGGCGCGGTGGCGCTGGCAGCGGGGATTAGTGTGCCGCTGATTTTAGGCATGAGCCGCAAGCTCAATCACATTGTCGAAGGCATCACCCAAGCACGAAATCAGCATGATCTGACCTTACGCCTTCCCAGCCATAACCGCGACGAATTGGACATGATTACCTATGCATTTAACGACCTCATGGGATCGTTGCAACGCTTGGTAAAAATGGCCTCCGAAGCCGCCCACAACGTCAACCATGAAGCTGGCCGCCTCTCGCAAACATCGATTCAAGTCGCCGCCAGCAGCGAACAAACCAGCCTCTCGACCTCGGCAATGGCCGCAGCGATTGAGGAAATTACCGTGGCGATTTCGCAAGTCGCCGACAACGCACAGCATGCGCACGAAATTGGTCAACGCACCCGTGACAGCGCCAGCACAGGCGGCAAACGCATTCATGAGGCATTAACCGACATTCGAGAAATTGCAGCGATTTCAAGCGAAGCAGCCGAGAAAGTACAAACCCTTGGCACCGGCACCGCAGAAATTAGCTCCGTCATCAATGTGATTAAAGAAGTTGCAGAACAAACCAACCTACTCGCCCTGAATGCCGCGATTGAAGCGGCACGAGCGGGCGAAATGGGGCGCGGCTTTGCGGTGGTTGCGGATGAAGTTCGCGCCTTGGCCGAGCGGACGGCAACGGCAACACGCGATATTCATCAGAAAATTGGGGCGATTCGAGAAGAAGCAGAACAAGCTGTCGACAGCATGAAGCAGGTGACTTCACGCGTACAGGTTTCGGTCGAAAAAGCTGAAAATGCGACGGACGCGATGGAAAGCATTGTTGACGAAGCCGTCCGAGGCGAAAAATCGATCGCCGAGATTGCCCTCTCGCTGGATGAACAAAAAACCGGCACCGCCGAAATCGCCCGCCAAGTCGAGAGCATTTCGCAAAACACCAGCGAAAATTCTCAGGCCGTCGGCACCATCAATGACACCGCAAACATCTTGAGCGAGTTGACCAGCCAACTCAGCACCGAAATTAAGCGCTTTAAGGTTTGAACCTAGAAACAAACAAGGGTGAGCGCAATGCTCACCCTTGATCTATTTTTTCACATTTTTACGCATCGCTATTGGCCCTGAACGCCGCTGAAATTTGGTCAGGGCCGTGAGGCAAAATAGGCCATTTCCTTAGCCCACTCCGTGTATTTTTTATGAAAATCAGCATGCGGCTGATGTCCCGCTGTTTTTTCTGCGAAGGCCTTAAGTACAGGCCACTGCTTCTGCGCGAGAGGCTTCGCATCGCAGTACTTGGTGGCCGTCAGGAATGATGAAAGGCTGGTCACGACCTGAGCAGGCCTCTGGCTTAGGGACGCTTTCGCCAAGCTATTCACCATCATTGGAGAGTACTTCAGAGTAAATTCTGCATAGCGGCGCAAGAAAGGGACCTGCGCTTCTAGTTCGGCGCGCTCGGCATCAAAGTCCTCACGTAGAACCACTTTTTTGTCTTGAAAGACAATCGGTGCAGTCTCAGCGGTATCACACGCCCAACCTTTGCGCGGCACCAGCAATTCGGCTTGATATTGCTCATCGCGATAAGGATAAAACGGCATCGTTTTACAGCGTAAAGGCTTCTCCGCATGAATGGCACAAAGCGAATTCTCCAGCAAAGCGGGGCAAGGTAAATCTGGCGGAATATACGCGGTGGGCACAATTAACACCGCTAATTCTTTTCGATCGGCCAATTGAATGGTGGCCCCCAAACGCGCCACCATTGAATAATCTTTACTTCCCTGTCGCAGGGGCGTCCAAACAAAGCCCAAAGGAAAACGTTCTGCATGGGCAAACGCGTCATTAATGGTTAAGGGTAATTGCCCGTAACAACATTTCCCACACGCGGTACATTGAAAGTGCCGCGCCATGGCTACACCAAGTCCGTCGTGGTTCCACAGCATTTCTTTGCTTTTTTGCCGGAACCACAAGGGCACGGATCATTGCGCCCAACTTTACTGACTTGGCGTTGGGCAATGAGAGGGTTGAGATCCCCTTTCACATAAAGCCATTGGCCATTCTCGCGACGAAAAGTCGCCACTTCCGCTTGCACCATTTCTTGCTGATCGCGGCGGAAGCGAATCACAAATTCAATTTCTGCAGCATCACCATTCTCTGTGGCGCGACGAATATCTAGGCCATGCCATTCACACTCCTCGGCCAACCGCTCAGCCTCGGCGCGATTAAAATCGTCACGAATTTCGGGGGCGTGCGTCTGCTCAACGTAGTCGAGTTGGCGTTGAACGAAAGCGGTATAACGCGAACGCATCAATGCTTCGGCGGTCGGCGCAGGCGTTCCCGCGATGATCGGACCACAACATACTTCAAATTCTAACGCTGAATCGCATGGGCACAATGCCATGAGTCCCCCTCCATCTCTTGCTTATTCTGAAAATACAGCGGCAAACAGCCCCGCGCTCAATCACGTCGTGCGTGCATAAGAAACGAAGTGCTCATCTACTGCGCTAAGAAAATCCGATCGCGCTCCTGCGCAAAAAACGCCTCAATCGGCATCGGGCGCTCAATCCCGTAACCCTGCACAAAATCAATGCCAGTATCGGCCAAGTATCCACGCACCTCGTCCGTTTCAACATACTCTGCAACGGTTTGAATGCCCATAAACCGCGCCACATCGGCCACCGCGCGCACAATCGAATGATCCACGGATTCCAGCTCAAGATGCTGGATAAAGCTGCCATCAATCTTGACGACATCAACCGGCAAATGTTTCAGATATTCAAAGGTCGCCAAGCCGCGACCAAAGTCATCCAAAGCGGTTTTACAGCCTAAATTGCGCAGACCTTCAACCACCGAGCGCGCATGACCAAGATTGCCTAAAGCGGCGGTTTCGGTGATTTCAAAACACAGTCGTTTTGGATCAACTGGATAGCGAATCAAAGCACGCCGGACAATATCAACAATGTTGGCGTTGGCCACGGTAATGCCGGACAAGTTAATCGAGCATTGACTGATCTGGCTTTCGATTTCGGGATGCAATGCCAGCCACGACAGCACATGCTCCACAATCCAGACATCAATTTGCGGCATAAAGCGAAACCGCTCTGCCACCGGAATAAAGCAATTCGGCGGCACCAAACTGCCATCTTCGGCGCGCATCCGTACCAGCACTTCGAAATGCATGGAGGGGTCCACGCCTTGGAGCGGCGCAATTTTTTGGGCAAATAACACAAAGCGATCAGAAACCAAGGCACGCTGCATCTGCGCCAGCCAATACAGCTCGTCCTGCTGTTCGGCGCTCGCGACTTCGGCGGTGATCGGCCCTTCTTGAATATCAGCGTCCATGTCCCGAGAGGCCGCCACAACCTGACTCACGCAGACATCAAAGGCGCCCGATAAGCGCCGTAACAGCGCGGCCCGACAGCGCACGTCTAAATGTAGGTCGCGCCATGCGAAGGTCACGCTCTGCAACGAACGCGCAATGCGCTCAAACTCCACCAGTGACAACGGCTCATTCAGCGGAATCATAAAGACATAGCCCCCGCCCAATAGACGCGCCGCAGGCCATCCCAATGGCAGCTCGTTTTCAATCCGCGCCGCCACCGCCCGCACCAGCGCATCGCCTGCATCGGGGCCGAACATCCGCAATACCGAATCAAATAAATCGACGTGAACTGCAGCGAGGGCAAAATTGCGCTCTTTTTTCTGCCAGAAATCGAATTCACGCTGCAAACCGGGCTGGTTCATCAGGCCCGTGACGGGGTCGCGGTACATCGAAAGTCGAAAATTTCTCAGCTCCAACAAGCGCCCAAGGGACGCCACACCAATACCTTGGGTGGTCAGCAATAAGACAATCAACAATCCCAAGTCTGCGCTGATCTGCCCCGTCAACGACAAAGCGGGCACGCTGGGCACATAACCCGCACCGCTCGCAATGACCGGAATCACCGGCAACACACTCAAGACGCCAAAGAAAAAGGGCGAAGTGGACAAGGCAACGGCCACTAGCAATGGCACCAGCAAAACATACACCGCTGGCAGCCATACCGTGCCAACCACCAAGATCAATAACAACCCCGCGAGGAGCACGCCATATACTTTAATCGAAGGTTCGCGCGCACCCTGAAACGCATGGCGGCCCACTGTGCGAACCCACCACAGAGGGGCAATCGCCAAAATAGACAATGCAGCCCCCAAACCGGCGACCCATGACGGCGCGCTAACCAAGGTCGGCCACAATAACGATTGCGCCCCCCATCCGGCCAAAGCAATGCAAGCCGCGCCCAACCCACAGCCTAAAAACACAAACCGCCGCCACATCACAAAGCCGGTTTTCTCGTTTAGCTCGACCGCCGACTTAATCGCTGCCCGCATCGAAAAGGCCGCAAGCGCCGCCGCCGCGGTATAGCCCGCCGTGAGACTTGCTAGCGCCGCGAATCCAGAAATACCGTGCAGCCACGCTGTTTGCGAATAGGCGAAATACACCAATGCACCACACAAGGTCGCGCCAAAACTGCCCCAGCCATACAAGGCCAGCGCGCAAGCAAGTGCGGGATAGAGCACATCAAAAAGAGGAACAGGTAGATCAGGCGGGCTAAATAATTGATTACAGAGACAGGCCACAAGGCCAAGCAGAAATGAAACAGGCCACAGTACTTTGCGCGGACGGTGCTGCAAAGGAAAAAAACGCAAAACAGGCCACACAGAGGAAGAAGAGGGGAGGGAGTCCATCATCAGTTCAGTCGTCAGTACAGTATCTGGGCTGAAGGAAGCGCCATTCAGTTGAGAAGAATCCACTCCAAGCCTTAAATTCATTCGCTAATATACGGCGTCGAAGGTATCACAAAACCGCGTGTTTTCTATGGTTTTGCCGCGAATTTGTGGCCTAAATCAATTTTATTAAGAACAATTGCGCATCATTCCCGCGGATGGGCGACCCAATGGCATACTTTTTAAGCCGCGCCGCCCGACATTCTTAAAGGCTGTTTAACGTGGATTACCTCCCTATTTTTATGGATATTCGCCATGCCCCCTGCTTGGTTGTGGGCGGCGGTGAAATTGCGTTGCGCAAAATCCGACTCCTCCTTAAAGCGGGCGCAAATGTCACCATCATGGCGCCCGCGCTTCACCCCGAACTGGCGCAGGGACGAGACCAAGGCCAGCTTCGACATCTTGCCCAACCGTTTCAACCCGATCACCTGTCTGGATATCGGCTCATCATTGCCGCCACCGATGACGACGCGGTCAACGCACACGTCTCTCAGGCCGCACAAGCTGCGAATATTCCGGTCAATGTTGTGGATAACCCCGCGCGCTGCAGTTTCATCATGCCCGCGATCATCGATCGCTCTCCCTTAATTGCCGCGATTTCCACTGGCGGCGGCGTGCCCGTGCTCGCCCGCGAAATGCGCAGCCGTATCGAACAAGCCTTACCGATGGCACTGGGCCGCCTCGCCCCATTTGCCAGCGCCCGTCGTGACCAAGTTAAAGCACGTTTTCCCGATGTCGACCAACGCCGCGACTTTTGGGAGTCAGTCATCAATGGCCCGATTGCTGAGCAAATTTTTCAGGGCGATGAAGAAGGTGCCGCTGCGCAATTTGAACACGCGCTGCGCGAAGAACGTCCTCGTCGCGGGGCTATTTTCTTAGTCGGCACGGGGCCGGGCGACCCCGAATTATTAACCCTCAAGGCACTGCGTTTGATGAGTTCGGCCGATGTGGTGCTCCATGATCAACTGGTTCCCGAAGCGATTTTGGATCTCACCCGCCGCGACGCCGAGCGAATCGCCGTCGGCAAAAAAGGGCCTTGCCACAGCGTGCCGCAAGCCGAAATCGAAGCACTGCTGGTGCGCCTTGCACATGAAAATAAACGCGTGTTGCGTCTTAAAGGGGGCGATCCGATGCTGTTCGCCCATGTCGGCGAAGAATTGGCCGCTGCCCAACAAGCAGGCGTGCCATGCGAAATTATTCCGGGCATTACCGCTGCGAGTGGCGCTGCCGCCATTGCGGGCATTCCACTCACGCACCCTGCCCACGCGGACTCGGTTTGGATGACCACCGGACACCGCCGCGCCGATGGGGAACTCGGCATCGACTGGGCCGCGGCCTGCCGCCCGCGTCAAACTGTGGTGGTGTATATGGGCGGCCGACAACGCGCGCGTATTGCCCAAGGATTGATCACACACGGCATGGCAGCCGAGACCCCCGCCGCCATCGTCATCGCCGCGACCCGACCCGAGCAACGCACGATTCTGACGCGCCTAGATGCGCTGAGTGCTGGCGATGTCGCGCTGGATTCGGACGCACCGAGTTTGCTCATCATCGGTGCCGTGGTGGCGCTGGCACGCCCGACAGCGCTGCAAGAATAACTGATACAATCCCGAGCATGTCACACGGATAAACGCACCCTCAACAAGTGCGTACGGAACGAAAACAATGGTTGGCATTTTACTCGTCACACATGGTGACCTTGGTCAAAGTCTGATCGCCTGCGCACAGCATATCCTCCAAAAAGATCTGCCAAATTTGGCGGCCATGGCGGTGGATAAAAACGATGATCCCGATATCAAACTGGCACAAGCCCGCGCCTTGATTGCTCAGCTTGATGATGGCTCGGGCGTCTTGCTCATGTCCGATATGTATGGCGGCACCCCGTCGAATATTGCAGGGCGTTTAATTGATGCGGGCAAGGTCGAAGCCATTGTTGGCGTCAGCTTGCCCATGTTGGTCAGAGCGTTGTGTTACAGCGGCCAACCGCTTGATTGTGTGGTTGGAAAAGCGATTACCGGCGGACTTGAAGGCGTCGTTCAAATTATTACAAGGGATACATAATATGGTTGTGCAGGAAGTCGAAATTATCAATAAGCTAGGCTTACACGCGCGCGCATCCAGCAAGTTCACCCAAACAGCCAGCCGTTTCCCCTGTGACATCTGGGTGAGCCGCGCAGGTCGGCGGGTCAACGCAAAAAGCATTATGGGTGTGATGATGCTGGCCGCAGCACGCGGCAGCAAAATTGAAATTGAAGCCACTGGCGAACAAGAAAACGAGGCGCTGGCCGCGTTACTCGCACTCGTTAACAATCGTTTCGACGAAGCAGAATAATCATCCAGCACCAGCTGGAGGCTCGGGGGAGGGCGCAATCATGAGTGTTGTGCTACATGGAATCGGAGTCGGTGGCGGCATCGCCATTGGTCGTGCGCGACTGGTTTCACATAACTCGCTAGACGTTGCGCATTACACGCTGGAAGCGCAAGACATTCCCGCTGAAATTGCCCGCTTTGACGAGGCTATTCGGAGCACCCGAAAACAACTCGAAATGCTCTGGGGCAGCATTCCCGAAAATGCGCCCACAGAGCTTGGTGCGTTTTTGAGCCTGCACATTATGCTGCTCAACGACGCCACGCTATCACGCGAACCGCGCCACATCATCGACCGCGAACAGTGCAATGCTGAATGGGCGCTCAAAATTCAGGCCGATGCCCTGATCGAACAATTTGAGAGCATTGAAGAAGCCTATCTGCGCGAACGCAAACATGATGTTCAGCAAGTCGTCGAGCGCATCTTCAAAAACCTCGTGGGCCAAGAAGAGCTGGTTTTTGAAGCCGAAAATGTGCTCGATGATGCCATTCTCGTCGCGCACGATTTATCGCCCGCGGATATGGTGTTCTTTCGCGATGCCAACTACGCCGCCTTTGTCACCGATGTTGGCGGCACCACCAGTCACACCGCGATTTTGGCACGCAGCCTCGATTTGCCCGCCACCATCGCCACCCACAGCGCCCACCAACTGATTCAAGACGACGAAATGATCATCGTCGATGGTCAACAAGGCGTGGTGATTGTCGATCCCGACGAAGGCGTTTTGGCCGAATATCGCCGCCGGTTACGGGCATGGCGCAGCGCCCGCAACAAACTCGCGGGTCTGAAAAAAGTCACCACCCAAACCCTTGATGGCACACCGATTGAGCTGCACGCCAACATTGAACTGCCGCAAGATGCCAAAGAAGCGCGCGAAAGTGGCGCGGGCGGGATTGGTCTATTCCGCAGCGAATTTTTGTTCATGGGACGCGACACGCTACCCAATGAGCAAGAACAATTCGAAGCCTATCAATGCGCTGCCAGCGCCATGAAAGGCCTGCCCGTGACCATCCGCACTATCGACCTCGGTGCGGATAAAAACCCGAAATGGGCGATTCATGGCACCGGAGACAATCCGGCACTGGGACTGTCGGGCATTCGTTTATGCCTGCTCGAACCGCAACTGTTCCGCACCCAGCTGCGGGCAATCTTGCGCGCATCCGCATTTGGTAAAGTGCGAATTTTGCTGCCGATGATTCAAAGCGTCGGTGAAATTCAACAAGCTCGCGCCCATCTTGAGCAAGCCAAGGCTGAACTGACAGCAGAAAACATCGCGTTTGATCACGACGTCGAACTCGGCGCGATGATCGAAGTCCCCGCCGCCGCGTTGACCGTCACCCATATCGCCCGCCATGTTGATTTCTTATCAATTGGCACCAACGATTTGATTCAATACACCTTGGCGATCGACCGCAATGATGACTCGGTCAGTCCGTTATACGACCCAACCCATCCGGCGGTATTGCATCTGATTGCATTGACGCTGAAAACGGCGGGCCGCCTCGGGTTGCCGGTGTCGGTCTGCGGCGAAATGGCTGGCAATGAGCGTTTTACCCGATTGCTGCTCGGCATGGGGCTGCGCAAATTTTCGATGCACCCCGCCAGTTTGCTTACCGTCAAGCAAATCGCCATGAACACGCACCTTGACGGGATTGCGACCTTGACCGGCAAAATTTTGCGCGCGGGCGACCCCGATAAAATCCAAGACTTACTGGCCCAACTCAACGACCTGAGCTGCGCTTAATAAGTCCCCACCGCGATGAACGTCCCATCATGATCCCCTTCTGCCTGCCGGAAGCGGGATCATGATGGTTTTTACAGGCTTGTTATGCTTTCTGATGCTATTGATTTTGCCCAGATTAAACGGGTACTCGTGATTAAACTGCGCCACCACGGCGATGTGCTTTTGAGCGCGCCGGTGCTCTCCACCCTCAAACAACACGCCCCGCATCTCGAAATTGATGCCTTGGTCTATGCCGATACAGCACCGATGCTCAGTCACCACCCCGACCTGAGCCACCTTTATTGCATCGACCGACAATGGAAAAAACTCGGGGTCTTGGCGCAAGCACAAGCCGAATGGGGACTGCTGCGCACCCTGCAATCTCGTCACTACGATTTGGTGATTCACCTCACCGACCACAAGCGCGGCGCATGGCTGACCCGCCTGCTCAAGCCGCGCTATGCGGTCGCGCCGTCGGCCTCGTTCGGCAAGCTGTTCAAAAAAGTGTTTAGCCATCGCTATGCCGTCGTCGGTGGCAACCGTCGCCACACCGTCGATATTCACCTTGATGCCTTGCGGCGCTTGGGATTGCGACCCTCCGTCGACAGCGCGCGTTTACAGCTGGCGATTCCGGCCGACATGGCCGAACAAGCGGCCGCTAAACGCCGTGCCATCGGCATCCCCGACGGCCAATCCTATATTCTGATCCACCCGACCTCGCGTTGGATGTTCAAAACGTGGCCCCCCGCGCAAATGGCCGCGCTGATTCATTTACTCCAGCAGCGCGGCGAAACCGTTCTGCTCACCGCCGCCCCCGATCCGGTCGAATTAGAAACGCTGGCCAAAATCGAACACGATCTGGACCACAAACCGGCCTCCCTCGCCGGAGCGCTCAGCCTCAAAGAACTCGGCGCACTGATTGCCGGTGCGAGCGAATTTATCGGCATGGATTCGGTCCCGATGCACATGGCCGCCGCGGTGAACACACCGGTAGTTGCGTTGTTTGGGCCCTCCGGCGATGTCGAATGGGGGCCGTGGAAAGTCCCGCACCGGATTGTCTCCGCGCCATTTAGCTGCCGACCCTGTGGCCGCGATGGCTGCGGCGGCAGCAAACAAAGCGATTGCATTAACAGCCTCACACCAGAAACCGTCTTAGCGGCCTTGGACGATTTACGTCGGGAGACACGGCCATGATTCGGATTGCGCTGATTCGCCAAAAATACAACCCCGCCGGTGGCGCAGAACGTTTTGTCAGTCGGGCGCTGGATGCGCTAGCCCAAGAAGGCGGTGTCTCGGTCACGCTGCTGACGCGGCGCTGGGAAGGGCAAGCGCAAGGCGAGCGCTGCATCATCGACCCGTTTTACGTGGGCAACGTCTGGCGCGACGCTGGATTTGCCCGCGCGGTACAACAGCATCTGGCCGAACAACCTTTCGACTTGGTACAAAGCCACGAGCGCATTGCCGGTTGCGATATTTTTCGGGCGGGCGATGGCGTTCACGCCGAATGGCTGGTACAACGCCGCCGCCAGCTGAATGCGTGGGGGCGCTTTAAATTGGCGCTCAATCCTTATCATCATTATGTGTGCCGCGCCGAAGCGGAGATGTTTCGCCACCCACGTCTGCAAGCGGTGATCTGCAATTCGCGGCGGGTACGCGAAGATGTGAAACAGCATTTTGGGTTGGACGATGCGCGGTTGCCGGTGATTTATAACGGCGTCGATACCGCCTTGTTCCATCCAAACCTTCAGAGCCACCGCGCCGAGGTCCGCCAGCGTTATGGCATTCCCGAAACCGCGCCGCTGTTGCTGTATGTCGGTTCGGGCTTTGAGCGCAAAGGCGTCGGGCGGGCGATTCAGGCCTTAGCCGCCCATGCCGAAGTGCATCTGATGATTGTCGGCGGCGATAAACATGCCCGCCGTTATCAAGCCCTCGCCACGCAACTCGGCCTTGAAGCGCGGGTGCATTTTGCAGGGGTGCAAAAAGATGTGAAGCCGTTTTATGGGGCCGCCGACGCGCTGATTTTGCCGACGCTCTACGACCCGTTCCCCAATGTCTGCATCGAAGCCTTGGCCTGCGGTCTGCCTTTGCTGACTTCGCAACAATGTGGCGCGGCCGAATTACTGGAAACCGGCGAAACCGGCTGGGTATGCGATGCGCTCGACGTCGCCGGATTGACCCAGCACATCGGCCACTGGCTCGCTGCCCGTCCACACTGGGATCGACTCCGCCACCAAGCGCGCCAACTCGCCGAGCCGTTCACCTTGGAATCGACCGCCCAAGCGCTGATTGCCCTGTACCAGCGCTTATTGGCCGCCCGCTAAATCCGTCGCCGGTTTCCCGATGGCATGGGAGGCCGGTTTGCTCAAGTCGATGTTGAACGGAATCGGGTACAATCGCCGATTGCTTTTTGACCCGTTCCCCTAAATCTCAATGCCCGATACTCAGCCCAACAGCTTGGCGCTTTACCGTCGCCTGCTGACTTATCTCAAAGATTACTGGAAGATTTTTTCCATTTCGCTGGTGGCGATGACGGTGGCGGCCAGTACCGAGCCGCTCTTTGCGCGCCTGATGAAACCGCTGATTGACGGCGGTTTCGTCAACCGTGATGAAAGCGCCATGCTGTGGACGCCGCTGGCGATTGTCGGTCTGTTTCTGTTGCGCGGCGTGGCGAGCTTTATCAATGACTACACCACCACATGGCTGACCAGTCATCTCGTGGTGCGCTTGCGCTCAGAAATGTTCGACAAACTGATGTGCCTGCCGGTGCCCTTTTTTGATGACAACGCTTCGGGGCGGATTATTTCCCGCTTTACCAACGATGCCAACCAAGTCACCGAAGCGGGTTTTAACGTCATCACCGTCGTCGTCAAAGACGGCGTGACCATTTTGGGTTTGCTGGTGTTACTGTTTTACACCGACTGGCAACTGACCCTGATTTGCTTGGTGATGGTGCCGGTTGTTGCGGTCAGCTTGCGCTTTGTCAGCAAGCGCCTACGCAGTCTGACCCGAAAAAACCAACAACACATTGGCGAAATGACCCAAGTCCTCGGCGAAGCCGTCGATTGCCAACGCGTCATCAAAGTCTATGGCGGCCAAACCCGCGAAAGCCAACGTTTCCTCAGTGCCGCTAACGCCCTGCGCCACAATCAAGTTAAACAAACTTCGACCACCTCGCTCAATACCGGCGTGACACAGCTCATCGTGTCGTTTGCGCTGGCAACAATTATTTACTTTGCGAGCGCCCGCGCCCACGGCGGCAATTTCACCGCGGGGGACTTTATGAGCTTCCTCACCGCGATGATCATGCTGTTTGCGCCGCTCAAGCGCATCACCGGTGTCAACCAATCGTTGCAACGCGGTTTAGCCGCGGCCGAAAGCGTGTTTGGCTTTATCGACATTCCGAACGAAGTCGATTCCGGCCAAAAAACCCTGCCTCATATTCAAGGCGAACTGCAGTTTAAACAGCTGTCTTTTGCCTATCCCCACAGCGAGCGCGAAGCCCTGAGCGAGATTAATCTCACCATCCGCGCCGGAGAAACCATCGCGCTGGTCGGCTCTTCGGGCAGCGGCAAATCGACCTTGGTCAATCTGATTCCGCGTTTTTATGAGCCGACCCACGGCGAGATTATTTTGGATGGCGTCCCACTGCACGAACTGCGCCGCAGTCATCTGCGCCAGTCGATTGCCTTGGTCAGCCAAGATATTGCGCTGTTTAACGACACCGTCGCCGCCAATATCGGCTATGGGCGCGCCCAACCTGCCACCGAAGCCGAGCTGATCGCCGCCGCCCGTGCCGCCAATGCGCTCGAATTTATCGAAAAAATGCCCGAAGGCTTTAACACCTTAATTGGCGAAAAAGGCGCGCGCTTGTCCGGCGGTCAACGACAACGCTTGGCGATTGCCCGCGCCATTCTCAAAGATGCACCGCTACTGATTTTGGACGAAGCGACCAGCGCCCTCGACACCCAAAGCGAACGACTGGTGCAATCGGCGCTCGAAAATCTGATGCAAAACCGCACCACGATTGTGATTGCGCATCGTCTGTCCACCATTGAAAACGCCGATCGGATCGTGGTGATGAATCATGGCCGGATTGCCGAAATTGGCTCACATCAAGAATTGATTACGCAAGACGGCCTCTACGCCACCTTGCATCGCCTGCAATTTAAGGAGCCGGGACATGGCTAAGTGGACGGTATTGCATACCGAATGGTCGGACGGATGGGGCGGCCAAGAGCGGCGCATTGTCTCGGAAATGGTCGGCATGGCGGAACGAGGCCATCGGATGTTGCTGGCGACCCGACCGCACGCCGAGATTGCCGAACGCGCCCGCGCCGCTGGGATCGAGGTCTTTACGTTTCCGTTTGGCGGCAAATTCGAGTGGAAAACCATCGCCCCGCTACGCGCCCTGATCGCCCGTGAACAGGTCGATTTGGTCAACACCCACAGCGGC
>CAZWRK010000098.1:0-16101 GCA_964635875.1 uncultured Aquaspirillum sp.
GAAAATTCTGGCGAAAGTGCAGCGCGATGTGAAAGCGATTATCGGCGATAGCGCCTTTCTCAAAACCTTGCGCCCGCAGGATTACACCGATGAGCGCTTTGGTTTGCCGACGGTGATGGATATTTTGAAAGAGCTGGATAAGCCCGGCCGTGACCCACGTCCTGAGTTTAAAACCGCCGCCTTTGCCGAGGGCGTTGAAGACATGCGCGACTTGCAAGCGGGGATGCGCTTGGAGGGCGTGGTAACGAACGTTACTAATTTTGGCGCGTTTGTCGATATTGGCGTGCATCAAGATGGCTTGGTGCATATTTCGGCGTTGTCGAATCGCTTTGTGGATGATCCGCATAAGGTGGTGAAGGCGGGCGATATTGTGCAGGTGAAGGTGGTTGAGGTCGACTTGCCGCGGAAGCGCATTGCGTTGACGATGCGTCTGGATGATCCGATTGAGGCTGGTCGCAGTAGCGGTGGTCGGCGTGAGAGCGCCGCCAAACCAGCACGCAATGCGAAGTCCAGCGGCGGTCAAACGGCCGCCCCTTTAAATCATGCGATGGCCGACGCGTTAGCCAAGCTGAAGCGTTAATATTCGCGCAGAGGTTTTCGGGCGGAACCCTTTTGGGTTCCGTTTTTATTTTCTGTGATTAAGGTGACGATGATGGGTTTATGGGTTGGGTTGGCGGTGTTGATTGGATTGATTTTGCCGTTGCAGGCCGCGATCAATAATCAACTGAAATTTGGCTTGGGCGGAAGCACGCTGTTGGCGGCGTTGGTGTCGTTTTTGGTGGGGTCGATTTGCTTATTTGTGATTTCGATGCTGACCGGACAAAAATTACAGAATTTGGCGGGTGTGGCGCGGGTGGAGTGGTGGATGTTGTTGGGCGGTTGTATGGGGGCTTTGTTTGTATTTGGTACGACTTTTTTAGCCCCTAGAATGGGGGTGGCGGCGATGATTTCTTTAATTATCGCCGGTCAGGTGTGCGCCTCATTGTTGCTGGATCGTTTGGGAATTTTGGATTTGCCGGTGCGTGAATTGGGTGGCTGGCGCGTGTTGGGCGCGGTGTTGGTGATTGTTGGGGTCGGTTTGGTGAATTTTGGGGACCGTCTTTCGTAGGGGCAGGCCATGTTTGAGCGGATTTTTGCGATTTTATTTCCGGTGATCGGGATTGCGATGACGGGCTTTTTTTACGGCCGCCACCGCCGCCCTGATATGGGTGTGGTCAATCAGCTCACAATGGAACTCTTCGTGCCGATGTTGGTGTTTTCGGCGTTTGCTGGGAAGTCGTTTCGGGTGTTGGAGTATGGGCCACTGGCGTTGGTCGGGACGGCGGTGATTTTATTGTCGGTGGTCGTTGCGTGGCCAGTGGCGCGATTACTCGGTGAGTCGCCTAAAGTTTTTGTGCCGCCGATGATGTTTAATAATTCCGGCAATATGGGCTTGCCGGTGATGGTGTTGGCTTTTGGTGAGTCGGCTTTGCCTGCGGCGGTGATTTTGTTTCTGGTCGAAATGGTGCTGCATTTCTCGGTCGGGTTGGCGTGGCTTGAGGGCAGTGTGCGTTTGGGGCGTTTATTCCGGCAGCCGGTGATGTTGGCGACGATAGCGGGTTTGGGTTTGAGTCTGAGTGGTTGGCAGCTGCCTGAGCCGCTGACGCGAACCTTGTCGATGATGGGGCAGGTCTCGGTGCCGTTGATGTTGTTCTCGTTGGGGGTGCGGATCGCTGGTGCGTCGTTTTCGGCGTGGCGAATTGGTGTGGTCGGCGGGATTGTTTCGCCATTGTCTGGGTTGGTGGTGGCATGGTTATTTTTGGCATGGGTGCCTTTGTCCGCACAGCAAACCGCGTTGGTGTGGCTGTTTGCCGCCTTGCCGCCTGCGGTTTTGAATTGGTTGGTGGCGGAACAATATCAGCTAGAACCCGCGAAGGTTGCAGCGATTGTAATGCTGGGGAATTTGATGAGTGTGCCGGTGTTGGCGGGCGTGCTGTATGCGGTTTTGCCTGCGTCGTGAGGCGTTTCGCAGGGCAAGATGCAAAAAATTTGCAAAATGTCGATAAGTCGATGATGCGACGCATCAAATTTACGCGCACAGTGTGATAGAATCGCGCGGTTTTCACCGTCTACGAAACCTTTTCCATGTCCCGCAATCTTCGCAATATCGCCATTATCGCTCACGTCGATCATGGCAAAACCACGCTTGTTGATCAACTTCTGCGTCAGTCCGGTACTTTCCGTGACAACCAACAGGTTGATGAACGGGTGATGGATAGTAATGATCTCGAAAAAGAACGTGGTATCACGATTCTTGCTAAAAATACCGCCATCGAATACGAAGGCACCCATATCAATATCGTTGATACTCCGGGACATGCTGACTTCGGTGGTGAAGTTGAGCGCGTACTGGGCAGGGTAGATGGTGTGGTCTTGCTGGTGGATGCGGTTGAAGGCCCGATGCCGCAAACTCGTTTTGTGACCAAAAAAGCCTTGGCTTTGGGTCTGCGCCCGATCGTTGTGATCAACAAGGTTGACCGTCCGGGCGCACGTCCGGATTGGGTGGTCGATCAAACTTTCGACTTGTTCGATAAACTGGGTGCGACTGATGAACAATTGGATTTCCCGATTGTTTACGCTTCTGGCCTGAATGGCTTCGCCAAATTGGAGCTGGATCAAGAGTCTGACAACATGCGTCCGTTGTTTGACGTGGTCTTGCAGCACGTTCCATCCCCTCCGGGTGATTCCGATGCGCCGTTGCAATTGCAAATTGCTGCATTGGATTACTCGACATATACCGGCCGCCTTGGGGTAGGTCGGGTCTTGAATGGCCGCATCAAACCGGGTCAACCGGTTGTTGTGATGAATCACGAAGACCAAGTGGCCCAAGGCCGGATCAACCAAGTGTTGGGTTTCCGTGGTTTGGACCGTGTGGCAGTCGATGGCGCTGAAGCCGGTGACATCATTATTATTTCGGGTCTGGACGAAATTGGGATTGGCGTCACGATTTGTGATCGTGAAACACCGATTGGTTTGCCGGTGTTGACGGTTGACGAGCCGACACTGACCATGGACTTTATGGTGAACACCAGCCCGTTGGCAGGCACCGAAGGTAAGTTTGTGACCAGCCGTCAAATTCGTGACCGTCTGACCAAAGAGCTGCTGACCAACGTTGCGTTGCGCGTTGAAGAAACGGGCGATGCTGACGTCTTCCGCGTGTCGGGTCGTGGTGAGCTGCACTTGACGATTTTGTTGGAAAATATGCGTCGCGAAGGCTTTGAAATGGCCGTTGCGAAACCGCGTGTTGTGTACAAAGAAATCAATGGCGAAAAATGTGAGCCGTACGAAAACCTGACAATCGACCTTGAAGACAATCATCAAGGCGCTGTGATGGAAGAAATCGGCCGTCGTCGTGGCGAATTGCAAAACATGGAGTCGGATGGCCAAGGCCGTACCCGTCTGGAATACCATATTCCGGCCCGTGGTTTGATCGGTTTCCAATCTGACTTTATGACCATGACTCGTGGTACCGGTCTGATGAGCCACGTCTTTGATGACTACGGCCCGATGAAGGCTGACTTGCCAGGTCGTCATAATGGCGTGTTGGTCTCTCAAGAAAACGGCGAAGCTGTCGCTTACGCGCTGTGGAAGTTGGAAGATCGCGGTCGTATGTTTGTGAGCCCTGGTGAAAAACTATACGAAGGTATGGTGATTGGTATTCACAGCCGCGAGAATGACTTGGTTGTGAACCCAATTAAAGGCAAGCAACTGACGAACGTGCGCGCTTCGGGTACAGATGAAGCGGTTCGTTTGACTACACCGATCAAACTGACTCTCGAATCTGCAGTAGAGTTTATTGATGATGATGAGTTGGTTGAAATTACACCGCAGTCTGTGCGTATTCGTAAGCGTCATCTGAATGAGCATGACCGTAAGAAAGCATTGCGCGGCCTGTAATTCTGGGCGGTGATATGCTGATAAAAGGGTGCCTGTGTGGCACCCTTTTTTTATGCTTGGAAAGTCACAATCAATAAAAAACCCGCTTCGAAAGAAGCGGGTTTTTGTTGGGGCTGATAGGGTATTACATACCGCCCACAGTTTGGACAGATTCCCACTGACCGTTTTTCACTTGATACACGGTCACAGCACCATTCTTGATATCGCCTTTGTCATCAAAGGTGATTTTGCTGGTTACGCCGCTGTAATCGGTTTCTGCAATTTTCGGAGCGAATACTTTTGGATCGGTCGAATTTGCTTTTTTCATGGCTTCGACCATGATGTGGACCGCGTCATAGGCATACGGAGAGTACATTTGAACTTCGCCGTATTTTGCTTTGAATTTCTCATTGAATGAGGTGAATCCTGGCATTTTTTCACGCGGCATGCCGATGAAGGAAGCGTATTGGCCTTCTGCTGCTTCGCCTGCAAGCTTCAGGAACTCTGGGGAGTAGATGCCATCGGCACCAAGCAGTTTGGCTTCAATACCAAGCTTCTTCATTTGTTTTGCGAGCGGGCCGCCTTGAGAGTCCATGCCGCCAAAGAAGATTAGCTCAGGTTTGGCGCCTTTGATTGAGGTCAAAATCGCCATAAAGTCGGTTGAGGTGTTAGTCGTAAATTCACGTTTCACGACTTTGACGCCTTTAGCTTCGGCGGCTTTTACAAATTCGTCAGCAATCCCTTGGCCGTAGGCGGTGCGGTCATCGACGACAGCAACGGTTTTGATTTTCAGACCATCGGCAGCGAATTCACCCAGTGCAGCACCTTGTTGGATGTCATTTGCGACCACGCGGTAAGCGGTTTTAAAGCCTTGTTGGGTATAAGCAGGGTTGGTTGACGAAGGGGAAATTTGTGGGATGCCCGCTTCTGCATAAATTTTTGAAGCCGGAATGGTCGTGCCTGAGTTCAAGTGACCAATCACACCCACGACCTTTTTATCGACTAGGCGTTGTGCAACTTGTGTGGCAACTTTCGGGTCGGCTTGGTCATCTTCTGAGACTAATTCAAATTTTACTTTTTTGTTGTCAATGACCAGACCTTCGGCATTGATTTCATCAATCGCGAGCTTGGCACCTGATTCATTATCTTTACCCAAGTGCGCAATCGGGCCAGTCAGAGGCGCTACGCTGCCGAGTTGAACAACTTGTTCTTGTTGTGCTGCGGCAGCAGGCGCTGGGGCAGCGGCTTCAGGGGCTTTTTTCTCTTCGCCTTTGCCGCAAGCGGTGAGGGTCATAATGGCAGCGGCAATTAGGCTGAGACGCGCGTAATGTTTCATGTAAACCTCTTCCTTAGTCTGTTTATTGAGTCGGTGTGCTTGTTTGAGAGGCAATGTTGCGATGCCGAATAATTTCTTGTTTTTGTGTGGTATTCAAACAAGCATTGCACTGATTATCTTCATCGAATTTGTTTGCTGTCAACGGCTTTTATTGTTCCATCGGTGATCGGGTTTTTTTGGTGCAAAAATAAAAAAAATTCTAAAAAA
Organism: uncultured Aquaspirillum sp.; assembly: GCA_964635875.1. Lineage (GTDB taxonomy): Bacteria > Pseudomonadota > Gammaproteobacteria > Burkholderiales > Aquaspirillaceae > CAZWRK01. Next base: position 5,459 of record CAZWRK010000098.1, read on the forward strand.
TGAGCAGGTTATGAGTAATGTTGGTGCAATCACCAGGCTTTTATGCTGATTTTTTGTGCACGACTTTTTTATAAAAAAAGCGAGTTTTATAGAGGAAAATATGGTTAAGTGCAGATGCTGTGGTGGGATGTGTGCTGCGTTGTGTGGCAATCGCCTAGAAATAGATGGGCGATCTTGAGCCCATCTATGTCCAAAGAGCAGATATTTATTGCGATGCACCAAAAGATTTTGCTCGTGCTTGGCGAGTGGTATCTGGCGCGGAAACGGCCTGAGTCGGCCAACCGCTTAACTGGCTTTCGGCCAAGTCGGCCAGTGCGCTGATCCATTCTGGCTGAGTGTTTAGGCACGGGATATAGTGGTAGTCGCCCCCGCCCGCATGCTGAAAGGTTTCTTTGCCCTCAATCGCAATCTCTTCCAATGTTTCCAAGCAATCAGAGACAAAACCGGGGCAAATCACATCTAAGCGCCGCGTTTTGGCTTGTCCAAGCTGGGTCAGGCATTCGCTGGTATAGGGCTTGATCCACTCTGCTTTTCCAAATCGGGATTGAAAAGTTACTTGATATTCTTCAGGTTTAAGCTCGAGTGCCTCTGCGAGAAGTCGGCCAGTTTTGTGGCATTCACAGTGGTAAGGGTCTCCTTGATCCAGTGTGCTCCGCGGAACGCCATGAAAACTCATCAGAAGTTTGTCTCCCTTTCCATGTTCTGCCCAATAGTGGCGGACGCGACTGGCAAGGGCGTGAATGTAGCCGGCATGGTCGTGAAAATGGCGGACAGTTCGAACTTCCGGCATGTTGCGCGAGTTGAGTAGTACGCGCAGTACCGCATCTAATGCGCTCGCGCTCGAAGAGCCTGCGTATTGAGGATAGAGCGGCAAAACAACAAAACGCTCAACGCCCTCGGCCCGCATTTCTTGCATGACATTAGCGACTGCAGGTTGACCATAGCGCATGGCGTAGCGGACGCTAAGTCCGTGGTGACCACGTTGTTGCAAGGTTTCACGCAGGGCATCGGTTTGTTGGCGTGTATACACCGCGAGAGGTGAGCCTTCTGCAGTCCAAATACTGGCGTATTTTTCGGCAGATTTTTTGGGGCGAATATTTAGAATAATGCCGTTCAAAATCAGCGACCAAATGAGTCGAGGAATTTCAACGACACGTGTATCGGACAAAAATTCTTTGAGGTAAGGGCGAACTGCTGCTGCAGTGGGGGCGGCGGGGGTTCCTAAATTGATGAGGAGTAAGCCGGTTTTAGCAGTGTTCAGATGATTAAAAGGCGGTTCTGGCACATAGTTCGGCATGAGGGATTCTCAATAAAGGGTCATGTGAAACGGGAGACTTTGCGCTATTGGGTTCTACTAGCTTTCGATGTCGTCCTTGATCGGCGCTTGCATAAGTCGGTTGCCTCGTTGATCTGGTTTACCTAAAAGGCCCGCTCGCTCCATTTTTTGCAAAATGAGATTAGCGCTCTCGCGGTCGATGCCGAGCTGTTGGCGCAAATCTGATAATGAAGTACGGCCTTTCAGTTGCGTATAACGGAGTGCTTCTTCGTATAAGGCTTCGTCAGAGAGTGCGTCGGCTGTTTCAGGTTCCGGCTCTTCAACAAGCATTTCGGCGATTTCAGGGATGCACGGCGGCGGAGCATCCGTTTTCAGGCTGTTTACGACCGCCCCGATGTCCGCCTCAGGAATATGAGGGGCATGGGTGCGAAGGGCATAGCCAGTCCCTGGCGGGGTATAAAGCATGTCGCCAGCGTGAATGAGCAGGCTTTCTGCCCCGATTTGATCGATGATGGTGCGGCTATCGAGTTTGCTAGAGACTTTAAAGCTGATTCGAGTGGGGATATATGTTTTGAGGGTTTGGCTCAAAACCTCCTCGCTCGGGCGGTGTGTCGCGCAAATCAGATGCATCCCGACCGCACGTGCCTTATGGGTTAGCCGATGGATAAGGTTTTCGGTGAGTTTTTTATGCGCGGGTTGCATGATTTCAGCCAACTCACTGACAACGACCACGATAAATGGCATCGGCTCTAGCCATTGCGGTTGGCTTGAGTTTTGACGGAATGGGTTGGCAATGCGCTCGTTATTTTCTGCCGAGGCTTGAATCTTTTGGTTGTAGCTCGAAAGATTAAGCATCTTCACTTTGTTAAACAGCTTATAGCGTTGTTCCATTTCCTTCATGCACCAGCGCAACGCGCTCAGCGCTTGCTCGGGGCTTGTTGTGACGGGCGTCAAAAGGTGAGGAATCCCGTTGTATCGATCCAAAATTTTAGGACCGGTATCTATTAATAGCAGTTTTAGCTCACTGGCATGGCTCTTATAAAGCAGCGAGAGCAAGATGCAGTGAAGGCTGTTCTGATAAGAAGATTCTGGCATCCCAGCAATGAGCAAATGCGGCATACGCGACAGATTGCTAATCACCGGCCGGCCTTTGATATCTTTGCCGAGGGCAACCGTGAGTGGGCTATCTTGCTCTTGATAAGAGCTTGCCTGTAGAAGCTCTGATAACTCAATGGGTTCCGGATGTTCTCGTGGAACTTCTAAGCCCATGTAAGGCGTGCCCGGCAAGGTCTCTACCAGCCGCACGGCAGGGACATTTAATGCTGTCGCTAAGGTCTTGAGGTGCGGGGTGATGTCATTGGCTTTGATCCAAATGCCGGGTTCGAGCTCATGCCGAATAACAACCGGCCCTGGCAGGCTCGCAATGACTTTAATGTCCACTTTTTGTTGCGCTAAAGTTGTTTCGAGTAAGGTCGCTTGCACGCGTAGATAGTCGCGATCCAACGGTTGTGGTGTGACGGCACGCTGGCTTAGCAAACTCAGCGCAGGGAGTGCTGGCTCTTCAATGACCTGTGGCGCGACAGGTAGGGGTTCGGGTACGGTTTGGGGTTCTGGCTCAGCAGCTATAGCTGGTTCAACGCAGGCCTCGACCTCTGCCTCGTCTGTAGGTTCGCTAGTATTTTCTTGCAGAATTGGGCGATCAGTCTCGATAGAAGCGGCGGTTTCTTCTAAAGCGTTTTTTGTAATCGGGGTAGGCGCGAGCAGCACGTCTGGGATCTGCTCGCTTTGCGTTTCAGATTCTGTCGCTTCAATGTTTTGTGTGGCTGGCGCATCCGTTACTTGAGCTGCATTGGATGGTGCTTCGTGCGATGTGGCCGTTGCCTTGCGCCATTTAATTTGGTGCTCTTTTTCGAGCAGAATAATCAGCCCGATAGAGAGCACGACTATATAAATAGCGCTGCTAAGATAAACGCCAAAAATGGCATTGAAAAGCTGGCTAATCGTTTGTCCAAATAGCCCTCCAAGTGACAACGGTAAAACCGTTGTCAGCGTACCGAAGTGGGTGGCTTCAAAGCTGCTACTGGCGGTCAGAATGAGGAGTGTGCCAAGCACCGTAATATGATTCGGGGGGCGTTTTTTATGGGCCGGCCGTTTGACTTTCATATAAAGGCAAATGGCGCTGATCATCATCAGCCACCATGCTGACAAACCAAAAAAGTAAAGCAGCAAGTCCGCAATAAACGCGCCGAGCATGCCGCCATAATTACTGGCGACAGCGTGTTCGCTGCTGCTATGTGACCATGCAGGGTCGCTTGGGTGGTAACTGATTAGAATGAAAAAGAGGTAGACAGAAAGAACTGCAAGCGCAAGGCGGCGGGCGTAACGAAGCCACTCACTCATTTTGGTTGAGTGAGCCGATGTTTTATTCTTGATAACGGCTTTGCGTTTAGACAATTTCATGCTGCATTCGCACAAAACGGACGGGCTACGATTATAGCTTGCTCCTCTTTAAATAAAGTCATCACTACGGTGTTAAATGAGAAATTAATTGTAATTTGCTCCGCACTTATCGCATTTTTTATGGTTTTTGATAAATAAAGAGGCACTGATTGGATCGTGCCTCTTTTCTTTGCGTCACCTAATGTCTTTGTAGTTTGTTTATGCGGGATAGATTGCGCCGAGAATGCGAGAACCTGACGCGCCCGTGACCGAAGGCAAGTTGCCTGGTAAACCATCCAAACAGCGTGCAGCTAACCAAGCAAAAGCAAGGGCTTCAACATCCATTGCTGGCACGCCAAGTGCGTCAGTGCTCATGACGTCCATGCCTGGCAGTAAGTTTGCAATCGCTTTGACGAGAGTGGGATTAAATGCACCGCCTCCGCACAAATACACCGCGGTACTCGCAGGGGCGTGGTGGCGCACGTCGTTGGCAATACTGTGCGCGGTGAGGGCGAGCAGTGTTGCTTGCACGTCGGCTGAGTGATGCTCAGGCCGAAGCGCGGCCGCAAGCCAGTCATGATTGAACAAATCGCGGCCGGTACTCTTTGGGGGCGGCTCCGAAAAATAAGGGTCAGATAGCCAATAGTTCAGCAGGCTATCAATGACGGTGCCACTGGCGGCCCATTTCCCGTTGTAATCGTAAGGCTGGCCTAAATGCGCCAATGTCCATGCGTCCATCAGCATATTGCCCGGTCCAGTATCAAAGCCACAGACTGGGCGCAAAGGATCTAGGCGAGTGAGGTTGGCAATGCCGCCGATATTGACGACGCATCGGGCATCGTCGGGGGTGCCAAAAGTTGCTTCGTGAAATGCGGGGACGAGTGGTGCACCTTGTCCTCCTGCCGCGATATCTCGGCTCCGAAAATCTGAGACCACCGTGATGCCGGTTCGTTCAGCAAGTCGTGCGGGGTTGTTGAGCTGAATGGTATAGCCCGCTTGTGGGACGTGCCGAATTGTTTGTCCATGACAGCCAATTGCTTTGATATCGCTGGCGTAGTAGTTCGTTTGTTTCAGGAGCCCTTGGACGCAGTCTGCATATAAATCGGCAAGACGATTGCCTAGGCGGGATGCGCGGTCTAGCTCGTTCTCGCCAGCGTGGTGAAGGCCTAGAAGCGCAGAGCGTAGAGCAGGGCCAAATTCAATATTGTGGCGTGCTAATACGACCGGCCGCCGACCGGTCAGGTCAGTGAGTACGCCGTCGATGCCATCTAAACTTGTTCCAGACATCAAACCGATCAGTAGACGTGTTCCGCTAGGTCCTGAATGTTGATATTGCACGCTTACTCCGTTTGGGCAATGTTGACGGGGGTTCTGGCGAGAATGTCTAACTGCGTAGACAAAGCCAGACTATTGCGATGGAAGGCTTTCATATCGGAGCCTGCCAAGGCCGGAGATTTTAGCGTACTGATTGCAGGGTCAACAGCTTTACCATCAATACGGGTTTCGAAGTGCAAATGTGAGCCTGTTGAGCGGCCGGTGCTGCCGACATAGCCAATCACATCACCTGCTTTGACAGCTTTTCCTTCTTTCAGCTTGTCTGCGAAGCGACTCATATGCGCATAAAGGGTGGTGTACTTATTGTTATGACGGAGCTCGACGACTTTGCCGTAGCCATTTTCAGTTGTGACTTTGCTCACCACGCCATCAGCAGGGGCATGAATCACGGTGCCGGTGCTGGCAGCGTAGTCAATGCCTTGGTGCATGCGGAGCTGGCCTAAAATCGGATGGCGACGAATGCCAAAGCCCGAGGTGATGCGCGCGCCCTGTATCGGATCTAGGCTGAATCCTTCTTTGAGTGGACGGCCGTCTGCATTGTAATAACCGCCGTTTTCTTCATTTTCTTTTTCGTGATAGAACGCCCGTATTGTGCTGTTCGCGGTCCGAATTTCGGCGGCCAGAATACGACCATATCCAATCAAATCACCGTCTGAGTACAGGCTTTCGTAGACCAACTCAACATGATCGCCGCGTTTGAGGGTTTGAATTTCGGGGTTGTCTGCAAAAATTTCGGAGAGCTGGGCGCGGATGTCGCTGGGCAGTCCTGCACGTGCAGCAGCGTGGCTGAGTGAGCGTGTGATCTGAAATGAGGCGGGTGTTTGCAAAATGCGTGCTTCAATCGCATCCGCACTGGCAATCCAACTGTCGTTTTGTTTGCGAATACTCACGATGACAGTTTCACCGTTTTCATCATCTTTCAAGAAGCGGAGGCTAAATAATTCCCCCGCATCATCGGTTTCGACGTGTAGGGTTGCACCTGTTTGCAGTTTTAGCAGGTCGCGCGAGAGGTCGCTGGTGTGAATAAAACGCAGAGCTTCTTTGTCGGTAATGCCGAGCCGGTTTAATACGCGAGGAATCGTGTCACCACGGCGAACACTTTCTGCACGCCAATAGCGCGCTGTGTCTGTAGTGTTGGCCAGTTTAATCTCGGGGAGGGCGAGGGCTTGCGTGGTTTCTTGTATCACGACCTGGGAAGCGCTGGCACCCGGTGCAACGGCAAAAGCTGTCGCCATGCCTGCGAGTGGGATGCTGGCTGCAAGGCTTATCCAGACTAGATGGGTTTTAAGAAAGCGTGTGTGGTCGTTTTGCGGTTGGGTGGGCAGTTTGCGATAATCCATTTTTTCTGTCGCGTTGTTGTCAGAAGCATACAACGCAGCTGTTGAATACTTGACGGTAAAAGAGGGAAAGGGCTTTCAGCATGCTGAAAGGTCAAAAAACGATGTTTCGGTTGTAATCATTTCGTCAAAAAGTCTGGGGCATGCTAGCAGAAAACCCCTTTGGCGCAAACGAATTGGTTCAATGATTTCTATTTAAAACAATCGCTTGGCGATTGTTGTCTTTTCAGGACATAACATTATGACGTCTCCTCAAGCCAGTGTGGCTCCGCTAACGGCAGAGCAAGAGGCCGCTTTATCGATTATTAAACGCGGCGTAGAAGAGCTGCTGATTGAGTCAGAGTTGTGCGCCAAACTGCGCGAAAATCGCCCGCTACGCATTAAGGCTGGCTTTGACCCAACTGCACCTGATTTACACCTTGGACATACCGTTATCTTGACCAAAATGCGTCAACTTCAAGAGCTTGGTCACCATATTATGTTTTTGATTGGGGATTTCACCGGCATGATCGGAGACCCTTCAGGCAAAAACACCACCCGCCCGCCTTTGACGCCAGAGCAAGTTCAGCAAAATGCGCAAACCTATGCTGAGCAAGTTTTTAAAATCTTGGACCGTGAAAAAACTGAGATTTGCTTCAATTCCACATGGTTGGGTGCGTTGGGTGCCGACGGGATGTTAAAGCTCGCTGCCAGCACGACGGTGGCACGGATGTTGGAGCGTGATGACTTCGATAAACGTTTCCGTAGTCAGCAGCCGATTTCAATTCATGAATTTTTATATCCGCTCATGCAGGGCTACGACTCCGTTGCCATGCAGTGCGATATTGAGCTCGGTGGCACCGATCAAAAGTTCAACCTGCTGATGGGACGGATGCTGCAACAACAGCACGGACAGGCGCCGCAGTGCGTCATCATGATGCCGTTGCTTGAAGGTTTGGACGGCGTCAATAAAATGTCTAAATCGCTCGGTAACTATATTGGTATCGCTGAGCCTGCAAATGAGATCTTCGGCAAAATCATGTCGGTTTCCGATACCTTGATGTGGCGCTATTTTGAGCTCCTGTCATTGCGCCCGGTCGCGGAGATTGAGCAGTTTAAGGCGGATGTAGCCGGTGGCCGAAACCCTCGTGATATTAAGGTTCTGCTTGCGCAAGAGCTGGTTGCCCGCTATCACTCGCAAGCAGCAGCAGAAGCCGCTTTGGCGGATTTTGAGGCGCGCTTCTCTAAAAATGCCATTCCTGACGAGATGCCCGAATTCACGCTAGCTGCTGAGGCCGGTGGCTTGCCGATTGCGCGGGTCTTGAAAGAGGCGCAACTGGTTGCAAGTACATCGGAAGCATTACGCATGATTGCGCAAGGTGGCGTGAAAGCCGATGGTGAAAAAATCGACGATAAATCAGCGGTGCTGGCGCAGGGCGCAACGGTGGTGTTGCAGGTTGGCAAACGTAAGTTTGCGCGCGTGACCATCGCTTAATGCCATCGAATTTAGGGAGCACTATGCAAGCGCTGACGTTATTCGTGCCGGGTTTGCTATGGCCACAAGAGAGTTTATCGGCAGTGGCAAAGGGTTTGGATTTGCCATCGTTGTCTTGGCTGTTGGCGAAGGGGCAATATCAAGTGGAATCGGGGCGAGTCGATCAGATTCTGGCATCGCTCTTTGCGATGCCTTCCCCCCTGCCAGTGGCTTCGCTAACGGCCGCGTTTGATGGCTTATCGCCGGATACGACGTGGTTACGTGCAGATCCTGTGCATCTCCGTCCGGAAAAGGAAGCGCTGGTTTTGGTTGATAGCGGGGTGATGTCGCTCTCTCAGGCCGAGGTGGATGCCCTGATTTCGACCTTAAATGCCTACTTTGCTGAAGATGGCTTGTCTTTTGTGGCCCCCGCTCCAGATCGTTGGTATGTCTCTGGGGTGCAGATGCCGGACGCTTCCTTTTATAGTGTGGATGAGGTAATCGGTCGCAATGTCGATGCCTATTTGCCCGAAGGTGATGGTCGTCGGCATTGGCGCAGGTGGATGAATGAAGTGCAGATGTTATTGCATACACACCCCGTCAATATTGCGCGCGAAGAGGCGGGTGATCCAACGGTTAATAGCGTATGGTTTTGGGGGCGGACAGACGGGCAGTCTAATGCGGTATGTTCGACTTCTGGATTGTCGTTGGATGCTGTTTTTGCGGATGATGTGCTGGCGCGCTCGCTCGCATTGGAACATTCGCTTCCTCAAACTACCGCGCCGTGGTCGTGGGAAGGGTTACGAGAAGAAGCGGGCGCAGCATCACGGGTATTGTGTGTGCTGGAACAGTTGCGCGGTGCGGGTCAATATTATGACGCGCTAGGGTGGCGTGAAGGTTTGGCGACGCTGGAAGAGCAGTGGTTCGCTCCCTTATGTCAAGCGTTGAAGCAAGGGCATTTGTCACAGCTGCGTTTGGTGGTGACGGGTTCGGAAGGTCGGGCGGCAATATGGTCGATGACTCGTGCATCCCGCTGGCAGGTTTGGCGGCGCCCAAAATCGATTGCAACAACCTTAGCGGCTGTTGGGTCTTGATGAAGCAAGCCTCCTGAATATCGGGAGGCTTTTTAATGTGGTCACATGCTAAGGAAAAATAACATGCCAAAAGTGATCTCCCGCGAAGTGCCTGCGGAGCGTTTTGCACAATTACAGGCTTCTGGGATGTCGCCTTTGCTGGCGCGTGTCTATGCCGCACGTGGAATTTCTTCACCGACCGAGTTGGAGTATTCCCTTGATCAGTTGTTACGGCCCAGCTTGCTCAAAAATATGACCGAGTTTGCGAGCCGTTTAATTGATCTGATTCAGGCGCATCAAAAAATTGTGGTGATTGCTGATTATGATGCCGACGGCGCTACAGCTTGTGCTGTCGCTGTGCGTGGCTTGCGAATGTTTGGTGCCAATATCGACTATTTAGTGCCCAATCGCTTTGAGTATGGCTACGGCTTGTCGCCTGAGATTGTCGATTTTGCGATGCATTTACAACCGGATGTGTTGTTGACGGTCGATAACGGGATTGCGAGTGTGGAAGGTGTGGATCGTGCGGCGCAATTGGGCGTTGAGGTCTTAATTACGGATCATCACTTGCCCGGTGATTGTGTGCCGGAAGCCCTGATCGTAAACCCGAACCAGGTTGGTTGTGAATTTCCCAGTAAGCATTTGGCCGGTGTTGGCGTGATGTTTTATGTGCTGTTGGCGGTGCGTTCATTGCTGCGGGAGCGCGGTGCCTTTGCGGATCGTCCAGAACCCAATTTAGGGGCGTTATTAGATTTGGTGGCGCTGGGTACGGTCGCTGATGTGGTGGCTTTGGATCGGAATAATCGGTTATTGGTGCATCATGGTTTGCAGCGGATGCGCCAAGGTCGTGCTTGCCATGGTATTCGCGCTTTATTTGAGGCGAGCGGTCGATCCATGCGTGAAGCGAATACATTTGATCTGGGTTTTATGCTCGGGCCAAGATTAAATGCAGCGGGGCGCTTGGATGATATGTCGTTAGGAATTGAGTGTTTGCTGGCGGAAGATGCTGAGGCTGCATTGGCGAGTGCTGCGGTATTGGATGGTTTAAATCGAGAGCGCCGCCAGATTGAGTCGGGGATGCAAGAAGAGGCTTTGTCTCTATTAGAGGATTTTGTGCCACAAGACACTTTAACGATTGCATTGTGTCGAGAGGGTTGGCATCAAGGGGTAGTTGGGATTTTGGCATCGCGTTTGCGTGAGCGCTTTCACCGACCAGCTTTTGTCTTTGCTCCGAGTGAAATGGGGATTGTGAAAGGTTCTGGCCGGTCTATTCCAGGCTTTCATTTACGGGATGCTTTGGATTGGATTTCTAAGCGTTATCCAGATCTGATTTTAAAGTTTGGCGGCCATGCGATGGCTGCGGGGCTTTCAATTCGTGAAGAGTCGTTCCCATTATTTGTCACAGCCTTTGAGCAGGTGGGACAGTTATGGATGAATGATTCGATTTTGACGCATGTGGTGGAAACGGACGGCGCGCTATCACCCGATGAGCTTTCATTGCAGACCGCAGAAACTTTTGAGGCCGGTATTTGGGGACAGGCATTTGCGCCGCCTGTGTTTCATGGGCGATTTGAGGTGGAGTCGCAGCGGGTGGTTGGCGGAAAGCATTTAAAGCTTAAGTTACGACTAGGCTCGCAGTGTGTTGATGGGATCTTTTTTAATCGAGAATCGTGGCTTCCTGATGTTGTGGATTTGGTTTATCAGATCCAAAGTAATGTTTTTCGGGGTGC
>CAZWRK010000099.1:0-15924 GCA_964635875.1 uncultured Aquaspirillum sp.
AACGGGACAATCCGTTTGTTCTGTTGTTCGACAAAAAAATCTCCAACATCCGCGACCTGTTGCCGGTTCTGGAGCAAGTAGCTAAATCTGGCCGCCCGCTGTTGATCATCGCAGAAGATGTGGATGGTGAAGCCCTGGCGACCTTGGTTGTGAACAACATCCGCGGCATTCTGAAAACAGTTGCAGTTAAGGCACCGGGCTTTGGCGACCGTCGCAAAGCGATGTTGGAAGATATCGCCATCCTGACCGGCGGTACTGTGATCGCTGAAGAAGTTGGCTTCACACTCGAAAAAGTGACCTTGGATCTGCTCGGCCAAGCAAAACGCATCGAAGTGGCCAAAGAGAACACAACCATTATTGATGGTGCTGGCCAAGAAGAGATGATCACTGCACGCGTTGAGCAAATTCGTCGTCAAATCGAAGACGCTTCTAGCGATTACGACCGTGAAAAACTGCAAGAGCGCGTGGCCAAATTGGCAGGCGGCGTAGCAGTGATCAAAGTCGGCGCAGCGACCGAAGTCGAAATGAAAGAGAAAAAAGCACGCGTGGAAGACGCGCTGCATGCCACTCGCGCTGCGGTTGAAGAAGGGATTGTCGCAGGTGGTGGTGTTGCGCTGCTGCGCGCCCGTGCGAACCTGTCTGCTGAATCGCTCAAAGGCATCAACGCTGAGCAAGATGCAGGGATCCAAATCGTTCTGCGCGCAATTGAAGCGCCGCTGCGTCAAATCGTTCAAAACGCCGGCGACGAGCCGAGTGTTGTTGTGAACAAAGTGTACGAAGGCAGTGGCAACTTCGGCTACAACGCTGCAACAGGCGAATACGGCGACTTGGTTGAAATGGGTGTTCTGGATCCGACTAAAGTCACTCGTTCGGCACTGCAACATGCCGCTTCGGTTGCAGGTCTGATGCTGACCACCGATTGCATGATTGCTGAAATCCCTGAAGACAAGCCTGCTGCACCTGACATGGGTGGCATGGGCGGCATGGGCGGCATGATGTAATCTGACGTTCCCGTCAAAATGCAAAACCCCACTGAGCAATCGGTGGGGTTTTTCTTTTATTGAGCGCAGTTCAAAAAGGCTGACGGTGGTTTTTTGGGTTTACTCTTCTTCCTCATTTTCCCAAACACATTCCGAGACACAGGCCTCAAATTTCTTTTTGTCCCAAAGCTCAATCGAATCATAGGTGACATAGAAAATCTGGCTGGCGTTTTCTGTCAATTGCCACGCCAAATCATCGTTTTCACAGATCAAATCGCAGCCTTCAGCCAAATGAATTTTGGCAGCTCGAATTTTTGCTTCAGTCCTCAGCTCGTTACCACTTTCGTGGTCGTATTTTTCCCAATAATACACGGCCAAATCGACAGACTTAACACCTTGAGCGTGCCCAACTTAAAAAGTTGCGTCCCAAATATCTCCCCTCTCCACAACATATAACATTAAAAATTTATTTGAAGATCATTTAAACCAAAAAAGCTTTTGTTGATTAACTACCTAGACAGCACAATTATTTTAGAATGAAATACAAACTCAATTAAAAATTATAAGGAAGGAGAAACAAGGGATGGGCTGGATCAGTTATGAAATCCCCGATTTGGAAGTGCGAGGGAAATTTAGACTCCAAAACAATTTGTCAGACGCTTTTTCGGCTTTGTGCGACACCCTTGTTGAGGCCATCACAGAAAATACTGATGAAAACAGCGATTGGGAAAGTCTGACTGATGTTTTGAAGAATGATTTTGAATTCATCCCTGAAGGCATGACGGCGGAGAATGTCAAACAAGCGGTTTGCAACAAAGATTCCCAATATCTGAATTTTCACAAGTTACAAACCATTCGTTACGATTTTTGGTTGATTGATGAAGCGCTGGATCAGATGGAAAAAAATTTGATTTTTACCCAGTCTGATGCGGAATCAAAATTCGATGACTGTTCTCACGTTTTTGGCAAAATCAAAGGTGAATATTTGCTGATTTCAGAAGTTGACGATGCCTGTATCGGACTTCAAATGACCGAAGAGGGTATTTTCTTACCAGAGCTGATCGAGGCTTACGGCCCAAATTACGGCTCGGACTACATCCCAGACGCACCTGATATTTTTGAAGCAGGCGACTCCCCTCATCGCGCCTTCCTAGACATTTTGGAGGACGACGAGCAAACCGAATACATGGCTTATCATTTTACGATCCGCCAACCTGAAGGCGATGAAGACACCCGCGAATACGCCGAATACCGCGATGTTTTTGGCCCGATGCGCTTGGAGGAATTAAAAATCAAACTGAGTGAAAACACCTTCATCAGCGTGACACGAAACCGATGGAACGGTAGCAATTTGAAAATCACCCTGTCTCGGGGACTTGAGAAAACCGATCAGACCGAATTTTTAGACGAATTGGCCACCAAACACACCAAAAATCTTTTGAATGCCAAACTGATTGATTGGCTGAATTTCTTCAAAAGCTTTCATCAAGAATTGAAACTTGATCTGACAGAAGAAGAACTGAGTTATTTGGAAAAATTAAGCGCCTAACCCACCCTAAAAAGGCCGCCGGTGGCTTTTTAACAAAAGAAAAAGCTTACCGATTTGAACTGCACCCCAAAAGTTAGACATTGATCCAACCTTTGGGGTGTTTTTCATGGTGAAATACGACATTAGATCACTACAAAGACTGAGTTCTATGCAAAAGAGAACTCAGCCCTTGAGGCCTTAACTGGTTAAAAACTGTCCAACTTTAATAAGATCAGTTCAGCTTTTTCATGCCACGAAGAAGTTGTTCAACATAAAGCCACCACCATCCCCCCTGTCAAATCCGTCCGCCTCTTAAAAAAGTAGATATCAGGGTGCAATTTCGAACTATTTTGCCCAAAAACAGCCAAATCCCTTCTAGCTTTCTCGCTCTTTTACAAGGGCGAATCCGCTTTCAGAACATTGATCAATAGCAAAGCCTTCTGTAACAAGGCAGCACAAGACGGCAGAATATGTCAAAATCGCCGCCTGCTCGAAAACGGAGAATAACAAATGTTGCGAACAGCGCTCATTGCAGAACTTGATGCTCTGCTACAACCTGAACGCTTCAAAGATTATGCTCCGAATGGCCTACAGGTCGAAGGTCAGGCACATGTTCGGCGAGTGATTACAGGCGTGACAGCAAGTGAAGCTTTGATTGATGCGGCAATTGAGTGGCAAGCAGACACCATTCTGGTGCATCACGGCTACTTCTGGAAAGGTGAGAACCCTTGCCTAACAGGAATGAAGCGACGGCGTTTAGCCCGACTCCTCAATCACAATATCAATTTGCTGGCTTATCACCTCCCACTCGATGCACACCCCGAACTCGGCAACAATGCCTGCCTTGCCCGTGAACTTGAGTTTGTTCCGCAAGGACAATCTGGAGAACAAGGCTTGATCTGGCATGGTGAACTACCTAACGAGATGACCCTCTCTTCGCTGACAACACATGTTAGCCAACGACTTGGACGGGAAGCACTAGCGTTAGGCAAACCAGAGCAGGTACTACGACGCATTGCTTGGTGTACAGGTGGTGCAGATAGTCTGTTTTCATCGGTGCTGGATCTGGATGTGGATGTGTTTCTTACGGGAGAAGCCTCCGAGCCTTGTGCGCATATTGCTGCAGAAACCGGTGTAGCATTCGTGGCCGCAGGACATCATGCTACCGAACGCTACGGCATTCGTGCACTAGGAGAGTGGCTTCAAGCCAATACGGAACTAGAATGCCGCTTTGTCGACATCTGGAATCCAGTATAAACATCCTACTTTTTTGTGCAGAAGCATAAGTTTTTCGCATAAACGCTTTAAGTCCGGTGCAGGCATCGGGTAAAATTGCGCAGTTTTAGCTCCAGTTTCATTTGAGGATGAGTGCAATATGAGTGAGCAGCAAGTAGACCATGGACGACGTCGCTTCCTAACGGTCGCGACCGGAGCCTTAGGCGGTGTAGCCGCCGCGGGGGTGGCCACACCACTTTTGTTGAGTTTTCTCCCGTCAGAGCGGGCGAAAGCTGCCGGTGCGCCGGTAGAAATCGACATCAGTAAGCTTGAAGTGGGCCAGAAAATTAACGTGGAATGGCGGGGCAAACCGGTATGGGTCTTAAACCGGACGCCTGAGCAGGTTCAAAGCCTTCCGAAAAACGATTCGAATCTTGCGGATCCCAAATCGGAAGCGCAGCAGCAGCCTCAGTATTGCCAGAATGAGCACCGCTCGATCAAGCCAGAGATTTTAGTTGCTGTGGGTATCTGTACCCACCTCGGCTGTTCTCCGACTCATCGCCCAGAGCTTGCTCCTGCAGACTTGGGCCCAGACTGGCTAGGCGGCTTCTACTGTCCTTGCCATGGCTCGAAGTTCGATCTGGCAGCCCGTGTTTTTAAAGGGGTTCCTGCTCCGACTAACCTAGTGATTCCGCCGCACAAGTATCTAAGTGATACCGTGCTGTTGATCGGTGACGATAGCTAAGAGGCCTGAACAGATGAGCAAGCAACAAGCCGTCCTAGACTGGATCGATGCCCGCTTCCCGCTGACATCGACCTGGAAGGCGCATGTATCCGAATACTACGCGCCCAAAAACTTTAACTTCTGGTACTTCTTTGGATCCCTCGCCATGCTGGTGCTGGTGATTCAAATTGTGACTGGTATTTTCTTGACCATGAACTACAAACCGGATGCGGCAACAGCCTTCTATTCGGTGGAATACATCATGCGTGATGTGGCAGGTGGCTGGATTATCCGCTACATGCACTCTACTGGTGCATCGATGTTCTTCGTTGTGGTCTACCTACACATGTTCCGTGGCTTGATCTACGGCTCTTATAAGCAGCCACGCGAATTGGTCTGGGTGTTTGGCACTTTGATCTTCCTGTGTCTCATGGCTGAAGCCTTTATGGGCTACTTGCTGCCTTGGGGTCAAATGTCCTTCTGGGGCGCGCAGGTGATTGTGAACTTATTTGCCGCGATTCCAGTAATTGGCCCCGATCTTTCCGTGTTTATTCGCGGTGACTTCGTTGTTGGCGACGCTACGCTTAACCGCTTCTTCGCGCTGCATGTGATTGCAGTTCCGCTGATTCTGTTGGCACTGGTTGTTGCTCACTTGGTCGCTCTGCACGAAGTGGGTTCGAACAACCCTGATGGCGTGGAAATCAAGAAAAACAAGGATCCTAAAACCGGTATTCCTTTGGATGGCATTCCTTTCCATCCTTACTACACCGTGAAAGATATCTTGGGCGTTGTTGTCTTCTTGATCGTGTTCAGCGCTATCGTGTTCTTTATGCCTGAAATGGGTGGCTACTTCCTTGAGCATCCAAACTTCGATCCAGCCGACCCACTGAAGACTCCTCCGCACATTGCACCGGTTTGGTACTTCACACCGTTCTACGCAATTTTGCGCGCGATTCCATCGTTCCTTGGCACCCAAGTCTGGGGTGTGTTGGGCATGGGCGCAGCAGTTGTGCTGATTGCCTTCCTCCCGTGGCTAGATAAGTCGCCGGTTAAGTCAATCCGCTACCGTGGTCCGAAGTTCAAATTTATGCTGGTTCTGTTCATCATCAGCTTTATCGGCCTTGGTATTTTGGGTGCAATGCCATCCACCAACGCTCGTACAGTCATTGCGCAAATTTTCTCGGTGGTGTACTTCACATTCTTCTTGGCGATGCCTATCTACACCAAGAATGATGTAGGTTCTACACCGGTTCCGAGCCGTGTAACCGATACCAATGCTGGCCGCCAGATCAAATTCTTGATTCTGTTTGCGCTGACCATTGGTGGTGCGGCTGCATTTGCGATGTTTGTTTGATAGAAAGGATGCGCGATATGAAAAAGCGACTTCGTCATCTGATCGCGGCTGCAGCCCTTGTTCTGCCTATGACCAGCTTTGCCTCTGGCGCAGGTGTACATCTCGATAAAGCCCCGATCAACATTCAGGATGTGGAATCGCTTCAACGCGGTGCCCAGATCTTTAGTAACTACTGCTTGTCTTGCCATGGCGCACAAGCCATGCGCTACAACCGCTTGGGCGATTTAGGTCTTTCTGAACAACAGATCAAACAAAATCTGATGTTCACGACCGACAAAATCGGAAACACCATGAGCGTGGCAATGCGCCAATCCGATGGTAAAACATGGTTCGGTGCCACACCGCCAGATTTATCAGTGATTGCGCGCGCGCGGGGTGCAGATTATCTCTACACCTATCTGCGCAGCTTCTACCGCGATCCAACACGTCCAACGGGTTGGAATAACACGGTGTTTGATAAAGTCGGGATGCCGCACGTGCTATGGGAATGGCAAGGCGATCAAGTCTTGAAGGTTGTCAAAGACGCTCACGGCAATGAGGCTCATGAGCTAGAGCTGGTTAAAGCAGGCTCTTTGACGAAAATCGAAAATGGCAAAGCCAATACGACCGAGTTCGACAAGCGTGCAGCCGATCTCACGAACTTCTTGGTCTACTTAGCGGAGCCTGCACAAGTGCAGCGTAAACAAATTGGCTATGTAGTCTTGATGTTCTTGGGCCTACTCATGCTGCCATTTGCTTACTTCTTGAAAAAAGAATACTGGAAAGACGTACACTAAGTTCTCATTCCATATTTTACAAGGCGGGGGAAACCCCGCCTTTTTTATTTCAAATCATTCACTTATCCAGTTAAATTGGAAGTTCAGCAAGGCAAAGTGCTACAATTTCCAATCTGATCTTTAACTCCCACCTTAAAGGGGATTCATCTCTATGATGACACTCTATTCTGGCACTACGTGTCCGTTCAGCCATCGCTGCAGAATTGTGCTCTTTGAAAAAGGCATGGACTTTCAAATCAATGATGTTGATGTCCATAACAAGCCTGAAGATCTTGCCGTCATGAACCCATACAACGAAGTTCCGGTACTGGTTGAGCGTGATTTGGTGCTGTATGAATCTAATATTATTAATGAATACATTGATGAACGCTTCCCGCATCCTCAATTGATGCCAGCAGATCCAATTATGCGCGCTCGAGCACGCCTGTTCTTGCACCGCTTTGAGCAAGAACTGTTTGTTCACGTGAAAACACTTGAGAATAGCCTCAAAGGCAAAGAGGCAGAGAAAGCCCGTGAGGCCATCCGTGAAGCGCTCACTCAAATCGCTCCGCTCTTTACGCGCCAGAAATTTATTCTAGGCGAAGAGTTCTCGATGATTGACGTTGCCGTTGCCCCTTTGATGTGGCGCCTAGAGCTCTATGGGATTGACTTAGGCAAAGCTGCTGCACCGCTGCTGAAATACTCTGAGCGTTTGTTTAGTCGCCAAGCGTTTATCGACTCTCTCATGCCTGCTGAAAAAGCCATGCGCAAGTAAGGATCTTTATTCATGTCGACAACCACCACCAAGCCCTACTTCATTCGAGCATTACACGAATGGTGTACAGACTCAGGATACACACCTTACCTTGCTGTCTGGGTAGATGAACGAGTGAGCGTGCCTATGGAGTTTGTGAAAAGCAACGAAATTGTATTAAATATCGATTTCAGCGCAACACATAACCTTCATCTTGGCAATGAGGCCATTTCTTTTTCTGCTCGGTTTGGTGGGGTGTCGAGAGATTTATTTGTTCCTATTAGCAACGTAATTTCTCTTTTTGCAAAAGAGACTGGCGAAGGAATGGGGTTTGAAGTCGAGAAAATAAGCGAAGAAGTGTTAGAAGAACCTCCCCTAACACTTCAAACTGACCATAATCACAACCCATCTCCAACCACCCCGCCCCCACCAAGGGGACGCCCTCAGTTGCGTGTTATTAAATAAACTTCTCTAGCACAGAGGCGTCACAACATAGTCTCTCGATAGCGCACCTCGCCATCCAACAGCACGGCCAAAATGCCCGCCTGACCGCGGGCATCAATTGCAACAAGAATGGATACTTTTTCATTCCCTCGCGGTCGTTCTATCTGATGACCCATGCCTTCTTGAACGTAATATTGCTCAATACCATAACGCACATGCAAGGTACGCCGCTTAACCATCTGCCCAGCGATGCTCTGAATGTTTTCATCAAGACTCTCCACTTGACCCTTGAGCGCCAATAAATCCGAAGGAATTGCGCTGCGCTGATGGTGAACTGACACAGCGGTTGCACCATCCAGATCAGGTTTGACTGCAACCCAAACAGTACTTTCACGGTCGAAATTTTTATCGCCTGCAACCGCAAACTCACCATCAAGCGGTAGCACATTAATGGAATAGGCGAGACTAACGTCATCACCCATAAATAATGAACGAGGATCTATCGGCTGTGTTTGCAAAAGAACGGGAGTACCCGTGCTCAGGGTCCACTGTTTATCCACAACAATCGCAGCGACAGCAAGCATTTGAATGACGATCAATAAGGCAATCTTTGACCAAAGGTTCATGACAATCTCTGACGTTGAAAATGATGTAGCAGCTTACGTCGCCGCAGTTCTAGCCATCCCCCGCCCGCCAAAAGCAACACACCACCCACGATAAAAAAGAGAGATCGGTCGAGCAATGACCAGAAAGTGTCGAAATAACGCGCCAATATCCAGGTCAAAAGCCCAACAAACACATGGTTCACGATCATTCGATCGTTGTGGCGCACCCCCAACTCTCCTAGCCAATACAGCACCGTCAGAAAAAAACCATTCCATAAAAATATAGATGTACTTCGATCTAGCGGGAAAACCACCTCCATAATGAGCAACAAAGCCAGCCCTACTACAAGCGCACGGCTTATGTACAGAGAGGTTGTTGTAGGCGATGAGAAAGAACGTACAAAACGAACGGCCCCAGCAGCGTAAATCGCAACAGAAACGGCCAGTGCACTCATCCACGGCCACAAAGCCTCTTCAGAGCGCGTAACAACAGAGGCAAAATCACGCTCGGGGAAGGTAAAAATAAAAAACCCCAGTAACGACGCGTATAAAAAAGTTGCACGCACAGCACGTGCCAGCGTACATGCATATGCTTGCACCGCCCCCCAACAGCCCACAACAACGAATACTTGCAGTGCAAAAAGGCGAATATGAGCAGAAGCCTCTGATTCCCCGCTGATCCATGGCTGCACATGCCAACCCATCATCCAAAGCAAAAGCAACAATCCAAAAGCATACGATGCAACCTTCCATTCACGCTGAGACAATACGCCAGCCGCAAAAATAAAATAGCCAAGCAATGGCCAATTCATCGAGAGGTACTCAAACTGCTCGCTGACTGTCCATAAAGCCGCTAATACGACAGATGTCACCATTGCTGGCTGGGACCCCAACAGCCATGCAGTCAATAAACCGCCCCCCGCCCAAAGAGCGATACCATCAGGAAAATGCGCATCAACGTGGTACATTTGCCCCACAAGCATCACGGACGCCCCAAAAAACAGAACAGAGAGAAAAGCCAGGCCTTGGGCAAGACTCTGCAGTTGAGCACGCATCAGGCAAAGCCCATAGGCGACTTGACTGCCAGCAAGAGCAACAAAAATCAGAATTAATTTGGCCCATTTGCTCATTTCATACCAGTGAGCAGCGACCCAAAGCATCACACCCAAACCCAGCAATAAGGCGCCCGCTAAAGCAAATAGAGAAGACCATGCAACATGGCTCGAACGCGCGGCAATATCGGACAAGATCGCTTGGCTAGCTTGCTCATTCACCCATCCTTGTTCTTGCCATCGGACCAGCTCTCGCTGCAACCGTTTCTCAAATCCTCGGCCTGTCATGCTAATGCCCTCATTTATATAAATAGCGGTCATTTAAACTTAAGTCTTCCCACCTAACTACCTGTGGATATTCAAAATTAGTAGGAGAATCTTCGTCACGATGGCACGTAGGCTTATTCAATGAAGAACTATTGAACAGAAAAATGATAAAATAATTTGAATTTATAAAAATAAATCATCAGATCAAAATATAGTCAATTATTGTAATTTGCACGGCTTTTTGAGAATCAAGTCTCTTTTGTTTAAATTTTTACAAAAACATCTTGACGAGGCAATCAAATATCCGTATATTACGTTCCTGTTCGGAGGCGAATTAGCTCAGCTGGTTAGAGCGACGGAATCATAATCCGCAGGTCCGGGGTTCGAATCCCTGATTCGCCACCAAACACCGAATTCAAGACGCTTAGCGTTGACAAAAAAACCTAGCAAAAGCCTTGTGCATGCTAGGTTTTTTTATGTCTGTGACCAATAATCGAAGTAAATTGGCCACCAAAAATTACGCCAACTATTCGCACACACAAACACCAGCAAACCCTCTTCAGGGCCGCAAAATTTCAGCAGATTTAAGATCTACCCAATGCAGAAAGCCACTGAAGAATCAGTGGCTTTAAATTTGGTTGGGGGACAGGCATCGAACCACCCTCTGAAAGCCTTGTATTTACTACATTCTCAAAAATAGCCATTGAAAAAGACCAACAAAAAGACCAACAATAGCGAATCACTGTAAGCACTATTGGGGCGGTTTTTAGGATGGCGGGCAAATCAAAATCAGACAATTTGACGGCGTTGGGCCTAAAAAAACTCATTGCCGAAGCACAAAGCGCGATTGCATCAGGGGAAAAAGCCCCGCCTTGCAAAATTGCTTGCGGATTTGGGCTATCGCTTTGGATTCAGTCCGAGAGCGCCGGATATTGGAAGCTGCCCTACCGGTTAGACGGGAAACAAAAAACCGCATCTTTAGGCGTGTGCAATTTAGCCAAGCCAGATTTGGCAATGGCACGGGATAAGGCGATTAAGGCCAAAGCCTTGATTGCCGAAGGCGTAGAACCCCGAAAATCAAAGATAGAACCCGTCGAAGAAGAAAATACCTTCAAGGGCGTGGCTTTGGCATGGCATAGCAAAACCTTGCAAAGTGGCGTGTGGAAAGCCGCCCACGCTGAAACCATCCTAAAACGGCTACATTCTGAGCTATTCCCCACGCTTGGCCGTCGGTCTGTTCAATCCCTCAAAACACTGGATTTACTCCCGCCACTCAATGCGATTGTTGAACGCGGCGCAATCGACCTTGCTAAAACCTGTCGGCAATACATCAATTCAATTTTGCGTTACGCCGTGCAAACAGGGCGCATTACGCAGAACCCCGCTTTAGACCTTGCGGGCGCGATCGTTACCCGCAAAAGCGTACACCGCCCCGCGTTACCCTTGCCCCGCCTGCCTGAGTTCCTAGAACGCCTAGCAAATTACAAAGGCTCACATATCGCCAAACTTGCTACACAGTTCGCATTACTGACAGGGGCGCGTTCTTCGGAATTCCGCTATGCCCGTTGGGGTGAATTCGACTTTGACCAAAAAACGTGGACGATTCCCGAACAACGCGAACCGGTAGAGGGCGTCAAGTTCTCGGAACGGGGCGAAAAAATGGGGCGTGAACGGGTGATTTACTTGTCACGCCAAACGGTCGAAGTGTTGCAAGCGATACAGGCCATTAACGGCCAATGCGCATTTGTGTTTAACGGGCAAATCAAGGGGACGCCCATTAGTGAAAACACCGTCAATCTTGTTTTGCAGCGCATGGGATACGACACCAAACAAGAAATATGCCTGCACGGGTTTAGAACAATGTTGGTTTCAAGCCTGAATGAATCAGGGCAGTTTTTACCCGATGCGATAGAGCGGCATATTGGGCATGAGGGACGCGACAAAATCAGGGAGATTTACAACCGCGCCGCGCAATACATGGCCGAACGTCGCCGCCTGCTGCAATGGTGGGCGGATTATCTGGATGCGGCGAAGTCGGGCTATATCGCCCCGAATGAGTTCACGCCAGAAACCGACACCACCCCGCCTACCTTGAAAATTGTGGCTTAACGTCAAAACCTACTGACATCCGTCACCACGTTTAAGCCAAACCAAAACGGCAATATGTGGGCGTTTCCAACAACGCCCACAGGTGGCCGCACCATGCCGCAAACCCTTATTAAACGCGAACAAGTCAGCGCCAAAACCGGCCTTGGCTGTTCCGCCATTTACGCCCGCATGACCTTAAATCCAAAGCGCCCGAACGACTTCGACCCGACATTTCCAAAGCCTATCAAGATTGGCGCCCGCTCGGTCGCGTGGATTGAATCCGAGGTTGACGAATGGATTAGCGCCCGCATTGCGGCGAGCCGTGGCGGGGTGAAGAAATGAGCCAACGAAAAAACCCCCACGCTTGCGTAAACGTAGGGGCTTCTAGTAATCTGCCGTCGCGCATCGAGTTGGACTCTCTTTGCACGCAAATCTGACCGCCAAACCGGTGCAGAAACGGCAAGCGGATTTTACCCGCTTGCCCAAAATCTGAATAGCGAATGCCCCCCTTTTTGTTGTATGCAGTGCCATAGAGCGCCCGAACGCCAAGAGCGTCTGAGCGCCCACGCCCTGCATTTACGCAAAGCGCCTGAAACCAACCAGGTGCTAGGACATGCGCACACCTAAAAGCGGTCTTTCCCCACTCAAAACCGGAAAGACGCAACAGCCATGAATACCCGCAACACGGGCAATCCGCCCCGCCTGCAACCGCAAGGCTTTCAATACGAAGAAATGCGCGAAGCGCTAACCCGCTTGCTGTCTGACGCAATCGACCACACCCCACGCAAAGCGGGGTTGATCTGCCATGCCTCAAACCGCCACCACAGCCGGAAAGCTGCAAATGAGGGGGCGAAGCCGTGAACGTGCCGACACTCACCCCAAACCAAGAATGCCTATGTGAATACGATGGCAAGTTTGCCGCTTCTGTCCTGTTGCTTCTGATTGGCGACCACTCACACCAAGCCGCCTATCCGACCGAAGAACAGCGCCAAGCCGCTGCTATTCACGTCATGGAATCGTTTTGTGATTCGTTTGCCGATGCCTTAGCCGATGCAATGGAGCAAGGCAACGTCGGCGAACAGCGCGTAAAAGACGTGTTCACCGCCATTATTCAGCGACGCAGCGAACTCATTGCCAACATTGCTAAGGCGATGCGCCCATGATGAACGCCCGCAAAAATCCCCGCTTATTTGCCGCGACCGTGCGCAATGCTGCTGCCGGTCAATGGCCGGACATCCTGCAATCTTTAGGCGTCAACGCCAAAGCCTTAACCAAGAAAAACAAGCCTTGCCCCGCCTGTGGGGGAACCGATCGGTTTAGCTTTATCGACGATGAGCGCGGCGCGTTTATTTGTCGGTCGCTGGATAGAGAGGGCGGCGATGGTTTCGAGTTGGTGCGCCATTTGTTTGGCTGCGACTTTATGACGGCAGTCAACAAAGTGGCCGAACGTGTCGGCATCCAAACAGACGGTGATACATGGCAAGCCCCGCCTGTACGCCCCGCCATTGCTGCAACACCTGCCCCGCCTGAAATGGATAGAACCAGTCATTTAATCAACACATGGAACAAAGCAACACCCCTTAAAAACGCCCTATTGCGCCCCGCTGGTTTGTACCTGAAAGGGCGCGGCCTTGAGATACCCGACACCGAAGCCCTACGCTTTGCGCCCCTGCTGCCCTATTGGGATGAAAAGCGGGAAATAGGCAAATGGCCTGCATTGCTGGCCTATGTCACCAGCCCCGCCGGAACCCTTGCCGCCTTGATGCGCCTGTATCTCACCCAGTCCGGCAAGAAAGTCGAAGCCACCAACGCACAAGGCGAACCCCTACCCGCCAAGAAATTAGCCACGGTGAGAAGTGGCGTAATGCGCGGTTCCGCTGTCCGCCTCTTCGACGTGGACGAACAAGGCCGCCTTGCATTAGCCGAAGGCATCGAGACCGCTTTAGCCGTGCATCAGGCATCAGGCTTGCCGGTTTGGGCGTGCATTTCGGCCTTTGGGCTTGAGCATGTGCAATTGCCAGACACCGTAAAAGACGTGTTCATTTTTGGCGACAACGACGCCGCACAAGCCGGACAACGCGCCGCCTCACGCTTGGCCAAAAGGCTCACCGCCAATGGCATCAGCGCACGGGTTTTTATCCCGAAGCAGACCGGTCAAGACTGGCTAGACGTGTTAAACGCGCAAGAAAAGGCGGCATCATGAGCGAAACCCTTCAAAAACGCCCCAAAAAGCCCGCAGAAAAAACCGACTTTGAACGCCTGAAAGACGCCGCCAACCAGCCCCCCGACCCTATCGCCCCTTACTTTGACGTAATGTATGGCGGCCTGTGTTATGTGGGCGTCCACGTTGACAAAGAAACCGGCACACGAAGCTATGAAAGCCCGATTCGACTTTGCGACGAAATCGAAATTAAAGGGCGCGGCATTAACGATTCAGGGGAACATTCCAGAATCTTGCACTGGCATAGCAGGGGCGACCGTAAAGACATCGAATACAACCTACCCGCCCGAATCATTGGAGAGCGTGAAAGTTGGGGACAATTACGCGCTAGGGGCTTGGCGGTATCCCCGAAGAAACGCCACCAAGAGCTATTAGCCGACTACCTGCAAACCAATGGCAGTGAGGTGGTTTACCGTGTCACCAGTGAAGGCGGATGGCGAGACGGCGCGTATCTGCTCCCGTCTGGTGAAATGATCGGCAAGCCAGAAAAACCCCTATTCTTTGAACGGTGCAGCGATGAAAACCTAGAGGACGCATACAGCGCCAAAGGGACGCTGCAAGACTGGCAAAACAGCGTCGCCCGACTCGCCCGACACAATAGCCGCCCCACGCTTGGGATTGGGTGCGCCTTTGCCGCGCCCCTGCTCAAACTGGCCGGTATTGAGTCGGGAGGGGTTCACCTGTACGCCACATCAGGAAGCGGCAAATCAACTAGCGCACAATGCGCGGGCAGCGTGTGGGGACACGCAGAAGAACAAAAATTAAATTGGGATGCCACGGCATACGCCCTATCCACAGCCGCCCATATCCGCAACGATGGCTTGATGATCTTGGACGAAATCGGGCAAGGCAGCGCCAAAGATATTGCCCTGTCAGCGTATCGGCTATTCAACGGCATGGGCAAGATGCAAGGGGCGCGGGATGGCGGAAACCGATTACAACGCCGCTGGAAAGTGCTGGTGATGAGTACCGGTGAAGAGCCGCTCAATATCTTCATGAAAGGCGGCGGGCAGAATGTTAAAGCCGGTCAAGAGGTGCGACTCGCTAGCATTCCCGCCGATACCGGAAAAGGCTTTGGCGTCTTTGATTGCCTGCACGAATTCCCCGATTCTGGCCGATTAGCCGAAGCATTAGGCGAAGCCACAAAGAACCATTACGGCACGGCAGGCCGCGCCTTTATTGAATATGTCGCCTCCCGACAAGAGGAAATCACCGAACGCCTAAAGCGTGAAATAACCCTATTCCGCGATGACCTCACCGCAGAAGCGAGTGGACAGGTGCGCCGTGTCGCTGCCCGTTTTGCCGTCATATCCGAAGCTCTCGAAATTGCGACCGATGCCGGTATTACGGGCTGGCAAAAAGGCGATGGGAAAAACCAGATATTGCAATGCCTGCATGATTGGGTGGCACATTTTGGGGTGAAGCCCCGAGAAGAACAGCAAGTGATTAACCAAGTCGAAGGTTGGTTTGCTCTTCACGCTTGGAGTCGTTTTATCGACGTTTTTGCCGCAAACAGTGATAAAGAAGTTGAAATCAGGAATTGCGCCGGATACCGCAAACGGGACGGAAAAAACGTTTATTGGCTGGTGTTTCCGTCAACCTTTAACGACGAATTAAGCGCGGGATTTGACCCAAAATACACGGCCAAAGTGTTAGCCGAACAGGGTATGTTAGAGGTGGGCAATGATGGTAAATCGACCACAAAACACCGAACGCCTGATTATCAACAAAGTAACCGACGGTTTTATAAGTTCGTGTCGATTGGACAAGAGGCCGAAGACGAATAAGCCGCCCCCGCTGGTGAGATTCACCAGTGAAGACAAGCCCGCCTAGTGCGGGTTTTTTTACGTCCACACCAAACCCCAAACCCAAAAAACCTTAACCCCCCATGCGGGAAAAGCAAAAAAGCCTTACAAGTCCCGCCTGCACGCTGTTGG
>CAZWRK010000100.1:0-7173 GCA_964635875.1 uncultured Aquaspirillum sp.
CAGAAAGGCAACTGCAGATGAAGCTTTCATTCGACGACGGCGCGATCGAATGGCCGGGGCTCAGCCTCGCCGCGGGCGCTGAATTACACGATCCGGAAGATCGCACCGCATGGCTCGCCCTGCGCAACCAAGACGTCACCGCATCCACCGCCGGCGCCCTGCTCGGCGTCCACGACTATCAGACGCCGCTCGGCTTGTGGTCGCTGAAGGCCGGTCGGACCAAGGAAGACCCGGAAGAAACCAGCCCCATGCGCCGCGGTCGACTCCTCGAGCCCGTCGCATTGCAGATGCTTCGCGAAGATCGGCCGAACTGGCAGGTCAAGGGCGGGCGCAATTACTACTGGCGCGACCAGAACGCTCGCATCGGGGCGACGCCGGACTGCTACGGGTTCGACGAGAACGGAACCCCGATCGTCGTTCAGTTCAAGACCGTCGAACCGATGGTGTTTCGCAACAAATGGCAGGGCGGCGACAAATTCGGCGTTATAGAACCGCCGCTCTGGATCGTCGTCCAGGCATTGATCGAAGCCAAGTTGACAGGCGCCAATCGCGCGTTTGTCGCCGCCTTGGTCGTCGGGTTCGGCATCGACCTCTATGTCGTCGAGATTCCTCTGCACGACGGCGTTTTACGCCGCGTGATGGACGAAGTCGCCACGTTCTGGGAAAGCATCGCCACCGGCACGGCGCCGACCCCGGATTTCAAAAAGGACAGCGATCTGATCGTAAGGCTGTTCCCGGTCAAGCAGGGAGTCGTTCTCGACCTTCGCGACGACAACATGCTCCCGGCGCTGGTCGAACGCGATATCGAATATGCCGCCGCGGCCAAGACAGCGAACGATCTGCGGGACGCGGTCCGCTCGGAGATTCGTTACAAGCTCGGCATCGCCTCGACCAAGGGCTCGCTGGTCGGCAACGGCCAGACCGACGATCAGACGATGGCGCTTTACACCGGCGGAATCATCACGGCCAAGAACATCATGCGCCGGAGCTATACGACGAAGGACACGACCTATCTCGACCTTCGACTGAAGCCCGGCAAGGAAGCCGGCGACGAGCAGACAAAACGCGCTGTCAAGCCGAAGCGCGGCGTCGAAACAACGGTCGCGACCTACGACGACCCGGAGGTGTTCTGAAATGCAAAGCGACCCCATTTTCAAATTGATCTGCACGACCAAGCGGATCGAGGAACTATCCGCCACAGAAAACTGGGCCCGCATCGCGAAGATCAGGGAGATTCCAACCTCGCGCATGAACAAAGTCCGCGACGTCTCGGTAGGCCAGACCACATACGGCAACAAGCCAGACGACCATCCGACTCGACTCGTCAAGGAAGCGCAGGAGATCATGGCGCAGCAGGAATACCAGCGAGGCCGCGACGAGCGCGACGAGCAGCTCCGCAAGGTTGCATCGGAACTCGAACAGCTTCGCGCAATCCTTCCATCACTCGCTGCTCAGGCGGCGATCGATATCGGCATTCTCTCGCGCGCGCTGAAGGCGGAAGCCGACGAGAGACGCGAATGAGCATCGATGCCGCCACAACAATCTTTACGCCGTAGCCTTCGCAATCTTGTGCGCAGGCTTTCTCAATTCGACCAGAGGGTGACATGACCGACGAACCGGAAAACCCGAGGGCAGTCTCAGGCGACAACAAACCGCCGCTGTCCGAACAGCTCGCAACGCGCTTCGAAGAACAACTAAAGCAGGTCGAAGAAATCGCAGCGCGCGCCACTGCCGCGCCCAGGGCCATCGAGGACGAGGCGCAACACAACGATCTTGCACAGATCGTCAAGGATGCACGCACTCTCACGAAGACGCTGGACTCGCATTTCAAGGCGGAGAAGGCGCCATGGCTCGAAGGCGGGCGCACCGTCGATTCCTTTTTCAAGGAACCACGCGAGCGCCTCGACCGCATCATGTCCGGCATGGAGAAGCGCATCAAAGCGCACCTCGACGCCAAGGCCGCGGCCGAACGCGCGCGGCTGGCGGAGGAAGCCAGACAGGCGCGCGAGCGCGAACTCGCAGCGCAACGCGAAGCCGACGCACGTCTCGCCGAAGCGGCCAAGGCTCGACAGAACGCCGACGTTCACGAAACCAAGATGGTCGAAGCAGCAACCGCATCTGCACTCGCAGCAGCGCACGGCAGCGAGGCGCGCGACGCGGAGAAGCAGAGCGAAGCCAAGCCGGCGGAACTCGCGCGCACCAGAACCGAGGCAGGTCTCTCGACCTTGCAGACCTTTTGGGATTTCGAGATCGTCGACCTCGAAGCGGTGTCGCTGGTCAAGCTGCGGCCGTTCATCAAGGAAGAGCATATCGAAATGGCGGTGCGCTCTTTCGTCAAGACGCACGGCGGATCGCAACAGATTCCCGGCGTGCGCATCTTCCAGCAGACCAAAGCCAACGTGAGGTAAACCACCATGAGCAACCAGAAGCCAAACACGACCAGAAGCAACGTGCCGGCGCAGCAGCAGCAGCAGCAGCAGAAGCCTCAGACCGCACAGCCATCCGACCGAGACGTCAGGTCCGAAGCGCTCGCTGCGCTCCGCAACGCCTTCGAGACGCAGCGCGCCGAGATCGTCAAGGTTCTGCCGGCGCAGATTCCGTTCGAACGATTCAAGCGCGTGGTCGACACGGCCGTTCTGCGCACGCCCGATCTTCTCATTGTTCCGCCGCGCGAACTGTTCATGGCCTGCATGCAAGCGGCAAGCGATGGCCTCTTGCCGGACGGACGCGAAGGCGCGCTCGTCATCTTCAACATGAAGGACGGCAAGACCGAAACCGGACAATGGCGCTGGAGGAAAGCCGTCCAGTGGATGCCGATGATCGCCGGGCTCCTGAAGAAGATCCGCAACTCCGGCGAGCTGGCGACTATCGTCGCGAAGATGGTCTATGCCGGCGACAAGTTCCGCAACTGGATCGACGACGACGGCGAGCATATCGAATACGAAGCCGGCGACGAGCAGGACCGCGATCATTTCCGCTGCGTCTTCGCGATGGCGAAACTCAAGGACGGATCGGTCGAAGTCGAGGTGCTGAAGCCGGCCGATATCGAGAAAATCCGGGCGGTATCGCGAACCAGGGATTCCGGCCCGTGGGTCGATTGGTTCGACCAGATGTGCTGCAAGAGTGCGATCCGGCGGCTATCGAAACGCCTTCCCATGTCCACAGACCTCGACGACCTCATTCGCCGCGACGATGCGCTCTACGATCTCGAAGGCGCAGCCGACCAGCGCGCAACGCCGCAGATCGCCAAGAAGGAAAGCCTTGCCGGCAAGCTCGACATGCTCGCCGGCGCACCGACGAGAACCCTTCCACCGCACGACAAGCAGACCGGGGAGATCATCGATCATGTGGATCAGATGCAGGATCAGCAACACCAGGGTGGAGACGATCGCGCCCCCGCAGAAACCACGACCAATCCGCCTGCTAGCGAAGGCCAGAAGCGAACGCCTCCGGTCGGCGAGCAAGATGCTCCCGAGCGAGATCGAACCGAAGATCGTTCCGACCCTCCGCAGCAGGATGATCGCCGCGACCCGCCGCAGGATCACGCGATGGCCGAACGCCAAAGCGAACATCGCCAGAACGCAGATGATCATCCGAATCCGCAGGCTCAGCGGACGGACCCGGAACCGACGCCTGAAGATCGCGCGCGCATGGAATACGAAGCCGAAATTCTCAGCATCGGCCAGACCAAGGCGCAGAAGGGCGCGCGTTCTCTGAAGTTGTGGCTCTGGTCGCTCGACGCCGACGACTACGCAGCCGCGACACGCATGAAGGGCGCTATCACCTCGTATCTGCCGCAGGGCGAGGAATACAAATGGCCGGTGCAGAAATGAAGCACCTTCCATTCACGAAGCCCGGCGAAAATCGCCCGGTCCCGACCACCGAAGGTCAGCTCATTATCGAGTCGCTTCGCATCATCGAAGCGACAAGCATCATGCTCGTGACGGTTCAAGGCCTCGTTTACAAATTGATCCGGGAAAAGCTCGACGCGGAAGACCCCGACGCCCTCGCCATTTGCGATCAGCTTCAGCGTCGATTCGAAGACTGTTCCGGAGTCGGATGCATGATCGCAGCATCGACGCTAGGCATAGACCTGCCGCCAGACCTTCAGGATCAGGAGATCGACTACGATGACGACTGACGAAACAAATGCCGAGCCGCGCTGGCTCATTGTCGAAATATTCGGCCATCGCGAACACGCCGGACGATGCACAGAAGAAGATCAGCTCGGCGTGAAGATGCTGCGCATCGACGAACCCCTCGTCCGGTATGGCGACAAGGAAACGATCATCTGGCAGACGCATTGGTATCCAGGTTCGGCGATCTTCTCCATTCGCCAGACCACCGAGGAAGCCGTCATGAAACGCATTGGCGCGAAGATCCCGCCGGCGATCACGCACGATGCAGGCAGCGCCATCATCGACGAGCACGACTACATCGACGAAGAACCCGATAGCCTCGGCGGGTGAAGATGCGCGACGACGTTACAGAAGCGGAGATCGCCGCCGCCGCGACACCTCGAGGCGGATGGACACGGGAAACCATGCAAGCATGGGGCGTCCCGTGGCCACCGCCGAAAGGTTGGCGGAAGGCCATCACCGCTCGCGAACTAGCAAGCAAAGCGAATGCCGCAATCGAAGAAAAAGAAACGGCGAGAGCGACGATCATCGCAGACGCCTCGCTGAACCCGAGAAGCAAACTTGCCGGTTGGGCCGGATGGATCAAGACCGACAAGATGCCAGCCGGCAAGTTCTTTTCCGGCGTTCTGAAGACGGCGCCTCAGAGCAGTTCCGTCGCAGAAGCCATGTCCATCGTGAACACGATCATTCTGGCAGCGCGTGAAGGCTTGCTCGAAGGCGTCGGCGTTCTCATGATCCAGAACGACAACATAGGTAACACTCGCTGCAATCAGAACGACCGTGCCTGGCGCAATCGTCAACGACGCCAAGGACGGAGGCGTTCCGATACCGGCGCCCGGAAGGCGCAGCAACAGAGCAAGGCAAGGCGCATTAGGCGAAGTCATGCGCGCGATCGCGCAGGTCGTCATCGCCAGACGCATAGTTATCGAACTGCGGCACGTCAAAGGGCATCAGGAGCGCGCCGAAAACATCAAAGGAACGCACCGCATCAATATCGCATGCGACGCACTGGCCAAGCACCAGCGCCGGCAGGCGGAGAATGCAGCAAGAGAGCAGCAGCGATACAATCCACCCGGAACGGTACTTAACGAACCTGACAGGAGCGAATGAATGGCCAGCAAGACCAGAATCGAATGGTCGGAGGCGACATGGAATTACATCAACGGCTGCACCGTCCTTTCGCCAGGGTGTCGTGATTGCTATGCGATGGACCTCGCAGGCACGCGCCTCAAGCATCACCCTTCGCGCGCCGGCCTGACACACCTCGTCAACGGGCGGCACGTTTGGACCGGCGAAGTGCGGGTCTGGGAGCCATGGCTCCGCCAACCGATGCAGTGGACAAAGCCGCGCCGCATTTTCGTCTGCGCGCATGGCGATCTCTTTCACGAGAGCGTCGACGACGAAACGATCGACAAGGTCTGCGCAGTCATGAACCTGTGCCAGCAGCACACATTTCAGATCACGACCAAACGGCCAGAACGAGCGCGATCATACTTTACGCAGGCGACAGCGCCCGGCCGGCAATTCGCCCACATCATGCGACTCGGCGCGGACAAGACCATCGGCGAGCGCAGCGCGGCCGCGAACAGGCTCGGCAAGCCTTTGCCGAACGTCTGGATGGGAACCTCAGTCGAACGCCAACAGGAAGCCAACGAACGGATTCCGCACATTCTCGCAACACCTGCGGCGGTCAGATGGGTGAGCGCCGAGCCGTTGCTCGGGCCGATCAATTTCAAGGGCATAGCCTGCACGATCGACGGCAATGCCGTGAGCAAGAACGCGCTCGACGGTAGCTTCTACATTCCCGGCGTGAGCTCTATTTCCTCGCACATCCTGCGCAGCGGGAGCAAAATCGACTGGATCATCGTCGGCGGCGAGAGCGGTCCGCGCCCGCGTGACAACGGATTTCTCGACAACGCGCGCGACATCCTCGCGCAGTGCCGCGCCGCAGGCGTCGCCTTTTTCGGAAAGCAGAACGTCGGCAAGACGCCTCTACCGCCGGACCTCGACGTCAAAGAGTATCCGATTCCGAGGACGCAGTGATGGTCGCCTACAGCTTCAAGGCACGATTCGCACAACCGATCCTCGACGGCACGAAACTCGGTACGATTCGCGCCAACGGCAAGCGTCGCCACGCGCGCGCCGGCGAAGCCTTGCAGCTCTACACCGGGATGCGAACGCGCCAGTGTCGCAAGGTCAAAGACGAGACGTGCGTTGCGACGCTCCCGATCTTTCTGAACCTGCATCCGTATTTTGGACTCGTCACTGCACGCATCGAAGCAACCGTTCTCAGAGCAGGCCAGATCAAACGATTGGCGCGCGAGGACGGATTCCTCGACGAAGACGACATGGCTGCATTTTGGTTCGAGGAACACGGCAAAGGCGACGCCTTCGATTTCCTCGGATCGCTCATACGATGGAGACCGATCACATGGCTTTAGACGACGAGCGTATCGACCTTCCGCTTTTCATCGAGCGGCCGTCCGTCTGGCAGCGCGTCAAGCTTCGCTACTGGATTGCGACCTACGACCTGAAGGACCGAATCGGCGATTACAAGCAACACGCTCACAGCCTCTACCGTCGATTCCTCGGCGAGGAACTCTGGATGGAGCAGGTCCGCCTATTCGCAGACAGTTCAATCGGCGGTCGGCAGGTGCACGACATTCTGGCGCCTGAAGGCTGGTTCGCATGGAAACGAACAGGCATCACGCGGCATTGGTGTTTCTCGTGCTCGCCGAGCCGCGAGGAATTCACGACTACCGACTCGTTTTTCATGTTCGACGGCAAACGATTCAGCAGACTCAGCGACGCCGTAGATCAATGGCGCAAAGCAGGCGAGCCGACCCCGTTTGAGGAAAGCGACCGGATCGACTAGGATCGCCTGCAAATCACGGCGCCGGGGATTGGCACCTCCGACGCCACGAAACCCGAGGTAGCAATATGATCGACTCCTACACAGCAGCAGCCTTGTTCATCGTTCCACCGGAGCATTTGGAAAAGGGGACAGATTCAATGAGCGACACGAACGAACGAC
>CAZWRK010000100.1:7273-15734 GCA_964635875.1 uncultured Aquaspirillum sp.
CCACCGGAGCATTTGGAAAAGGGGACAGATTCAATGAGCGACACGAACGAACGACCTTCGGCAGTGGAAGCAGCGCGCCGCGTTTCCGCCGAGGAGACCGTAATCACCGCCCGCGATCAGCAGCGCGCAGTCGATAACCGGCTCAGGTCGATCGCCGCGAACGCCGTACTCGGCGCGATGGCATGCTACGGAAGAACCATCGTCACCGACGACGACGCGGCGCGCATGGACATGATCGAGCGTCTGCTCGTTCTGCCCAACGCCACCGGCATCGACTACCAGCCCCTGATCGCAACAACCCAGACCGCGCCGGCCATCGATTCGACCCGATTGCAACTGACGGTCGAAGCAGCCATCGCCAAGGGCGCGGCGGTTCAACAGCAGGGAGACACGAACCAGTGACCAGAAACCTTCGGTCGATCATCGTCGGCGCCGCGTGCGCCGTCATCACCTCTACATTCGCGGCGATCGCCAGCTACCAATGCCCGGAAGGCAACTGCACGGACCGAGCGCCGGTCGCATCCACATTCACGGCCGCCAAGGCGACCGCGAAGAAACTGCTGACCAGCCAGCTTCAGATCGCGCAGATGGTCCGCGATGAAGCGGTGGTCCAGGGTGTCGACCCGGACGCTGCAGTCAAGATCGCATACCTCGAAACCCGGTTCCGCAACGTATGCGGTCCCAAGACGCGACACGGAAAGGCCTGCGGCGTGCTGCAGGTGATTCCCAAGAGCGCCGAACGCCTCGAGCCCGGTTCCGCACGGTATCTGAACAACCCGGTGGTCGGGATCAGAGTCGGCATCAAGCACATGCGCGATTGCATGAACCGGGGAGCCGCGACGTTCGATCAGCTCGCGGCCTGCCACGTCGGCGGCAAGCCCTACGCTGTCAACGCATATGCGAAGTGGTACGTCGCGACAGCGCGTAGCTCTCCGGTCGTACCTGACGCCCGCGGCTGGCTTGCCCGCGGACAAGGATCGTTGAATGTCGCCTCGCTGGAGGCGGCGACCATCTGGCGCTGAAGCGCCAGCACTGGCGGCGACGGCATGGCAAGCCGTCGCTGCATTTCACCCGAGGAGGCGAAATTGATTCATCTTGTCTGGCGCCGTCATGGCCACGACGGGTCATGGTACCCCGCAAAGGAATACGAATATCTTCCACCGCAGAACCCGGCGGCGAAGGAACGCGCACGTATCACTGGCGAACACGCGGTCGAGATCGGCATGCAGCACATCGGGCTCAGCCTGCAAGACCTCGCGAAGCTCTATCCGCCACCGAACCAGCAGAAGCCGTCATGAGCCTATTTCGGTCAATCGAACAGCACATTCGAGCCTATCGCGCGCAATGGCGCGTTCGATTCTATCTCAGGCAACGTCGTCTCATTGACGGCAGATACGCCAGAGGCTTGCTGGCGAGCCGATGCATCACCGGCGGCTGGGAATATCGGCTCCCAACGCACGAAGAGCGCAAGCAACACATAGCGGACACCGCGCTATGAAAACGGCCCCTCTTTTCGCCGACGATCTACTCGCGCGAGCAGCGTCGCGCCTGGCTGTGGGGATGGGACCACGAGCAATGACGGATCCCGACGACCATACCTCTCCGGTCGATTTGGAAGAGGCCGCATATCAGCGCGACAGGCTGCGGCTCGAAGCCGCCCGGATCGGGCCGAACGCCTATTCGGCCTATCTGCTCAAGCACGGCAAGCGTCCGGACAAGGCAACGGCCGCGACGATCGGAAGGCTGCTCGGCGGGCGCGTCCGGCCGACGACGGCAAGATGTATCCGCCGCTGACGAAGGCTGAAAAACAGGTGCTGAGGGAGCAGAAGGCGCGTCGCGAAAAAATCCATAAGGAATACAGGGACGCCAACGCATTCGTGACCGCTGTCGGCTGGCTTGCGGATATCAAGACCGATCCGGAAACAATGGTCGGGAAACTCGATTACGACCCAAGATTTCCGGAGCCGACGATCTCCCAGCTTGACGCTGCCGCTGCGGTCATCGCGCGCATGAAGGCTTTCGTTCGACGCGGCAAGCCGGAGAACGACGCATAAAGCTCACCGTGGTCCGATACCATCACAGACGCTAATCGACTCTACCTTCGAAGCTCCACAACCCAGAAAGGAAACCACAATGGCTAAGACACCGAAGACCGCACCAGTGTGGGACAACACAGCGGCGAACATCAAGGTGACGGCGATCGCGCCCGATATCGAGCACGATCCGCGCAAGGGCCACAGATCGAAGAAGTTCATCGCCGATCTGAAAAAGTCCATCGCCGAGAAAGGCGTGCTGACCGCTCTATCGATCGCCGACCTGCCGGAACAGATCGACGGCAAGGACTATCGCATCGTCGCCGGCCGCGGCCGATTGCAGGCCTGCAGCGAACTCATTGCCGATGGCGTATGGCCGGCGAACAAGACCATCCCGGTCGTCATCGTCGCGGACGGCGCGGCCACCGACTCCGAGAAGCGGCAGATGGCGCTCGCCGAAAACCTCGTCCGCGAGAAGATGGAGGATATCGACGTCTACGAAGCCGTCCGTGACATTCTCGCCGCCGGCGGAAGCATGGCGGAAGCAGCGCGCACGCTCGCCATCACCACCACCCAGGTCAAGCAGTACGATGCGCTCGGCAGCGTGGCCCCAGCCATCATCGATCAATGGCGTGCGCGCAAGATCGGCGAAAGCGAAGTCAAGGCATTCACGCTCGGCGCCTCGCACGAAGCGCAGATCGAGGTCTACGAGCGCCTGAAGAAAGCGAACAACCTCTACCAGCATGCGATCCGCTCGGCATTCGGCGCCAGTTACGATGTGCCTCTCGGCATCAAGATCGTCGGCGAGAAAGCATACGCTGCCGCCGGCGGACAGATCCGCAAAGACCTGTTCAGCGACGGAATCGCGATCTCGGATCAGCCGTTGCTCGACCGACTTGTCGAGGAAGCCTTCAGCGCAAAGTGCAAGGAACTCACGGACGATGGATGGTCGTGGGCGCTCAACGAGCGACAGGTGACGAACGCATGGCAGTACGTCCATGCGATCAACCTTTCAACGCTCACAAGCGAAACGCTCGTCGCGCTGCGCGCCCGCAAAGACGAACTCGAAGCCAAAGACGCCGACGACATGACGGAGGAAGATCAGCAGGAATTCGACGGCATCGACGACAAGATCGAGCAAGAAATCGGGCGCCTCACAGTCGAAGCGCTCACACCGGAGATCAAGGCCGGCAGCGGATGTCTCGTCAAGCATGACGGATCGCAGTTCGTCGTCAAATACGCGATGCTCGCGCCGCAGAAGTCGAACTCGTCGCAACCGATCGTCAATACCGAAACCGGACAACAGACAGCGAAGCCGACCATCAGCGCGGCCCTCATGCTCCGACTCACGGAACAACTGACGACAGCGGCCGCAGTCGCCATCCGCAACGACAGCGACGTAGCGATCAGGGCTCTGGTCGCCGGCGTCGGCTCTTACGGACCGATCAAGCTCCGTAGCGACGGCTTGGGAGCGAGGCAGAATCTCGGCCTCGCTTCCTTCAGCAAGACCTTCGCCGAAGTCGAACCGACACTCAGCGCCGTCTGCAACGTCGTCGCCGATTCACTGGACATGCGCATCATGAACAACACCGCCAAACGCAGCGCGCACACACAGACTTTGATCGAAGCCATCGGACGCGACGCATTCATGCAGGCTGCGGTCGCCACCTTCGACGCTGACGACTATTTCGGCGCCGCTTCACTCGAACGCATGAAGCAAGCGATCGACGACATCAACGCGGCGCGCGTGGCGGCGCTCGGCGAGAACGTCGAACAGCTCGCCATCCCCAAGGGCAAGAAAGCCGAGCGCGCGGCATGGGCGGCGGAACGCGCGCGGGAGGCAGGCTGGCTCCCGCCGGAAATGCGTTTCGAAGCCGAAGTCGGCAATGAAATCGCAATCGACGCCCATTACGCCGAAGACGGCGAGGACGACGAAGACGAGACTGACGACAGCCAGGGCGACGAGGAATCGACGACAGATGAAGTTGCCGAGTAAGACACGCGACGCGCGCGCGACGGACTATCGGCCGGAGCCGATCACCGTCGCGCGGCAGGTCGAAACCTTCACCATGATCGGCAAGCGGGTCCATCGATCCGCCGCCGACATTACGCTCGCCAGAAGCAAATGGCTCGAGGCGGCGAAACACAAACAGGACGCGCCAAATGCAGACGACTGATGAAACCACCATCGAGGACCGCCTGACCAAGATCGCAGGCGAAATCGAAACCACCGAACCCGGCGCCGCGGCGCTCATGATCGAAGCGGCCAGCTCGATTCGATTCCTCCGCTGCACACTCAACATGCCAGTCGAGACGACCCTGATCCCGCAATTCAGGCTCTTGCGCGAATTCATCGACGCCGAAGCTGAACTGCGCGGCGAGGAAGACCGCGGCTATCCGCACACCACAGAACAGGCGGTCGCCGCGGTCGAATACCTCGAGGAGGCCATCGCAGGCGCCTATCGGATCGCCATCATCGCCGGCAAGGAAATCACAGACCGCGACCGCCGGGTCCGTGAACTGCTGGCGGCAAGCACCCGGATCAATGAGCAGTACCGCGCACTGCGGGGCTCCGTGGATGCGTCAAAACTCTCCATGTAGGGCATATGCTGACCGAGCGATTTAACGCATCCTAGACCAGCGACAACTTAAGGACGGGGCCATGAACGCCGACCGGATACCCTGTTGCGTCCCTCACTGCCGGCTCAAACCAGCAAGCCGATACGCAAAACGGCCGCGGTGAAAGCCGCGGCCGTTGAGGAAGTGATTGGCGCCTAGACTTCGGCAGGCTCGTTGCCCGAGGTGCGACCAACGATTCGACTCTGTGAACGACAGAACGGGAAGTCAAGCCTGCTACTTGCGCGCGAAATACGAAAACAGCGCGACGCCGATCGACACGACCGCGGGCAGTGCAAGCTGACCCATCCAGCGGCTCAGCGCGCTGGCGCCGGCCATCGTCGCGACGGTTTCCTTCAGCGCCTGCACTGACGCCTGCAATGCCCTGATCGACTCGGCGTTCGCGTTCTCCTGCCGAAGACAAGCGTCCGATTCCAGCGCGTTCGTTCGCTTCAGCTCGTCGAGCTTGGTTATGATATCGGCGTTCTGTTGACGAATGGCGGCAAGCACCTCGCGCATGGCTCCCTGACCCTCCCGCAAGGAATTGATTGCGGTCCACTGATCGCGCGAATCCGTTGCTACATCGCCGACCCGAACCTCGAGGGCGGCAAGACGCTCCGAAGTATCCGGCATGATCTGAAACCTTTCTATCGCGCCGCAGGATTGGCGCTAAATTTTTCGCGGACCATTTCATAAAAGCTGCGATCGAGAGCGAGCGTATCTTCGTCAGCAGCGCAAGCCTTCGCCAGTCGCGCAGCGTAGACCTCCGGGTCCTGTCGCTTCGACGGAAGCGGTTTCGTGCTCGGCTGACCGAAGCCAGGTGGAGCGGCCGGCAATTCAGCGCGCGGGGCGGGCAGGCCCCCGAACATCGCGCCGGAGTATTTCTCGCACGAGGCCAGCACCGCGCTCGCTGAAAGAACCACGACCAGACGAACAAGCCTTCGCATCGGAGCCTCCGTTATTTGCCCGTTCGGATTCGAACGCATCGATCTTCGCCTGCAACTCGCCTTGCCTCTGACGAATCGTTTCCGTCTGCGCGGAAATCGCTTCAGTGATGGCGGCCGACGCGCGAGCATCCTCTCGAGCCTGCTTCAGTTCCCGGTCTTTCTCGCGGATCACCGACTCCAGGGCGGCGGTCCGGTCCGCATCGCCGCGCACCATGTAGCCGCGGCCGTAACCGGCACACAGACACGCCAACGCGAAACAGATCACGACTACCGTATCGCGCGCGGTGCTGTAGATCCTTCCCACGACCGGCCAGCGGTCGAAGTACGGCAGCGGATTCCAGAACAACAGGAATACCGCTGCGGCGCCGAACGCCGCGGCCGCGACGAAGTAGGAGAACTCGATCACGAAGGCCTTGATCGCCCCGACGAAAGGCAGATGCGAAACAAGCCACCACAACATGATCAGACTCCATCGACGATCAGTTTCCGCCGACGATCCCAGATGATGAAGGCGCACGTGGCGACGATCACGATGCCCGCGCCGATCAGCAGCGCAAGGCGACCGTCGAGACCGAACAGCCCGGCCGCCTGATTTGCTGCATCCTTGGCGGTCTGGGCCGTCTCGATCACCGGCTGCGCAGCCGCCACGAGACCACCGACGCCGCCGGCGCCGGACACAACCGAAGCCCACGCCGTTTTCGAGCTGGCGATCGATTTCGGCGGTTCCGGCGCATCGACCTTGCCCGGCATTTCGACAGGATCGACGACAGGATCCTCCGGGTCGACTCGAGGCGGAACCACGACGACACGGCTCGGCGCTGCGGCAGCGTCCAGCGTCATGAACTGATCGCGCTCGGAACGACGACGAGCAGTCAAGCCGGACACCTCCCGCCCCCCGGCCTTATTCCACATCATGAAGGCAGCAGCAGCGCCGGCCACGTCGCCGCGATTGAAGCGCGAAAGAACGGACGATTTCTTGAAGCCCCCGGCGCCGATGTTCAGCACGAACGACGAGAAAGCGTCGAACTGATTCTGGGTCGGCTGACGAGTCAGAACCTTGTTCAGCACAGCCTCGACAGCTTGCAGGTCACGCGCAAGGATCGCGTCGCATTCGGCCGGCGTGATCGTCATGCCCGCCACCGGAACAGGAGCGCCGGCGGCGGCCGTATGACCGCAACCGATCGTCCATATGCCGACGCAGTCCTTGTAGGCGACCAGCTTCTCGCCTTCGCGATTGCGGATTTTCCGCCGGCCACCAGCGGAGGTTTTCATCGGCTCGATCATCGCTCGCCTCGCAGTCACATCAACCTTTGCCGCATAACACGAAGATTGAAGAACGCGAAAACGAGCAACCACCGACGCCGCTATACGCCATTGACGGTCAGTAGCGCAGCGCCAGATCGCGGACGCCGGGCGGAACCGGCGGCCAGTGTTCGTTGTCGGCGAACGTCATGTGGCGCGCGGCGATCAGGTCGCGGCTCGCCGCCTGCATCTGCGCGATCCAGACGACGCCCGTTTCGAAGATCGTCTTGTCGGCGTCGGCCATCAGCCCGGCGCAGATCGCCGCCAGCATGTTCTTCTGCGCGTTATCGCTGGCGACGGCGTAGATGCGCCGGCCGCACTCGGCCTTGACCAGCGACGGATCGAACACCGGAAAGCGCGGATCGACCGCGAGCGGGATCGCGGCGAGCCGGTCGAGTTCGGCGAGCGTGGCGGCGCGGTCGGATTCCCATGCCGCGCCGGCGGCCTCGTCGTCGTCGTTGGCGAGCGAATGGCCGTCGTCGCCGGAAACCGGCTCGCCCGCGCGCCAGCGCGCGTGCGCCAGCGTCGGTTCCGATGCGCCGGCTACGATAGCGACCGCCGCGTCATACGCCTGCCAGCGGGGTTCTGGCGCGGTCTGCGGCTGGCCATCGCTGTCCGTTGTTTCGACGGTGCGCGGCGCGAGCACCCAGTCCGGATTGTCGATCAGCGGCGCCGACCAATCGTCGGCCGCATCCTCCGGGCGTACAGCATCCGGGTCGGCCATCTGGCGGGGCCGGCCGTTGTCGGGCTCGCCGGCGGCGACGATGCGCTGCGCGGCCTCGTAAGTCTCGACGGCGCCGATCATCGTCCGCACGGCGGCGTTGCGCTGTAGGACGGCGAGCGCGTCAGAGTCGGTCGCCGGGATCGCGTCGAGCGGACAGCGGGCGTGCCCGTCGATCAATTCCCAACGGCGGATCATCCCGTTCGAGAGAAAGTCGTCGATTTCCGTCATGCTGGAGCCCTTTACGCGGCGGCCTGGAGGCCGGCGTCGTACAGTTCGAGACCGGCGAGCCATTCGATGCGCGTGGCGGCCTTGCCGGTCGCCGTGAGTTCGAGCGTCTGCGCGGTCGTGTTGGCCTGCGCGATCGCGTCCATTGACGCCGTAACCTCGGAAACCGTCGTCGTCGTCGTGACTACCGAGACGTTGCCGCCGAGGTCGCGCGAGACGAGGCCGGTCACGTCGTATGTCGCCTTTTCCGTCGCGGTCCCGCCGTACTGCACGGCGGCGACGGTCGCACGGAACCGGAACCCCTTGCCCTCGGGGATCGGAACCGACGCGAACACGGTCGGCGTCGCATCCGTCGTCACGCCGGAGAACTGGCCCCAAGTCTGGTCGTACACGTTCGCTGTGCGCCGCGCCTTCGCCGTCTCGCGCAGGCCAGGAGCGGACTGCAACCACACGTCAAGGCCAGCCGCAGTTCCAACCGCAAGATCACCGCCGGCAAAAGCGACGAATTTTGCGTTGGCGCTGTTGGAGAGGCTGTCCGTGAACGCCGTAAACGATGCGACTTGCGCGAGATACCCCTTGGAGAAGCGCACGGTCATATCAACGGCGGCGCCGGT
>CAZWRK010000101.1:0-15614 GCA_964635875.1 uncultured Aquaspirillum sp.
CCAGTTGATGAAGTGAAAACGGTCTTCGTTGCGACGGTCTTCGATGGCGCGGTTTTTTTCAAACGCCTCGGGATCAAAGCCCCCACATTCGACAGCCAGAGAGTGGTCGACGATCAATTGAGTCGGAACAACCGGATTGACTTGAGATGGGTCGCCGCCTTGGTCGGCAATCGCATCGCGCAAACCAGCCAAGTCCACCAATGCGGTTTGGCCAAGAATGTCATGACACACCACACGCGCCGGATACCACGGGAAGTCGAGATCGCGTCTGCGCTCAATCAGCTGCTTGAGCGAGTCGGTCAGCATCGCCGGATCACAGCGACGAACCAGTTGTTCCGCCAAGATGCGGGAAGTGTACGGCAGCTTGTCATAAGCGCCGGGTTGAATGGCTTCAACAGCTTCACGGGTGTCGAAGTAGTCCAGCGCGGTACCCGGCAGGGATTTACGGTATGTAGTATTCATTGGCCTAGGAAGACGAAAGAGGGTCAACAAAGTCAAGAGAACGTGTCGGTCAGGGTGTGACGTTCACGTTCTCTTGGTCTTGATTAGCGTTGTTCGATCGGAACGAACTTCAGATCTTCTGGACCCGTGTAATTCGCGCTCGGACGAATAATCTTGCCATCAATACGTTGTTCGATCACGTGTGCTGCCCAGCCGGTGGTCCGTGCAATCACGAACAGCGGGGTGAACATCGCGGTCGGTACGCCCATCATGTGGTAAGACACCGCGCTGAACCAGTCCAGGTTCGGGAACATTTTTTTCACGTCCCACATCACGGTTTCGAGTCGCTCGGCGATGTCGAACATTTTCATGTCGCCCGCGGTGCTAGACAAGTCGCGCGCCACTTCTTTGATGACTTTGTTACGCGGATCGGAAATGGTGTACACCGGATGACCAAAGCCAATCACCACTTCTTTACGCTCAACGCGCGCTTTGATGTCGGCTTCGGCTTCGTCAGGCGATTCGTAGCGCTTTTGAACTTCGAATGCCACTTCGTTGGCACCGCCATGTTTCGGGCCACGCAACGCGCCGATCGCACCGGTAATGGCGCTGTACATGTCGGAGCCTGTACCGGCGATGACACGACCGGTAAAGGTCGAAGCATTGAATTCGTGCTCTGCGTACAGAATCAGCGAGGTGTGCATTGCATTCACCCACTGCTCGGACGGTTTTTCACCATGCAGCAAGTGCAGGAAGTGGCCGCCAACAGAGTCATCGTCGGTTTCAACGTCGATGCGTTTGCCGTTGGTGCTGAAGTGATACCAGTACAGCAGGGCCGAACCCAAAGAAGCAATCAGGCGGTCGGCA
Source organism: uncultured Aquaspirillum sp. (assembly GCA_964635875.1). Classification (GTDB taxonomy): domain Bacteria; phylum Pseudomonadota; class Gammaproteobacteria; order Burkholderiales; family Aquaspirillaceae; genus CAZWRK01. Next base: position 1,309 of record CAZWRK010000101.1, read on the forward strand.
ATATCACGCGCGCCCGGGGTGTTGTGGTCGTCTTTTTCTGGCAAAACACAACCTAAAACGGACACGGCGGTGCGCATCACATCCATCGGGTGGCTAGCGGCAGGCAGGGCTTCCAGTGCAGTTTTCAGTGCAACCGGCAAGCCACGCAGGGATTTGAGCTTTTTCTTGTAGCCAGTCAATTCGGCTTGGTTCGGCAATTTGCCGTGCACCAGCAGATAGGCAATTTCTTCAAATTCGCAAGTGGTCGCAACGTCGAGAATGTCATAGCCACGGTAGTGCAGATCATTACCGGTACGACCAACGGTACACAATTCAGTATTGCCAGCAGCAACGCCTGACAATGCAACGGATTTTTTCGCTTTCGGGGCCTGAGCTTGAGTAGTTTCAGTCATGGGTGCGTCTCCTTTGTGAACGGTTTCCGGCCGCATGCAGCGGCCGTCTTCTTGCCGAATAATTATTTGTTTTTGCCTTCAGCGAACAGAGAATCGAGCTTCTGTTCGTAAGCGTGGTAGCCAAGGTGATCGTAAAGATCCATGCGGGTTTGCATCAGATCGACCACGTCTTTTTGGGTACCGTTTTGGCGAATGCTTTCGTACACGGCCAAAGCGGCTTTGCTCATTGCGCGGAAAGCCGAGAGCGGATACAGCACGAGAGAGACGCCGTTTTCACCGAGTTCTTGGGTGGTGTAAAGCGGTGTTGCACCAAATTCGGTGATGTTCGCCAAGACCGGAACGCCCACCGCGTCGGAGAATTGTTTGTACATTTCGAGGCTGGTAATGGCTTCGGGGAAGATCATGTCGGCACCGGCTTCGACGCAGGCTTTCGCGCGTTCGATCGCGGATTCGAGACCTTCAACCGCAAGGGCATCCGTCCGAGCCATAATGACAAAGCTGTCATCACGACGGGCATCGGTTGCCGCTTTGACGCGATCAACCATTTCTTCTTGGCTCACAATCGCTTTGTTCGGGCGATGGCCGCAGCGTTTTTGTTGAACTTGATCTTCGATGTGCACGGCACCCGCACCGGCTTTTTCGAGCGAACGCACTGCGCGGGCAATGTTGAATGCACCACCCCAGCCGGTATCGATATCGACCAGCAAGGGCAGGTCGGTGGCTTCGGTAATGCGACGGACATCAATAAGGACGTCTTCGAGAGTGGTGATGCCAAGATCCGGAATACCGCAGGAGCAAGCTGCAACGCCGCCGCCAGAAAGGTAAAGTGCTTTGAAGCCAGAATGCTCTGCTAAACGTGCGGCGTAGGCATTGACGGCGCCAATAACTTGTAACGGTTTTTCTGCTGCGACAGCTTCTCTGAAGCGTTGACCCGGGGTTTTCATGGTGGCGTCTCCTAATGGGTTCGGTGTCTGATTTTCGGGCCATTTCCCGATCAGTTGAGACATTCTAGCAAGTGCTTGGTTTATTCGTAAACCTCTCTTTTATGTCTAGGCGATGTATATTTCGCTCTATACAAAATGTGCGCTGCAACAAACAAATCATTTAACATCAAGAGAATTCACTTTCGTGACAAGCAACATCAGAGAGACACCCACCATGAAAACCAAAACACGCCAGACACTTGCCCTCTTACTCTTGACCTCTGCACTCCCCGCTGCGGCAGAAGAACTCGGCTGCGTCACCACCGCATGGAAGCTACTCGGTGCCAATCACAAAGTCTGCGTCGAAACCTTCCACGACCCCAAAGTCGAAGGCATCACCTGCCATGTTAGCCAAGCTCGCAAAGGGGGCGTTTCTGGCGCGATTGGACTCGCAGAAGATCCATCACAATTCTCGCTGGCCTGCCGCCAAACAGGGCCGATCCAACTCCCTGCGAAATTAGCACAACAAGAAACCGTGTTTAGCGAAAGCACCTCCATCCTCTTCAAAGAAACCAAAGTCGTTCGAATGTGGGATGCAAAAAACCACACATTGGTTTATCTTGCCTTAAGCAAAAAATTGATCGAAGGTGCCCCCGCCAACAGCATTTCAACCGTTCCAGTCATGCCGTGGCCGGGTCGGTAATTGCACGCACACCACACCTAGCCGCCCCCAAAAACGACACCGCACCATTTAACTCCACGCACCCATATTGCTTTATTTTTTGCCAATGACATTCCAGATCCCAAGCAAATTTATCTTATTACTCGTGTCAATGATCTCCGTGATCAGCATGAATGCTATGGTGTCTTACGACAACATTGACAAAGTGAATGAAGCACAAACCCCCATCAGAAACATCGTTGATACCCAAACCCAGCTCGAAGCGCTTCACATCGACCTTTTTTACGCCAACAACATGCTTCGTTCTTATCTGCTCGCCCGCAGCGGAGACAAACTCAGCACCTATCAACAACATGTCGCGCGCATTGAAAAGGCCCTTGCGCGCCTCAAACCCCAACTCGCGGGCAACCTCGCGCAAAAAAACCGACTTGAGCAAATCAATCTACTGATTGAAAAAAAGTTCCAAGTCATGGATCTCGCGCAACTAAAGAGCGTCAAAAACCTGACGCTCAGCCAAATTCAACAAGCCGAAGTTGAAAGCAACCTGCTCATTCAAAAAATTCTTTTGCTCAGTACCGCCATACGCGAAGAAGAAAGTCGCCAGCTCTTCGAGCACCAAAGCCATTTCGAGCATGCCAGCCACGTGGCACGACTCACATTTGTCTTCTCGTTGGCCGTAAACTTCTTTTTGCTCGCCATCGTCTTTTTGATGATGCGTCGAACCGTTCAGGCACAGCGCGAAATCCGTCAGGTCATGCAAACGCGTAACACCGAGCTGACCAACTCGCTCGCCATGACCGACCGATCCAATCGTAAAGTCTCCGGTTTACTCGAGATGAGCCGCTACCTTCAGTCCTGCGATACCATCGACGAAGCCAGTAAAGTGCTCTCGCGTTTCCTGCCCGATCTTTTTGATGCCAAAAACGGCACCATTCACCTTGCACTCACCAAAAACAGCCTTTTTGAACTCAGTGCGCACTGGGGCAACAGCAATATCCCGCAAACCATCATGCCAGAAGACTGCTGGGCAATTCGGCGCGGGCACACCTACGTCACCACCACCGAGCCTAGCGCTCTACGCTGCTCACACAACCACGCCGATCACACCCCATCGATCTGCCTGCCGCTGAGCACACAAGGCAAAATCATTGGTCTGCTGCACCTTTCCAGCTTCCATGATGAAAACACCTACTCCGAGCTCGGCATCAACTTTGCTGAGGCCGTTGCCGAGCAAATTTCGCTCTCTATTTCTAATTTGCAGCTGCGCGACAATCTCCGCCAACAGTCTATTCGCGACCCATTAACCGGTGCATTTAACCGCCGTTATCTCGAAGAATTCCTCTCCAAAGAACTCGCCCGAGCCCAACGCCGTGCCATGCCGATCGGTGTGATGATGCTGGATGTCGACCACTTCAAGCGCTTCAACGATGAATTTGGCCACGACGCAGGAGATGTCGTTCTACGCGAAGTCGCCCAAACCCTCGCACGTGCCGTCCGCACCAGCGACATTGTCTGCCGTTATGGCGGCGAAGAATTCGCCGTCGTCATGCCTGAGCTGAATGAACCGCGCATCCGAGAGCGCGCCGAAGCGCTACGCATGGCGATTGAGAACCTTCAGCTTCACCATGGATCACAGTCGCTCCCATCCGTGACCATTTCCATTGGCTATGCCATTTTCCCCGAGCACGCCGAAGACATCACCAATCTGTTCCTCTCCGCCGATACAGCACTCTATCGCGCCAAAGCTTCAGGCCGGAATCGCGTCGAAGGCGGTGTTCGGCGCACTATTGACCATGACATCTTCTAGTCGTCCGATTCGCCGCTCTTAAAAAAGCGTCGATCGCGCTGCGAACAGGCTCTATAATTTCGCACATTGCACTGTCGGAGAAATCCGGCAGTTTTTGTTTTATGTGCCGCATTGAGGACACCATGATCTCCCTAAATCGCTATCTCACCGAACTCGAACTGGCCGGGCACCTTCCCGCCGAATTGAATCGCCTCCTCGATAACGTCGCCCGCACTTGCGTCGCGATTAGCGATGCGGTTAATCAAGGCGCACTCGCAGGCATCCTCGGCGAAGCAGGCACGGGCAACGTCCAAGGCGAAGACCAGAAAAAACTCGATGTCATCGCCAACGACATGCTGCTACAGGCAAACGAATGGACCGGTACGCTCGCAGGCATGGCTTCCGAAGAAATGGATGACGTTCACCCGATTCCCGAAGGCTACCCGCACGGCGACTACTTATTGCTATTTGATCCGCTAGACGGCTCGTCCAATATCGACGTGAATATCTCCGTCGGCACCATTTTCTCGATCCTCAAAAAGCCCGCTGCCGCACAAAACAACGTCAACGACTTCTTGCAAGCCGGTCGCCAACAAATTGCCGCAGGCTATGCCCTCTACGGCCCACAAACCATGCTCGTGCTCACCCTTGGACGCGGCGTTTGTGGCTTTACCCTCGACCGTAAAACCGGCACTTTCCTACTGACGCATCCCGATATGCGCATTCCCGAAAGCACCAAAGAATTTGCGATCAATATGTCGAACCAACGCCACTGGGAAGCACCGGTTCAACAGTACGTTGCCGAGTTGCTCGAGGGTAAAACCGGCGCGCGCGGCAAAGATTTCAATATGCGCTGGGTCGCTTCGATGGTGGCCGAAGTGCATCGCATCCTGAATCGTGGCGGTGTATTTATGTACCCGAAAGATGCCCGCGATCCGAGCAAACCGGGCAAGCTGCGCCTGATGTACGAAGGCAATCCGATGGCATGGCTGGTCGAGCAAGCCGGTGGCGCCGCCACCAACGGCCATCAACCCATTCTCGATATCCAGCCTGAACACCTACATCAGCGCGTCGCGGTGTTCCTCGGCTCGAAAGAAGAAGTGGATTACGTCACCCAAGCGCACCGCGCATAAAAAAAGAGCGGCCGATTCGCCGCTCTTCGATCTGAATCCCCGCCTAAGACGCATCGCCCCAACGATGCGTCCAAATCTGCGGCGCAAGCCGAACCAAGCGCCACATCGCGATGACATTCGCGACCGCCGTCAGCAACAACAGCACCGCAATACTGCCCGTCCACGCCAGAATCAGCGCACTCGCTGCCGCCGCGAGCACCATATACCAGCCGTTCACAATATTATTTGCAGCAATCGCCTGCGACCGAAACGCTTCAGGGCTAGACACTTGCAGCCACGTATACAGCGGCACCGTAAAAAAGCCCCCAGCCAAACCCAAACCCGCCAAATCGACCATCGCCCGCCAATGTTGCGGCGACTGCAAAAAATCCGACAACGACAACAACGGCCCATGATGCAAATCTGGCGCGCTCAAATACGTATCCACGCCAAAAATCGTCATTCCAGCCCCGCCAACCAAGACCAGCCCCAAGCGCAACTGCCCCGCAGAAAGCCGCGCGCACAGCACCGAACCCAAGGCAATCCCAACCGAAAACAAGCCCAAAATCAGCGTATAGACATTAGCATCGCCGCCCAAATGCAAGCGCGTAAATGTCGGCAACTGCGTCAAATACACCGCACCTAGCAGCCAAAACCACGAAATACCCATAATCGCAGCACGCACATCCGGAATCGCCTTTGCCGCTTTCAGCAGCGCCCGATTTTCGCGAATCAAATTCCAATGAATCGGCAAGTCAGGGCATTTTGCTGGGGCGGCGGGTAAACAGTGGCTAGCGATTAACCCCACCACCGCCACCGCAATCAACCAACCGACCGTCGCATGCGATCCGGTTTGCACCAGCAAGCTCCCGCCAATTTGCCCGATTAAAATCGACAGAAAAGTGCCCATTTCAATCAGGCCATTGCCACCGACCAACTCCCGCTCGTTCAAATACTGCGGCAGCACCGCATATTTAATCGGCCCAAAAAACGTCGAGTGCGTTCCCATTAAAAACAAAGCCGCGATTAACGCCCCAACATGGTGGGTATAAAAGCCCCACGCCGCGAGCAGCATAATGACGATTTCCGCCCACTTCACGATCTGCGCCACGCGTGCCTTATCGTACTTTTCGGCGACCCGCCCCGCCGTGGCCGAAAACAAGAAAAACGGCAGAATAAACACCCCCGCCGCCAAATTCACAATTTGCTCCGGCGGCAAGCCCGCAAACGACAGGCCCGCAAAACTCACCAACACCATAAACGAGGTTTTCAGCAAATTGTCATTCAGCGCCCCGCAAAACTGGGTGACAAACAGCGGAAAGAATCGACGGGAACCAAAAAAACCAAAGGAATGTACCGGCATAGCCATCTCATCAAGTGGGCGGGTCACGGGCGCTTTTTCGTTTCTTGAGGCGCGTCATCATCCATCAAGACCTGATGCCCCGGCCCTTCCAGATCGTCAAACTGCCCCGAGCGCGTCGCCCACCAAAACAGCCCACCAATCACAAAGGCCAACAAAATACTGACCGGAATCAACAAATATAAGCTTTCCATTTTTACCTCATTTCGTCAGTCGCAAGGCATTGCTCACCACCAGCAATGAACTCAAAGCCATCCCCAAACTCGCGAGCCACGGCGTAACATGACCGCTCATCGCCAGCGGCAACGCCAGCAAATTGTATCCCGCAGCCCACCATAAATTCTGGTGAATGATGGTCAACGTCCGCTGCCCCATCCGAATCGCTGCCGGAATCTGCAACAGCTGCTCATTGACCAACACCATATCCGCCGACAAGCGTGCCACATCCGTTCCCGAACCCATGGCCAACGAAACATTCGCCCGCGCCAGCACCGGCGCATCATTAATGCCATCGCCGACCATCAAAATACAGCGCCCTTCGGCTTGCAATTGGCTGACGTAGTCCAGTTTTTGCTCGGGGCTGGCATCGCCACAATGGGCTTGAATCGCGAGCTGCTGCGCGGTCGCCGCAACTGCCGCTTGACGGTCGCCACTGAGTAAGTGGGTGCGTAAGCCTTGCGCATGTAAGGCTTGCACCAGAGCGGCACTCTCCTCGCGCACGCTGTCGCCCAAGGCATACATCGCCAGCCATTGACCGTCGCAGGCCACGCCAACGCGACTTGCGTTCGCATACCAATCCGCAGGCAATGCGGGACACTCTCCCGCCTGCTCCGCGACAAAAGCCGGTCGACCAATCCGCCAGCATTGTCCCTCGGCATCGAAAGCCTCGACCCCGCAGCCGGGCACGTTACGTAAATCGTGCAATCCCAACTGCGCGCCGGCGCCCAGCTCGGCTAATAGGGCCTTGGCGAGAGGATGTTCAGAGCCTTGCTCCAAAGTGCGAATGGCCGCTTTAACCGGCTCAGCGGCGGCAAAATAATGCTGCCCCAAAACGCGCATATCGCCATGCGTTAGGGTGCCGGTTTTGTCGAACACCACGTCGGTGATTTTGGCGAGGCTTTCCAGCGCATGACCACGCGCGATCAGCACCCCCAACCCCGCTAAACGCCCACTCGCCGCGGTCAGCGCCGCCGGTGTCGCCAAAGACAGGGCGCATGGGCACGAAATGACCAACACCGCGACCATCACCCACAACGCTCGGTCACTATCGATCCATTGCCATGCGATCAATGTCATCACCGCCGCCACCAGCAACCCCGAAACAAACCATGCGGCAAAACGATCGGCGATTTCGGCCAAGCGCGGCTTTTCCGACAGAGCACGATCTAACAAGCGCACAATCCCCGCCAGACGGGTATCGGTGCCGGTCCGCTCGACTTGTACCGTCAGCGGGCTGCTCGTATTGACCGCCCCCGCAATCACCTGATCGCCAATAGTTTTTTCAACAGGCCGACTTTCGCCGGTCAAAAGCGATTCATTCACCGCACTATGACCCGCCACCACGCGCGCATCGGCGGGCAAGGTTTCGCCCGGTTTGACCAAAATCACATCGCCCACAATCAAACTGGCCACCGTCACCACTTTCGGGGTGCTCGCGTGCGGCCAGTCGGGCAAGCGCTGAATAAAGGCCGGAATCAGCTTAATCAGGCCTTCTGCGGCCGCGCCCGCTTTACGCCGCGCCAGCGACTCGAGATAGCGCCCCCCGAGCAGCAAAAACACGAACATCGACACCGAGTCAAAATAAATGCCATGTTCAATTTGGTTGATTAAGGCGTAACTACTGGCAATAAACGCGGTCAAAATACCAATACTGACCGGCGTATCCATGCCGACGCGACCGAGTTTCAAATCGCGCCATGTCGCGCGGTAAAACGGCAGCGCCGAATACAGCACCACCGGCAATGTCAGCAAAAAGCTCGCCCAGTGCAGCAACCACAACGACTGACGGTCGATTTCGCCATCGTTCGCCAAGTACACCGGCACCGCGTACATCATCACTTGCATCATCGACAACCCCGCCACCCATAAACGGGTTAATGCGGTTTTGCGTTCTTTTTGGGCAAGTTTTTCTTGGCGCTCGGCATCGTAGGGATGGGCGCGGTATCCAATCGCGCAAATCGCTTCCAAAATCGCACTGAGTTGAATCACCGAGTTATCCCAGCGCACGCGGGCGCGGTGGCTGGTGTAATGAATATCGACGGAAATCACCCCCGCCAACTGCTTGATATGCTGTTCATTGAGCCAGACACAGGCGGCGCAGGTGATGCCTTCAAGGATCAACGCGGCTTCGCGGACATGCTCGCTTTCGATGTGTACAAAGCTCGCTTGCACCTCCGGCGCATCATAAAGGCGGATTTGCTCCAGCAGTTCCAGCGGCAAGGCCTCGACCGGTGCGACGCCCTCGGTGCGGTGTTCGTAGTAGTCGCCTAAGCCGCTCTCAATAATGGTTTTAGCCACCGCCTGACAGCCCGCGCAGCAGGTGCGCTCAGGGCGATTGCGGTAACGAATCGGAAAATCTGCATCAGGAAGAACAGGTAAGCCACAGTGAAAACAAGGTTCGCTCATATCGAAAAAACTCTCGAAAGCGGGACATTAACCCGATAGGCGATGTCGGCGGCGGCACTCGCTACGCGCCGACATGCGGTGAGAGAAAAAGCCCAGCGTTAGGCTTCGGAAATCTCGGCGGCCGAGCCGTCAAGTGTGATTTCTCCGCCTAAGGCCAGCATTAAGGCATCGCATAAAGCGACAATTTCGTGACCCATGATGTGCAAACTCGCTTCAAAGAGCGAGGGCATATCGTCGCCCGCCTGAGAGGCTTCTTCTTGCAAAATATCCAAAAACTGCAGGCGCTTAATTTGCAAGGTATCGGTTAACACAAAACGAATGCGATCTTGCCAAATCAGGCCCAAACGCGTGGCGCGCTTGCCGCTCTCTAAATGGCGACGGATTTCATCTGCGCTTAAATCTTGGCGCACGCAGCGCACTACCGCGCCATCGGCTTCGGGGGATTTCAATTCACAATCCGCATCCAAAGCAAAACCGGCGGGCGGTTCGTCGAGCAACCATTGCGTCATCGCGGTTTCTGGGGATAGCGCGGTATGCACCAAACGCGCCGGTAAGGGCGGTACCGCCTCGCGCAGGCTTGAAAGCAGCTCTTCTGCCCGCGCCGCCTGACTGCTATCCACGACCAACCAACCCGCCGTCGGTGCTAATAAGGCCCGAATATGGCTACGCCGCACAAAAGCCTTGGGTAACAGATCATCGGTGATGCGCGCTTTGAGTTCGAGCTTCTCTTTGCGGCCCAGCGTACGGTGTTCGGTCGATTCAACTTCGGCGACTTTTTCGTCAGTCAATTCTCGAATCACGCTGGCTGGCAGGACTTTATCTTCGCGCCGCAGGCTGATGAGGGCTTGCGTTTTTTGCGGAAACACCATGATATCGGGACAATGCGGAGCGGGCGTTGACCAGCCTTGCGCAAACCAATCAAGCCCGCTGCAAGGGTGAAACGGCCGCCGCGATAAAGCCGCATCTAATGTCGCGAAATCGGGTAGCGCGTGCTCAGACAAGCGAAACAGTGTGAGGTTTTTGAACCAGAAAGACATGACGAAGCCATTGCGAAATAAAGCGCGATTCTAACGCAGGGGCAGGCCTCTCGGGCGGGCTTTATCATCCATGCTCCCGCCAACGCGCGAGCCATTCCCACAATTTTCCGCCCGGCAAGTCTTGCCCAGTCAGGACATAGCTCAAGGTATGCTCGTGGCTAAGTGTCAGCGCCAAACGCGAACGCACTCCCGGCCGCGCCACACATAGCCATTCATCCCCCAAGGCCAACGGGACATCCATTGACGGTAAAACATGCTCTTCACCCTGTGCATGCTTAACGTATAACGCCTTGATTTCGAGGGACTCTTCTCGCGAATACGGATTGCGGAAAACATCTCGTAACCGCACTACAGCATGGCCTTTTGCGAGTAGCGCACACAGAGCGGGCGTTTCTTGGGGATGAATTTTCACACTCCAAATATCCGGCACGGTCCAATCAAATTGCTCAATAAAGCTTTGCAAGGTTTGGCTCGCCCACTGCGGATCAGCCTGTTTGACATAGTTTAAAAAAGGCTCCAGCAGCGGCGTGGTTAAAATCGCTTGGCATTCGTGGGCGACGATCTCGCTAGGTACAACGGTCACATCCGAATCAAACGCATCAAACAACACCCGATTGGCGTATTCATTCTGACGTAGTACTACAAAAAGATTAGGGTTCAAGGCACGCGCCGTCACCGCAATCGATAGATTATCAACATCGTGACTCGTCACGGCGACAATGCCGGTCGCCGATTCAATGCCTGCCGCTAAAAGCGCTTCGCTGCCGGTGCCATCGCCTTGCACCCATGTATGCGCATCATTGAAGGTCGCTGAGCTGAGCTTATCAATCACGGTGACGGTTTGCGCTTCGCGATCTAAGGCATTGACCATAAAGCGCCCAAAGCGCCCGTAACCGCACAAAATCCATTTACCTCGCGGTGGGTCACGATGATGAGAAACGGTTGCGCCCGGCAAGCCCGTTAACCAACTAAGCAGGTGATAGGCATCTGGCGCGTGCAAGGCCAAGCCAAGATATTCCGAAAAGCGCTCAAAGGGATTGATGATATGGCGCGTACCAAACGAGGCCATATTGGCCGCAGTTTCGTGGCTTTCCGCACGACATAATGCTGTGAGATGCGGGGCTAATAAACGCACACTAATCGCGATCGACAAGTTCGCTGCATCATCATTGGTCAGCGCCAAGACGCCACGACATAGGCCGTGCTGCAAACCGGCTAAACGCAGCACGCCAGGCTGGCTGGCATCGGCAGTCAACGCCAAAACATCGGTGCGATAATGATCCAGCTCTAAACGTGCCGCGCGGGTTTCATCGCCCTCAATAACAACCGCGCGATACCCCAGACGATCAAGGGCTTGGCACACTAATCGTCCTGTTTCACCATAGCCACACACCACATAAAACGGCTCGTGTAAGCGACGTACTGCGCTGGCAAAACGCTGGGTTCGGATAGCGCGCAAGAAGTTTTGATCTTGCAGCAGCGTGAATAATGAACCAATGGTGTACGCCCAGCCAATCACAGACAGGTAAATACACACCAGCGCCCATAAGCGCTGCGCCTCAGAAAACGCGTAGGGAATTTCGCCAAAGCCAATCGTAGTGGCGGTATAGCTAATGAAGTAAAACGCATGGAAAAAACTCATGCGTACAGGCTGCCCGTTTTCATCCACACCGGGCATTAAAGACATCCCTAAAACCGACACTGCGTAGATTAAAATCAGCGTAATCAGTGGGGTGCGGAGGCGGCGCAGGATCAGGAAAAACGTACTGTGGTAAGCATCTGGATTCATAACATACGGTCAAAAGAGGGATTTAGCGGCGCTGCATAATCGTTTCTGCAATCAGAATCACCACAGACACCACGTTCGCAAACAAAGCGCCACCACTGAGCGAAACAATTTTCGACATCAACGAAGGCGTCATGCCATCTGGTGCGACATGCGCGGCATAACCCCACACAAATGCAGCGGCAATCAATTGCAAATCCGCAACTAGGCTGGTTGATAAGTGAATCGCGCCAATTTGCGTTCGATCGCCAAATTTCAACACGGTCGCAATCAAGCTAATCACAATCGCCCCAAAGAGCTCGTAAATATCGTGATGCTCAGGGTTGTCTATGGTGCCGACAAAAAATCCAAAATTCAGCGTGGCGGCCAAGACAATAAAAAAACCAAAAAACACTTTTTCTAAACTCATCAGCACATCCCTTATTTCAAGCAAAATCTCAAAAAAAAAGCCGAAAATGTCAGCATTTTTCGGCTTTTGTATCAGTGGTTACGACACAGATCATACCATTTCGGCTTGACCTATTTTCTCAATTGAGAGCGGAATGCTAATTGCTTTCCACAATACTGCTTCTTGCTTTAAGGCGGTTGCCGTCATCGGGTTTTGCTCTAGCCATGTACGGTCTAGCGTGAGAGTAAAGCGTTTGCCATTGCTTTCTAGCAGCCAGCCTTCTGGCAGCGTGACCGGATTGCGGCTGCGCGCAAAAATCACCGCCAAACGCAGCGCCAAAATGGGTTGCCACAAGTTTGGATCAGAAATCCACGACAAGAGCTTGGTCAGAGAGCCTTTATGCGCTAAGACCAGCAAAGCCAATGCTTTTTGCTCGCGACGGGAAAAACCGGGCATGTCGGCATATTCAACAATGTAGGCAGAATGCTTGTGATAGGCCGAATGTGAGATCGACAGACCAATTTCGTGCAATTTTGCCGCCCAATTCACACGCCGCGCCAGCTCGCTTTCTGGCGGACATTGGGTCATGCGGTTTAAGAATATGCTCGCCAGTCCAGCCACGCGCTCAGCCTGCGCGGAATCAATGTGATAGCGACGTTTAAATTGTTTCACCGTCGCATCACGGAGGTCGTGCAGATGGTTACGGCCTAAAAGGTCGTACAGTACCCCCTCGCGCAGCGCGCCATCGGTCACTTGCATGCGCTCGATTTTCAGCTCTTGGAACACCGCCATCATAATCGCCAGACCACCCGGCAACACCGGTGCACGCTCTGCACGCAACCCCTTGAGTGACACAGCCCGCGCATCCCCTGTAGCAATCATTTCCGCACGAATGCGCTCCATACCTTCGAGCGTGATATAGCTTTCAGAGAAGTTTTGATCAACGATGTCGCGCAAGGCACGGGCAGTGCCCGAAGTGCCAATCGCTTGAACCCAAGACGCGGGATCATATTCGTAGGCAATGCGCTGAATTTCATTGCGGGCAGCGAGCTCCGCATCGCGGAAGGCGGCTTTCGTCACTTTTCCACCGGGGAAGTAACGATAACTATATGTGACGCACCCCAAGTTCAGTGACTCCGTCACCAAAGGACGCAGGCCGGCACCAATAATAAACTCGGTCGAACCGCCGCCAATATCAATCACCAAACGTTTATCACGACTGACCGGCAAGCTATGTGCCGCGCCCATGTAAATCAAGCGCGCTTCTTCTCGACCGGCGATGATTTCAATCGGAAAACCCAATAACGCTTCGGCTTGGGCAATAAAGGCATCAGCATTTTTTGAGACGCGTAAAGTGTTGGTACCGACCACACGCACGGCATCGGGGCTAAACCCCCGCAAACGTTCCCCAAAACGCGCTAAACACGCAAGCGCACGGTCTTGGGTTTCTTGGTCGAGGTGATTATCTGCGGTTAGGCCGCCTCCGAGTCGCACCGTGTCTTTGAGCGAATCGAGGGTATAAAATTGATCGTCAACCACACGAACAATTTGCAGACGAAAGCTGTTGGAGCCGAGATCAACTGCGGCGATGGTTTCAAATGGCGACTGGCTCACCCTGTCCCCTTACACAAGTTTTACGCTGAAAAAATGGCTGAGCGTGGAATCTCAACCATTTTTTCAGCTGACACCCGAAGCAGAGCGTTGCTTCGTGGGGTTAATCATGGTCTACGAATCAAAGTCCTGCCCGTTCCATATCCTCGATGGAGGTATGGCGGATATTTTTACCTTTGACCAGATAGACGACATATTCGGAAATGTTTTTCGCGTGATCCCCAATTCGTTCAATCGCTTTGAGAATAAACAGCGTATCAATCGACGTAGAAATCGTGCGTGGATCTTCCATCATAAAGGTAATCAGCTGGCGAAGGTTCGCGCTGAAATCCTCATCTAGAAAGACATCCTGACGTGCAACATCCAGCGCGGCACTGTCATCCATGCGTGCAAACGAATCTAAAGCGCGGCGCAACATGACCAGCGCCACTTCGGCCATTTTATGCACTTCACGAAAACGGGGGATTTGCATCCGCTCAGATTGCAGAATGGTTTTGCCCATGCGCGCAATTTTTTGCGCTTCATCGCCAATCCGTTCCAAGTCAGTAATGGTCTTGATGACGGTATAAACCATGCGCAAATCCGTCGCAGCGGGCTGACGGCG
>CAZWRK010000102.1:0-15524 GCA_964635875.1 uncultured Aquaspirillum sp.
GATGTTATGCGTCAACAGCAAAGTGCGCCGTCCCATCCGGGCTGCCGCTAACGCCGCCTCGGTTCCGGCATGGCCGCCGCCGATGACGATAACGTCAAATTCAGTCGGATAGAGCATAGTCAAACATCCCAAAAATAAACGATTGAAGCGGCGATTTTACGGGAAAAGCCGAGCTGTGATAAGGCAAGTCACGGAATAAGTACATGGCAAAAAAGCCCGATGATCAACGACATAAGAGCTTCATTTTGCCGTCACCGCCCTGTCACCAAGCGACCCTAATGTGAGTCTCGCAACGAATGCGTACATCAAAAATGATCGTAAGTGGCCTAGCCACCGTTTGAATGCACTGCAATGAGAGACCTCATCAGGGAGAGAATCGAGATGTTGCAAGAACAACTTGTCAGCCGAAATCGTAAACCTCAACTCACTGTGTCCCTCGCAACGAGCGAGCACGACATCTACCGCGCTCAAAAATTACGCTATGCCGTGTTTGCCGAAGAAATGGGCGCACAACTCGACAGCGCCGCCGACCGCATCGACAGCGATGAATTTGACGCGCTCTGCGACCATCTGATTGTGACCGATCAAAATAGCGGGATGGTGGTCGGCACTTATCGCATGCTCCCGCCGAGCAAAGCGCATCTCGCCAAACAACTCTATTCCGAACAAGAGTTTGATCTCTCCCGCTTGGCACATATCCGAGACAATTTGATTGAAATTGGACGATCATGCGTCCACCCCGATTTTCGCAGCGGGGCAGTGATTACCCTGCTGTGGGCTGGACTCGCAGACTACATGCAACAACAAGGCGCAGAGTATCTCGCAGGATGCGCAAGCGTATCATTGGCCGATGGCGGGCACCTCGCCACCAGCCTTTATCGAAAATTAGAAGGCGAATATTTAGCGCCTGCAGAATGGCGCGTATTTCCGCATCTAGCCCTTCCCCTTGGCGAAGTTTCTGCAATTAGCCCCTCTGACGCTGCAACGCCGCCCCTTATTAAGGGCTATTTGCGAGCAGGTGCCATGGTCTGCGGTGAACCGGCATGGGACCCTGATTTTAACTGCGCGGATTTTTTCATGCTGATGCCGCTAAGCCGTCTAAGCCAACGCTATAACCGGCATTTTTTCGCACGCTAATCTTGTTTTAATTCCACGTGCATGACCTATGGCTTTGCATTCGCAGATCAACCGCATCAAGATACTTGCGCATGTCCTGCTTGAAGAGCAGCGTATACCCTCCATCTAGAAGGTTGCTCATGACTTTATTGCCGCACTGGAGACTCTATTTATGCGAATGCAAGCCTCAAAATTGGTTTTATCCCTCATGACCGTTGCGCTGTTAGCGGCACCTTTTGCCGAAGCGGGGCGGGTTGGAAAAGGCCGTTCTAGTGGAATGCAGCGCAGCATCAGTAGCGCACCCGCTAGCAGCAGTCCTGCGTATCGTGCGCCAGCACCGGCAGCGCGTCCAGCGCCGGCCATGCCCGCTGGCAGCGGCCTACCATCCCAAGCCAACGCACGCTCAGGCCCAGGAATTGGCACAGCGGTTGCAGCAGGCGTAGCAGGTGCAGCCGCTGGCTATATGCTCGGCCAAGCGATGAGCGATGATCCTAAGCCCGCTGCAACGACACCCACACAGGCGCAGACAGCAACCGCGTCGACCACGGCCGTTCCGCCCACAACAACACCGACACCAACACCGGCCCCTGCTGCGGCAGCAGCCCCCGCACCTGCAGAAGCTCCCTCTAGTGGTGGCTTACCATGGGGCGGCATTGCGTTACTACTGCTTTTGGCCGGCGGCGCTTACATGCTGATGTCGCGCAAAAAACCCGCCACCCGCAGCGCTTATGGCGAAGCGATGCAACGAGGTGCTTCGCCGTTCCCACAACCAGCCGCAGCAGCAAACCAGCATGGTGCGGGATCGAGCTTGTTTTCTTCACCGGCGGCCGGTTCTTTTGCAACACCATCCGTGAGCCATAACGAAGGCCGTCTACCAGACGGTACCGAGGTTCCGCACTTCTTACGCCAAGCAAAAGCCACGTTTATGCATGTTCAAAGCATGAACAATCCGGCCAATATTGGTGAAATTGCTAAATACATGACACCTGCTCTGTTCGCAGAAATTAAGGCTGACATTGCAAGCAACCAAGAAACCGCGGACTTCCCGACCTTAAACTGCGATTTTCTTGAAGCAGTGAGTGAAAACCAAGGTTACGTTGCAAGCGTGCGCTTCCATGGCATGGTCAGCGAGTCCGTTAACGCCCCGCTGACTGCGTTTAGCGAAATTTGGCACTACGTCAAATCAGCAGAAACTGACCAAAAATGGTTAGTTGCAGGCATTCAACAAGAATAACGGCCTCACCGTTTCTGCAGAAAAAAATAGCGCCGGTAACGGCGCTATTTTTTTCACGCTTCGCCTCCGCAATAAATGATCTAGATCATGATTTATGCATCATTCATGACAGTAGGTACATTTCTTGCGTGAATTAGATTCTAAGAACGTATTGAGAGATCTCACAGAGTCCCTAAACCGGCAGCAACAGCCATTTTAGACACCGCTTGACGCAGAGCACGCCTTACCACTAAGCGTGCGAGACATACCGATTTCAGGACAGAATCATGATTTTATCGCCAAGGGATTGCCCTCCTGAGCTACCGCCACTTGAGCAACTACATTATCACTCGCATTTTCAACCGATTTATAGCCTCGCCCATCGACGCACCATCGGTGTCGAAGGACTATTGCGCGCGCAAACCGCTGAAGGGCAGCCCATTCCCCCGCGCCAACTATTTGATCAAACCAAAGACCCTGCTCGGCTTGACACCATTGCGCGGCAACTCCATCTCGCACAATTTGCACGGACACAACGTCAAGACATTTGGTTATTCATTAATGCAGCAACCACTGGCTTTTTAGACCATCCAGACTGCGCCGCCCGATTTGGACAAGAACTGGCGCAAGCCGGCATCCCCGCGGAACAAATCGTTCTGGAAGTGCTTGAGGATGCTTACCACGATATCGGCCGACTGGGTGAAACCGTCTCAGCATTTCGTGCTTTAGGCTGCTTAATTGCAGTAGATGACTTTGGTGCAGGACATTCCAACGTTGATCGACTGTGGCGGCTTGCACCCGATATCGTCAAATTAGATCGCAGTTTGGTGCATGATGCCGCAACACAAAGCCGCGCCCGCGCGATGCTGCCCAAACTTGTCGCATTGATGCACGAAATGGGTGCATTAGTTCTCACCGAAGGCGTCGAAACAGAAGAAGAAGGGCTTGCCGCACTCGAATCAGAGTGTGATTTTGTACAGGGATTTTGGTTCGCTCGTCCAGCCGCTGTGTGGCCAAGCGATGCAGAAATTACACCGCGCCTTGATCTGCTGTGGACAGACTATGCACAACGCCAAGCAGACCAAAATAATGCCGTAAGCCATGCTTATCGCTCAGGCCAAACATTTTTTGAAGCAGCGATTCAACAAATTTCTGCAGGTGAACCCCTCACAGAAGCCGCCAAGTATTTATTAGAACAACCAGGTGTATTGCGCTGTTACTTGCTCGATGAAAAAGGGCGCCAACATGGTGGAAACTTAGAAGGACGCGGGTTGCAGTTACACAACACGCTCCATACCAGCAATCAGCGCTTCTCCCCGCTTTCTGATACACAAGGCGCCATTTGGTCTAGACGAACATATTTCCAGCAAGCCATTGCCAGCCCTGGGACTTTACAATACAGCCGCCCTTATCTTTCGCTCACACGCCCAACCCCTTGCATCACGCTTTCGCAAACCGTGATGAGTGGCGCAGAACTTAAAGTTCTCTGCGCAGACTTAGACTGGCATCGCTTCGTGGCTGGCGAAGCCTTTTTGTTGCCAAATCTATGCCTCAGTGACTGGCGCTACAGTGAGCAGCCGCAGCGCTCTTAAAAACGCAACGCAGATATTCAAAAATCAAAAAAGCGGCGTGCTTTCTTTGCACGCCGCTTTTAGGCTGATCTCAAATACCTTACTGCTACTAATTGTTGTTCGAGACGGGCGCCACCGGCGCAGACTGCGACATTTTGGGGTCGATATACTCAAACAAAGCATGGACCTTGAGCACACCACTGGTTTCGCTCGCAATGCGAGCCGCAGCACCACCTTCCTCCGGCGTGACCAGCCCCATCAAAAACACCTCGCCACGTTCACTAATCACTTTAATGTGATTAGGCGAAAAGAGATTGGCGTGCACCATGCGCGCTTTGACTTTAGAAGTTAGGCTGGCATCATTCAGACGATTACCAATCGTAGAAGTCACATCCACGACCGTCTGATTAAAGACGCGCCGAACATTCGGAATCGCCCTTGCCAGCAAGTCAACCTTTGAACGCGCAGCCTGATCGCGGACCTCGCCACTAATCAAAACAACGCGATTAAAACTGGTCACATTGATATGCGCGTCAGACAGCTCACTCTGAAGTTGCTGGGTCAGCTTGAGCTCAATCGTCTCGTCATCAACATAAACACCCGTCGTGCGACGATCCGCCCCCACCAACACACCGCCCGCCACGCCGCCCGCCACTAAAGGCAAGCACCCCTGCAGGGTCGGTAAAAATGCCGCCAGCAATAGCCACATCGGCCATTTTTTCATGATTTAATCCCCTCCTAGCAACATAAAGTCAATCGCATCGCAAAGCGCATGGATCAACAAAATATGCACCTCTTGAATACGCGCCGTTCGCTCTACTGGTACACATAACGCTACATCGTCAGAAGACAACATCTCTGCAATCCGCCCACCATCTCGGCCAATCAACGCAATTACCGTCATTTGCCGCTCATGCGCAGCATTGATGGCCTCGATGACATTAGCCGAGTTTCCACTGGTGGAAATGGCCAGCAAAATATCACCGGTTTGACCAAGCGCCCGCACTTGCTTGGAAAAAATCATGTCATAGTCATAATCGTTACCGATGGCAGTAATCGCGGAAGTGTCGGTTGCCAGCGATAAAGCGGCCAAACCGGGGCGCTCTTTCTCAAAACGCCCGACCATTTCTGCAGCAAAGTGCTGGGCATCCGCGGCCGATCCGCCATTGCCACATGCGAGAATTTTCCCCTCATTCATTAGGCAGGCCACCATTTGCTCTGCCGCCAAGGCGATATGAGGAGAAAGCACATTCATCGCTTGCTGCTTAGCCGCAATACTGTCTAAAAAATGCGCGTTAATGCGATCGATCAATTCCATTTCAATTATCCAAGTGTTCGACTGACAATTCAGCCAAAAATATTTTTAAGCCAGATGGGGGCCTCATCACCCTCCAACAACACCGCATCAAAACGGCACGGCGGAACGCCATCAAGCCCCTGCAAATACCATGCGGCCGCACGTTCTAGCCGCCGCTGCTTGGTGGGCGTAATGCTTTCTGCAGCGCCACCAAAACGACGCGTTGCTCGAGCGCGCACCTCAACAAACACCACCACTTCTCCGTCGCGCATCACAATGTCCAGCTCACCCAGTGGGCAACGCCAATTCCGCGCGACACAATACAAGCCTTGAGCTTCCAAGTAAGCGACCGCTTGCAACTCTGCCCGCTGCCCACGTTGTGTGCGCGCGCTCACAGTCATCTCAGCGCACAACCGATAAAACACGGTCAAATTCCCGTGTTTTGGATAACGTCAGGCCGCCGGTCACACCATCAAGATGCAACGAAGTTGCCGTCGGGTCTGCCGCCAAACGCGTTGCGAGCCGCCATGCATCAATCCCCAAGGCATACAGGCGGTCACTCGAAATCGTCTGGCTGTGTGCAGGACGCGGGTAGCGTGCAACGAGCTTATCGCCGGACGAGGCCAACCACGGCATATCCATCAAGGTCACGCCCGCAAGACGCGTGCCGGTGCGCTCGTGCAATTGCGAAGTTGCATAGATGGGGCGACCCGATAGCGATGCTAGAAGCGGCTTGGCTACCGTGGACTCTACCGCCAAAATAGCCACATCAGATTCTGCAATATTGGTTAAAGCGCTCGGGGCAAGGCGCCGTAAATTTTTACCGCCCAAAGCTTGCCATTCCGCCGCAAACGACTGCGCAATGCGCTTATCAAAGCTCCCACTTCCCGCCACGATGACGGGTCGACGCAATCCATCACCGTACACACGGCGCGCCAACGCTTTCGCCTCCCCCTCAACAGAGAGATTCAATGAATACACATTAGCGTGAGCGCCTTCTAGCGTGTTGAGCGCCAACGTAGGAACTTTGGCAAGGTTCGAAATAGCGGCAATTTGTGGGCGGGCCAACGGCCCGATAATCACTTTTGCACCAGCCGCCAGCGCCTCGCGGTAACGCGCAGGCACGTCAGTATCACCGCTATCAACTACAAAAATCTCAGGCCCACCATCCACTTTAGCCGCGGCCTCAACGCCCGCACGAACGACTTTAGCGGCATCACCAAGTACCGCAGAACGTGTTGGCAAAAGTACAGCGATTCGGTTTAACACCGCAGGTGGCGTGACTGTAGCTTTAACAGGCTCTTCTTTAGCGGGTGTGGTTTCTTTAGGCGCTTCTTTTTGTTGCCACTGCAGGTCATTTTCATAGGGTTTAGCAGTCGCTTCGCCAGAAGAAGCGGCGGTCTTAACCTGCGACGCGGGCTGTTTGGTCGGCTCAGTGGCTGTTTTGACAAGCTCTACAGCGCTCGGAGCTGATGCAGAGGAAGATGCTTTAACAAGAGATTCGGTGGATTTAGCATCAGCCCCCTTTTCGGCAAGCGGCAGAGCCGCATTGTCGGGCTTTGGTGCTGCGGATGCGGTCGTTTGAACCGATTTAGCTGCACTTGCTTCAAATGCAGCCGCCACGGCCGCCGCAGCCTCAATCGTTTTGCGCGTTTCAGCAGCAAGTGGAGCTTCAACAGGTTTAGCCGCAGGAACAGGCTCAGCAGCTGGCGTTGGCATTACGTTAGCAATTGCTTTTTTGATCGGGGCCACAACGCCTGCCAAAATTTCCGCAGCAGATAAGCCTTGCGGAACCGCCACTTCTGTGGACGGAGGGACCTTCGCCGCACCAGCCAAGGCAGGCACGTTTTCTGGTACAGGCTCAGACTTCTTCGCGATTGTAACGGGCGCGGGATCAGGTTTTTTAGGCACAACAACCGGAGCAGGCTCGGGTTTACTCACCGCGACCGCAGGCGCAGGATCAGGCTTAGTGGCAAGCACGACAGGCGGCGATGTCACCACCGGCTTTTCAACAGGGGCAACTTGTACAGATCGCACCGGCTCTTCTTTTTTCGGAGACGCGGGAATCGCGACCGGCGCGACGGTAGGACGCACCGGCGCAGTTGGTTCAACCACGCTTGGCTTGGCGACAACAGGCGCCTCTTTCACCACGGGACGCACAACAGGCGGAATCGCCGAACTCGGTGTAGACACCGGAGGTGTTGCTGGACGACTACGCGTCAGCGTGCTTAGGGGAACCACCGACGCACCATTCTGTTTAATGATATAGTCGGCGACCGGCGGCGAAGCAATGAGTGCATTGCTCGCTGTCAGGCCTATTAACCCCAAGCATATTGGAGCCAGTCTTTGCATACCCCGCTCTTTCAACTCGTTGAAGACGCCCGGGCGTCATTGCGACGCGGCACATTATATGTAGTTCCAACCCCGATTGGGAATTTGACCGACATAACGGCCCGAGCTCTCGCCGTACTCAGTACAGCGGATGTCATTTGCGCAGAAGATACACGAGTCAGCGCCCATCTTCTGCAATTGTATGGTTTGCCTCGCCGCGAAATGATCAGTTTGCGAGAACATAACGAACGCAGCCAAGTGGAACGTGTCCTCGGCTGGCTGCGTGAAGGCAAGATGGTCGCACAAATTTCGGATGCAGGCACACCCGCAATTTCAGACCCTGGTGCACGCTTAGTGGAAGCCGTCCATGCAGCAGGACTGCCTATCTGCCCAATTCCGGGTGCATCTTCATTTACAACCGCTGTTTCAGGCGCAGGCTTGCACGCCAACGCGGTGTTGTTTTACGGTTTCTTACCACCGAAAACGACGGCACGCCGCAAAATTTATGCAGGCTGGAAAACGGTCGATTATGCAGTCACACTGTTTGAAGCACCACATCGAATTGCGGAATCTCTGGCGGACTTAGTTGCCGAACTGGGGCCTGATCGTTATGTTGTGCTCGCTCGCGAATTGACCAAAACATTTGAAACGCTCAAAAGAGGCACAGCGGCTGAAATCCTCGCATGGGTACAATCAGATAGTAACCAACAACGTGGCGAATGCGTGTTATTGATCGACCAAGCACCAATAGACACGGACAACAGTGTTTCGGCACAAGTTCTTCGGGCATTAGAGACGCTTGTCGAACATCTTCCCGTCAAACAGGCCGCGGGGGTGATTGCGGATCTCACAGGAGAGAATCGTAAACATCTTTACGAACTGGGCTTAGAAATGAAGAAAAGCCGCCAACGAGACGAAGAAAACGATTTTTAAGAAAAAATAGCATTTAGCGCTTGACGAGACCACGAAGACGAACTATGATTTCGTCTCTAGCTGCCCAGGTGGCGAAATAGGTAGACGCAGGGGACTCAAAATCCCCCGCTGCAAGGCGTGTCGGTTCGAGTCCGACCCTGGGCACCATCAGCTTGAGGCGATTCATCGCCGACCAAAAACCCGCACGGCACAACGCTATGCGGGTTTTTTGTTACCTGAATCGCAGCAACACCACCCGGCATGGGCAACACGGAAATTCAGTATTGGCACCCGGTCTACTGTTTCAGCTGTTGCACCGGAACAGAACATTACTAGACAAGGAACGCCTTCCATGACTGAAAACACCGGAACACCCGAGCTGGACACTGCCAGTGACGCTTGCCCTGCCGAGGATGGACTGCCCGTCACAGCAGAAACCCCCAGCAAGAATCAACAACAAGAACTCATCCGCGCAAAACTCTACGAACTCCCTGCGATTCGCCTATTCCGCCCGCTTGCAATTGGTATTCATGAAGAAGCCATTGCCGCGCTCAGCGAATTCGATGCCGCGCTCGTCCGCCGTGTTTTAGGCAGCCACTGCAAACGCCCACGCTACATTGTCGCGCTCGCCCGCGGAGGCGCACGTTATGCGCTCAACGGCGAAAAATCTGGCGAAGTCACCGCGACCGAACAAGAAATTGCACGCAAAGAATGCGAAACCCGCAATTACACCATCCCTGAAAAAACAGACAATCGCCCCAAACGCAAGCCCGCACCCAAACGCGTCGCTAAACCAAGCAAACCTGAAAAGCCCGCCGCAAGCCAAGACAAATTACAAGCGCTCGCCGCCCGCTTCAGCAACTAATTCATTTATTCAAACCCGCCCATCGGCGGGTTTTTTTACACAGACAAAACGCAGCCGCCTTGTCGCCTTTTGTCCTTAGGCCAAGTGCCGCGTTACAATCTCAGCCATTTAGACGATTTTTACGGGAATCGACACACCATGCTCGCATCGAATTTTTTTATCTCCACCCTCAAAGAAGCGCCCTCTGAGGCAGAGCTTCCCAGTCACAAACTCATGTTGCGCGCCGGGCTGATCCGCCGACTCGCTTCCGGTCTCTACAGCTGGATGCCCATGGGCTATCGCACCTTGAAAAAGGTTGAAGCGATTGTGCGTGACGAAATGAATAGAGCGGGTGCGATTGAATTGCTGATGCCAGCCGTTCAACCTGCCGAACTGTGGCAAGAATCTGGCCGCTGGGAGTTTTACGGCAAAGAATTATTGCGAGTTAACGATCGCCACGACCGCGAATTTTGTGTTGGCCCCACGCACGAAGAAGTTATCACCGACATCGTACGCCGCGAAGTCCGTAGCTATAAGCAACTACCGGTGAACTTCTACCAAGTTCAAACTAAATTCCGTGACGAAGTGCGCCCCCGCTTTGGTGTCATGCGTTCGCGCGAATTCATCATGAAAGACGCTTACTCTTTCCACACCGATTTTGATTCGTTGAAATACACCTATCAGATCATGTACGACGCTTACTGCCGCATTTTCACCCGTTTGGGTCTGAAATTCCGTCCAGTTGCGGCGGATACCGGCTCGATTGGTGGCACGGGCTCACATGAGTTTCAAGTGCTGGCAGACTCGGGCGAGGACGTGATTGCGTACTGCCCCGACTCCGAATACGCCGCCAATATCGAATTAGCCGAAGCGTTTGCGCCTGTCGAAGAAAGACCGGCGGCCTCGGCTGAAATGGCCAAAGTGTTGACACCAAACGTCAAAACCATCGCTGAATTGGTTGAATTTTTAAAAGTCGACATTGCCCAAACCGTCAAAGCGATTGTGGTCGAAGGCGAAAACGACGAAGCCATTTTGCTGTTGTTGCGTGGCGATCACGAGTTGAACGAAGTCAAAGCTGAAAAAATTGAAGGCGTGAAAACACCACTGACATTTGCCAGCCCCGCTTTGATCGAAGACTCTTTTGGCGCGAAGCCTGGCTCTTTGGGGCCAGTAGGATTCAAAGGCCGCATCATTGCCGATCGTTCTGTGGCCGTGATGGCCGACATGATTGTCGGTGCCAACGAAAACGATCACCACCTAACTGGCGTGAATTTTGGCCGCGATTGTGCCGAACCCGAAGTCATGGACTTGCGCAATGTGGTGGCAGGCGACCGTTCACCTTGCGGTCAAGGCACCTTGGAATTGTGCCGCGGCATTGAAGTCGGCCATGTGTTCCAGTTGCGCACCAAATACTCCGAAGCCATGAACTGCACTTTCTTAAACAAAGAAGGCCGCAATCAAGTCATGGAAATGGGTTGCTACGGCATTGGCATCAGTCGCATTGTCGCTGCCGCCATTGAACAAAGCTTTGACGAGCGCGGCATTATTTTCACCGATGCCATGGCCCCCTTCACTGTGGCGATTGTGCCGATGGGCTACCGTCGCAGCGAAGCCGTTAATACCTGTGCAAACATGATCTACTCCCAACTGCGCGGACTGGGCATTGATGTGCTGCTGGATGATCGAGACGAGCGCCCAGGTGTACTGCTAGCGGATTGTGAGTTGATCGGCATTCCACATCGGATCGTGATTGGCGATCGCGGCCTAAAAGAAGGCATGATGGTCGAATACCAAGCGCGCCAAGATACTGAGGCCACCTTGGTACCTGTCACAGAAGCTGCAACCTTCGTACAACGCAAACTCGGCATGTAACCCACGCCATGTTGAAGCGCCCTCAATATGCCTTGCTACTGGGCTTATTGGGGGCGTGCTCGTTACCGGTATTGGCGGGCAGCCAGCAAGAAGAGAGATTGGCCGCACGCGTCGCCACCAGCATGCACCGCGCCATTGTCAATACCAGCCCACCACGCCTCATGTTTTCCCAGCCAACCGATGGCACACACTGGCTAACAGAAATGTCCGCACGGATCAGCCCATGGGTCAGTGATCCTTGGCTACGAACCAGGCTACTCACCACTGTGCACTATGAAGCCAGCCGCGCAGGGCTTGACCCGCAACTAGTCCTCGCCATCATCCATACCGAAAGCCATTTTCGGCCATACGCTATTTCAGAAGCGGGGGCGCAAGGCATCATGCAGGTGATGCCTTTCTGGAAAACACTACTTGGC
This sequence comes from uncultured Aquaspirillum sp., assembly GCA_964635875.1. GTDB lineage: Bacteria > Pseudomonadota > Gammaproteobacteria > Burkholderiales > Aquaspirillaceae > CAZWRK01. The sequence goes on from CAZWRK010000102.1 coordinate 11,573, forward strand.
GGACAGCAACATAGCTTGTTTGACCTTCAAACCAATCTACGCTTTGGCTGCACGATCTTTCGACACTATCTTGACCAAAGCCAAGGCGACCTCGCCCGCGCGCTCAACCGCTACAACGGCAGCAAAGCCTCCGACAGCCCTTATAGCCGCGAAGTCATTCAACGCTGGCAAACACAGTGGCAATACACTCGCTCAAATTAACGCGACACGCGCACCAATCGTGTTCCGGCCAAGCGATCATGTAAGAAACAGCGGTCTTTTTCGTAAAATCCCCAAAGGTACGGCAATAACAACCAGAATCCTGCAAATAAAACAGCCTGCCCCATCGGCACTGTTTTTGACCATGCCAAATACGCCACGGCGGGCATTCCAAGCATCAAGCAAGCCGCAATTACAAAGCGTCGCGCTGCCGCGTAATGATTCATCGCCTGTCCATTTGACTGCACCAGACGAATCCCCCATGTTTTCATGGCTAAAGTTTGCCCACCCCGACACCAACACCACGAAAAATAGCCATACAGCACTCCCAGTAACCACAGCCGCAAACCGATATGAGTCGCCGTACCCTCACCAAACCAGATAAAAACCGGCTGAAAGCAGGCCGCCGCAACCAGCAAAACCACAACTACAATCAATAGCTCATAGAGCACACTACCCAACTGTCGCCCCATGCTGGGCGGGGTTAAAACATCGAGAGAAGACATCGTAAATATCGCCCGCAAGCAAAAAGGATAGATTGTACCTGCGCAACCCCTCGGATCGGGCAGACATGATCTTGTGTGCAAATGCACAAAATCCCTTGACCTATTTTTGCCATATAGGCTACCTTCGTCGCTCTCAGAGGACGAAATTATGAATTCCAATCAAGAGGCAAGCATGCAAATCTCAGGCGCGGAAATCCTCGTGCGCTGCCTGCAGGAAGAAGGTGTCGAGTTCGTGTTCGGTTATCCGGGCGGTGCTGTGCTCGAAATTTATGACGCGATCTTCAAGCAGGATGCATTCAAACACGTACTGGTTCGCCACGAACAGGCCGCCGTACACGCAGCAGATGGCTACTCACGTTCCAGCCAAAAGGTTGGTGTAGCCCTCGTTACATCAGGCCCCGGTGCCACCAATGCCATTACCGGCATTGCCACCGCGCACCTTGATTCGATTCCGATGGTGGTGATTTCTGGCCAAGTAGCGACACCCGCTATTGGCCTAGATGCCTTCCAAGAAGTCGATATGGTCGGAATTACGCGCCCCTGCGTGAAGCACAACTTCCTTGTGCGCGATATTTCTGAACTTGCTGCAACCATCAAAAAAGCGTTTTATATCGCCCAGACCGGCCGACCGGGCCCGGTGGTGATTGATATTCCAAAAGATGTCACGCAAGCAAAATCCGAGTTTCATTACCCTGAAACCGTCAATATTCGCTCCTATCAACCGGTTGGACGCGGCCACCCCGGCCAAATCAAAAAAGCGGTCAACCTGCTGATGGAAGCCCAGCGGCCTTTCGTTTATGTCGGCGGCGGCGCAATTCTCGCCAATGCGACCGAAGAAGTCCGTGAACTGGTCAGAAGCCTGAATCTTCCTTGCACCAATACACTGATGGGTCTTGGCGCGTACCCCGCGACCGACCGCCAGTTTGTTGGCATGCTCGGGATGCATGGTACGTACGAAGCCAATATGGCCATGCAAAACTGTGATGTTTTGATTGCAATTGGCGCACGCTTCGACGACCGCGTCATTTCGGTGCCAGAAAAATTCTTGGCCACACCCAAGAAAATTATCCACATCGACATCGACCCCTCCTCGATTGCAAAACGCGTCAAAGTTGACATCCCGATTGTGGGCAATGTCAAAGACGTCTTGAGCGAAATGTTGGCGCTATTGCGTCAAACCCCCGCCAAGATCGACCAAAATGCGCTCGCAACATGGTGGGAACGCATTGAAGAATGGCGTAAACCGAATTCACTGCTGTACGTGCAAGACACCGAAATCATCAAACCGCAGTTTGTCGTCGAAAAACTCTTCGAAGTCACCGGCGGCCAAGCGATCGTGTCTTCCGACGTTGGTCAACATCAAATGTTTGCCGCGCAGTACTACAAATTCGACCGCCCACGCCAATGGCTGAACTCAGGTGGTTTGGGTACGATGGGCTTTGGCCTTCCGGCTGCTATGGGTGCACAACTTGCAAACCCAGATGCAACGGTCGCCTGCGTCACCGGCGAAGCCTCGATCCAGATGAATATTCAAGAACTTTCGACCTGTAAGCAGTATCACGTTCCGGTCAAAATTGTGAACTTGAATAACCGCTATCTGGGTATGGTTCGCCAATGGCAAGAGTTCTTCTACGGCAACCGTTACTCGGAATCCTATATGGATGCCCTGCCCGATTTTGTGAAGTTGGCCGAAGCCTACGGTCACGTTGGGATGCGCATTGAGCGCCCTGCTGACGTGGAACCGGCGCTGAAAGAAGCCTTCAGCATGAAAGAACGGCTGGTTTTCCTTGATTTCATCACAGACCAAACTGTCAACGTCTTCCCAATGGTCGGCAATGGCAAAGGACTCGATGAAATGGACCTGCCGCCTCACATGGCAAATGTGAGCGATAAGGCCGCCGAAAACCGTGATTACGGCAATCTGTGCTGAGCTTGGACCCCATTATGCGACATATCCTTTCCATTCTGATTGAGAACGAAGCTGGAGCGCTTTCCCGTGTCGTGGGACTGTTCTCCGCTCGTGGCTACAATATTGATTCGCTCACGGTCTCCACCACCGAAGACGCCACCATGTCGCGGATGACCATCGTCACCCACGGCTCAGATGATGTCATCGAACAAATCACCAAACAGCTTAACAAGCTGATTGAAGTGGTTAAGGTGATTGATCTGAACGAATCGGAACACATTGAACGCGAGATGATGCTCATCAAGGTCCGCGCCACAGGCAAAGACCGCGAAGAGATGAAACGCATGGCCGATATTTTCCGCGGCAATATTGTGGACGTGACCGAAAAAACGTACACCATTGAGCTGACCGGAACCAGCAGCAAACTCAATGCTTTCATTGAAGCCCTCGACCGAACAGTGATCCTGGAAACGGTTCGAACAGGCGCATCGGGCATTGGCCGCGGCGAACGCATTCTAAAAATTTAAATCTAAGGGAGCGGAGTCGGCATCAAGCACTCGTTGATTCCGGCCTAGCTCCCTTAATTGTTTTTCCCAATTCAATAGACACACTTAAGGAATTTACATGAAAGTTTATTACGACAAAGACGCCGATCTTTCGATCATCAAAGACAAAAAAGTTGCGATCATTGGCTACGGTTCACAAGGCCATGCACACGCACAAAACCTGAAAGAGTCTGGCGTTGATGTGATCGTAGGTCTGCGCAAAGACGGTGCTTCGTGGAAAAAAGCTGAAGCTGCTGGCCACAAAGTAAAAGAAGTGGGCGACGCAGTCAAAAAAGCTGACGTGGTCATGATCTTGTTGCCGGATGAGTCTCAACCTGAGGTGTACAACAAAGACATCGCTCCGAACCTGAAAAAAGGCGCAGCGCTGGCTTTTGCTCACGGCTTCAACATTCACTACAACCAAATCGTTCCGTCTTCTGACGTGGATGTGATCATGATCGCCCCGAAAGGCCCAGGTCACACCGTTCGCTCCGAATACGTTAAAGGCGGCGGCGTTCCGACCTTGATCGCGGTTTACCAAGATAACTCTGGCAAAGCCAAAGACATCGCGCTGTCTTATGCTGCAGCTAATGGCGGCACCAAAGGCGGCGTGATCGAAACCAACTTCCGCGAAGAAACCGAAACCGACTTGTTCGGCGAACAAGCTGTTCTGTGCGGTGGCGCAGTGGAATTGGTTAAAGCCGGCTTTGAAACACTGGTTGAAGCCGGCTACGCTCCTGAAATGGCCTACTTCGAATGCCTGCACGAACTGAAGCTGATCGTCGACCTGATGT
>CAZWRK010000103.1:0-15456 GCA_964635875.1 uncultured Aquaspirillum sp.
AAATGAGGCCTCGCAATGGAAACGCTATTCCAACCGCCAAAGACGGATACCCCAAGATATTCCGGTCTGCGGCGTCTGGCAGCGCCGCACTCCGGGCGATCAGGCAAACGCCCACAACCGAGGGACCAACCCATGAAGATCGAAAAGACCTATACCAAGAAGATCGGCGCCGACCGCGCCATCGGCAGCATGTCGAAGCACCTCGGCGCGCTGGCCGGCGTCGCCATCACCTTCGAGACCGTCAAGACGGACGCTGGCGAATGGTTCGTCCGCGCGACCATCATCGACGCGGCCGAAGTCGATCTCGACTACCTCCGTCAGCGTTGCGGCGAGATCATCCTCCCGGCGGCGCCGGAAGACGTGTCGACGAAGCCGGCCAGCAAGTCGAAGCAGAAGAAGACGAAGCCCTGCGACCTGACCGCCGACGATTTCAACGGCGACGCCGAGATGCAGGCCATCATCGCCAAGGGCAACGGCGGCGGCGACCAACCGCCGGCGGAGCTCGTGCAGGCCTGCCGCGACTCGTCCGAGCACTCGGCGCTCAGCGCGTCCGAGAAGGCCGCCGCGAACCGCAAGGCCGCGCGCCTGTCCAAGCGTCAGGCAATCACCCCGCCGCCGGCCGAAGATCCGTCCGCGCACGACGCCGAAATGACGGCCGCCGCGGAGCGCAAGCCGTCCCTGATCGAAATGGCGGACGCGGCGGCGGTCGTGGCTGAATACGCCGCACTAACCCCGAAGACCCGCAACGAGGCGATCGAGGTCGGCCGCAAGCTGTTCGGCGCCGAGGCGATCGAAGGAACCGATTTCGTCATCGTCACCACGGCGCGCGGCGAGTTCACGGCGGTCAAGCCGGAGATCGCCGCCACCCTCGTGCGCACGGCGCGCATGGTTCTCACGGCTGAAGAACGACAGGCGCAGACCAACCGCAAGCGCATCGCGCTCGACGCGCGCCCGAAACGCGAGCGCGGCGACGGATCAAAACCGGTCGGCATGCAGGCGGTCATCGCAGAAATGTGCATGCGACCGGAAGGCGCGACGCCGAAGCAGCTCGGCGAAGCAACGAAATGGCGCGGCGTTCCGTGGAAGTGGCTGATCGGCAACAATCCCAAGCTGACCGGCATCGCCGATAGGTTCGGCTACGCGTTCGAAGCCCGCAAGGGTAAGGGCAAGGAAGTCACCTATTTCCTCAGGGCGCCCGACGCGACCTTGAAAACGGCCGCCCCTGCGACCGATAAACAGGAGAGCGCCGCAGCCGCGGCGTGATCCACCCCGACAACCAGAGGCAACCAAGCACACCACCCAACTCAGGAGAGTCCATCATGCGTAAATTCATCGTCAAGACCGCCCCCTCCGGCAAGGGCAAGCCCGCTCCCCGCAGCATCCGCAATATGGCGCTCTGGGCCCAGAACCACGACGACGCCAAGGACAAGGGCCGGCGCCGCCTGCCCGAAGGGCGCCGCATCGTCGAGGTCATGTCCGCGCGCGTGGCCGGCGAGGAGACCCGCTGACGCTGGCTTCGGGACGCGCGTCGCTCAGGCGGCGCGCGTCCCGAAGCCAACGGCAACGGCTTCAGACCCGAGGAAACCAGCAATGACATACCAGCACGACGCATTCGGGCTCGCGCCCATATCGTTCGCCGCCAGCCAGCCGCCGGCGCGCGAATTCACCTCTCAGGGCGTCGATATCGACACCGACCAGCAGCCAACCTATCGCGAGCGATGCAGCAAATGCGGAGGCTCAGGGCGGCGCTACCGGGGTGAGTGTTTTGCTTGCAAGGGCGTCGGCTATTTCGAGCGCCGCACCTCTCCGGACCAGCGACAGGCGGCTCGGCAGTACCGCGAGAACCGGAAACAACGTCTCGCCGCCGAGGTCTGGGAGGATTTCGCGCGCGCGCAGCCAGACGCGGCCCTGTGGATCAATCTGCATCGCGAGCGCGACACCTTCGCGCAATCCATGCATGACGCGGTTCTCAAATGGGGCCAGCTCACCGAGCGCCAGCTCGCGGCCGTCATCCGCAACGTCGATCGCGCGCGGCAGGATCGCGAGAGAGTCCAGGCAGCGCCGACCGTCGACGCATCCAAGCTCACAGAAGCATTCGACCGCGCCGGAGCTTCAGGTCTTCGCCGGCCGACCATGCGTTTTGCTGCGTTCACGACCTCGAAGGCCTCGGACGAAGGCCACAACGCGGGCGCCATTTACTGCAAGCGTGTCGGCGGCGAACGCACCTATCTCGGCAAGATCATGGGCGGCAGGTTCCTTGCGTCCAGAGAATGCACGCCAGAGGAGCAGCAACAGATCGTCGCGACCATGGCTAACCCGCTCGGCGAAGCAATTCGCTATGCGCGCCTGACCGGCGGCTGTTCCATCTGCGGCAAGCAACTGGTCGATCCGATCAGCGTCGCGCGCGGCATCGGCCCTATCTGCGCCGAACGGTTCGGGCTCTGATCATGACGCTGCACGACATTCGCACACCGGGAGGCGCGCGGTTTCATCAACTGCGCACCTCGACGCACATACCGGAACGCACGCGCGCATTCCTTGGCGCTCAAGCCGACAAGCAGAAGCGGTTCGGCATCGCGACCGACTATTTCGTCACGGGCGCCGACCTCAATGACCTAGCAGTACTCGCAGCAAGACTCCGGTCGCCGATAACGAACGGCGACGAAGCAAGGCAATGGCGGGCGCGCCTGAACGCCATCTTGAAAGCGGCAACAGAGATCGCCTAGCCAAATCACCACAGATCGACGAACCTTCGGAGCGGCCAGTGGCACGGCCGCTCTTTTTGCACCCGAGGAGATCGCAGCAATGACCGTGAAACGCAAGCTTGTTTCGATGAAGCTGACCGTCAGCGTGCCGGCCAACATGCCCGCCGCTCAGGCTCGTCTTGAAGTCCGCACGCTGGTCAACGACCAGTGCAATTACTCGGCCGACGAGGACGACGTGAAGGTGCGCAGCCTTCAAGCCGCGCCGACCCGCGCCAAGGGGAGGAAATCGTGAGCAGCGACGGCGCACAGATGCAGCTCGGGTGGCAAGGTCCATCCATAGATCGAGCAGCCTACAGGCGACGCGAAGCCCTCGGCCTCGCGATAACCAAGATCAATTGCGTCATGGTCCGCGTCGCCGGAACCGACGTCTACGTTCGCAGCAACAAACCCGGCGCGCGAGAACTCAATCGAAAGACCAGCGGCGCGATTGCATGGCGCGTCGCTGACGGAATCCTCTACCTCGGATGAACAGGAAGAACGACATGATCGACGCACGACGCATCGCAGGCCTCGTCGAGGCCGAGACCGAAAATTTCGAGACGACGAACGAAGCGTACAACATCGCTTTAGGGCGGCTCGAATTGGCGAAGGAACTCGCAGACGAGATCGCCAAGCAACCGACTCCCAAGGACGAGCAGAAGCCGATCGCACCTGCCGGCTACTCCGAAGAAGAGTGCGACACCATGCTCGCCATTTACGAGGAAATGCTCGATCGCACCGGAAAAACCGTCACACCTAATACCATCGACGATTGGTTCGCAAACAACGGCCGCGCAGCAGCCAGGGAAGCAGCTCGCGAGCTCACGCGGCCATTCGAGGCGGTCTGGAACGAGCTTCGAGAAGACGAGCGCGATATCTGCGCATGGGATTTCGAGATCATCGGCTGGCTGATCGACCTGACCGATTTCCGTGAGGAGACACCCATACCACCGAAGCACGATGAAGCGGTCGCGCACGTGCGCGCCGGCATCATCAAGAAGGTCGGGGAGATGCGGTCATGATCGTTTGGCGCATCACTGGCGACAGCGTCGGCCCGAACGACTGCGGCGCCTACTATTTCGAGACCGAGTTCGAGGCGCTCGATTATCGCCAGAAGCTTATCGACGCCGATCCTTCGAACGAGATCGACATGCCAGACAAGATCGATATCCGCACGAAGGCGGGCCTCGTCTACGAGCTGAACGCTGCAATGGGATACGGGGGCGCATGATGAACGGCAACATCGGACAGCTTCAACCGGCGTCGCTCAACCTCGGGCCCAGATCGACGGAAGTGCCTCTGATCATGCTCACCTGCAAATGCGATCGTCGCGAAGCCATCAAACAATATCGCCGTCTGGCGTCGCAGCGCATTTTCGTGACTGCCGAGTACCAGATCAACGTCGACGACGATCCGCCGCATTCATTGGCAACGACGGGAAGGCATTCGAAAACTGCATGTTCGACTTGCCTGAAGGCTCGTTCTCGGAGACCGGGACCTACGTCAACACGATAGTAGTCACGTACCACAAAACAAAAAGAGCAGCACCATGACCTTGCGCTCATGCGCGGGGACGAGGTGATGTTCGGGCGCCGATCGAACCAGCATCCACCGTGGCGGCCGGAAGCAGGTCTGTAGCATCAAGCGGCGCGGCCCAACGGTCGCGCCGTTCTCATTTCGAGCTGTTCGCCTTTTCCGACAGCGCGTGCGCGCGCCTCGAATGCCCCTGCGCCGACTCCCGATACCGCTCGCTGCGCGCAGCCGAACGATGTTCGGTCGCTGCGATCTGGTGAGCGACAGCGGCGTCATTGTGCGACGCGCCCTCTTTCTTGCGGCCGGCAGCGCGGTGCTCGGCCTCGGCGGCCTTGTGCTCGGCCTGCCGTTCCGTGTGGTGCTTCGCCGCGGCGTGATGTTCCTTCGACGACGACGCCTTGGAGCCAGGCGCGAACCGTCCGCCTTCGTCGCGCTTGTGCGCGCCTTCATCGAAGCCAGCATCGCCGGATCGATGGATGTGAACGTGAACCTCTCGCGCCATCTTGCGCCACTCCGAATCGCGGGTCCGGCCGCAACCGAGCGAATCCTTCACCCTGTCCAACAGGAAACGCAAATCAGGATGAAGCGGGTCCGGCAATTCGTCGAGCCCATACCACGCGGCGGCGTCGTGTTCGTCGTTCAGTGTCGGCGAGGCAGCTTCGATCACCTCGGCGCCGAACATCGCGAAGACCTGACCAGCCTCGTTTTCCATCCGCGCGATCAGGTCCGGCTCGACCTCGAGCTCGAACCCGGTTTCCTCGCGCAGCTCGCGCACGGCGGCCTCAAGATCCGTTTCACCATCTTCCACACCGCCGGCGGGCAGGGCCCAGGTCCCGGCGTGATCGCCGCGCGTCCGGCGCAGCAAGAGCGAGCGGCCGAGCGGATCGACGAGCAGGATACCAGCCGCCGCCATTACGACGCCGCCACAACGAGCGAAGTCTTGCGTTCCGGAGGCTTCCTCCCGCGCAACCGAACGCATCCAACGAACATCATCGAGAGACCGACGATATCAGCGCCGAATTCACGCAGCGGAGATGGGAGCCCGATATCCATCGGCATCGCCGCAACCACGATGACCACCTTAACATGCCGAGTGCACTCGATCTTGTATAACTCGCGGCGTGCGTCTGCGTAGCGGTCGGTGATAGGAACCGTCGTCATTTCTTCTCCATCAGGGCATACGCCCTATGCAGAATTACCTGCTCTTCTTTGCTCAGCCACGCAGTGGCACGACTGCACTTATTCAGGCCTGAGAGGCCCGCGTCGGCGTACCAACGGCGTCCGGCCGGGGTGATCGTGCCACGCGTAGCGACGAGACCTAGAGATCGCGCTTTTGCTTCGTGCGTACGAAAGCTCCCCGTGGAACCGAAGTAGTAAGTTCCGTCGCCGTTCTCGACGAGCCCCTTGACGATGGCTACCGTGAAAAGATCGGGTTTCATTGCGCGACTCGCAGTTCGATGGACGTTGAACTCACTCGTCTTCTCCATGCCCGGCTTCGATCCACGCCGTGACGTGGGGGCGAACCTCGGACTCTGTGCAATCTTCTAGATCGGCGTCACACCGAAGCAGATCGCGAACTGCCGGCACTGACGCAGCAGGCGCGGCCCTATCGCGGGCAAGCGGCAGCATTCGTGGACATTTAAGGGGTCCGTCTTGAACGCTGCAACGTCATCCAGACCCGCGCGCACTCAATCACAAATCGGACGGTTCGACAAACAGCGCAGCGTCTACGGAAGTGACGGACCTTCATCGATTGGAGAAGCGCCGAGGATCACAACGTCGGACCTTCATCGGCCTGCGCGATCCAGATCGCCTCGACTGTCGCGCCGCACTCGCCATCTTCATCGACAGTCACGACGAACGAACGCTGGTAGCATCGGGCGAGCGCACCGGCCAGCTGCCGCGCGATCATTTCGCACGAGCGGGCGCCGAATTCGACGGACGCGCCATTTTTCGGCCAATCGAAGCAGTCGCGCGCGAAGTCGATCAGATCGTGGAATTCGATCTCGCGATCGTCGGCGCCGACCATCGTCGACACCTCGAAGCCGAACAGATGGCGATGGCGGGCGCGCAGATACAGCCGATGATCCGGCGCGCCCGGCCAGCAATGGAAGCCAGGGACCTTGAAGCGAACGAAAATCTTAGCGGGGCAGGAATGGACGCGCATCGATGAAGCCTCCGATATCGGCGCCGAGGGTCTGCTCGTAATCCTCCATGAAGATTTCGACGCAGTTGTTCATCATCGCCGCATCATAGGCGTAGAGCTTCAGCGCGCGATAATAGCCAGCAGCATGTTCTTTCGACTCGACGCCGGGCTTGTAGACGAAGCCGGCGCCGGTTTCCCACATGCGCCGAGTGCAGACCTGACTCTTGTGCGTTCCCCAACGCAGCCCCTCGATCCATGTCGAGGAGTCGCACGAGTTCGTTGGGAAGCCGAGCCACAGATCGGAAGGCGTCAGGCCGAGCGCATGAATCCACAGGTGCGGATATTTCCGCCGGCGCTCCCATGCAGTCGCCAACAGACGCATTCGCACCGGCACAGAAGCCTGAACGACGTTGCCGAAGCAGATGCGATCATACCGCTCGGCCAGATAGTCGAAATAATCCCAGCCGTCATTGAGTGGATGGTAGACCGGGATCGGTCGCAGCCCGAGCGCCTCGAGGCGCGCGCGCGTCTTGATCTTGTTTTCGCGGCCGCCTTGGTCGATCTCGATGTAACCCCATACGCGGTCGCCATTCTCGCTCAGGAAGCCCACGTAGCGGTCGAACAGATCGTCGAAGCCGTCGATCTCGTTCGGCGAAAGCGAGAGGGCCTGATCCATCGACAGGCCATGCTTTTTCGCGTGCGACGTCGATAGCCAGAACACGCCGGAGTCGATGAACACGCGCGAGTTGGGAGCGTCGATACATTTGCGCACGAACTCGCGCTGCTTCGGTCCTTCGATTTCATTCATCGCAACCAGTAGGTTTTGATGCAGCGCCGACGCGATGAACAATTGCTCCGGACCAGTCGCGACGAAATAGATCGGCCACGCGGAACGATCCCAACGACCGCCGGTCGCCTTGCAGCCTTCAGGACGAGGCGCCGCGGTGCGCGAGCCGGTCGGGATCATCTGCAATCATCCTTTGCAATTGCGTCCGCAAACTCACGCCGAAGAACAGCCGCAGACGCGCGCAGCTTACGGCGCCGGTCGTCCCGACCGTTCGCCCAACCATGACGGTAGCCAGCGGATCGGTTCGACAGCGACGAAGGCAATTCTTCACGGTCATCCGTGAAGCCGTCGAGGTAACCCTCGACCATATCGTCTGGAGCTTCGATCACGTTCAGCGTCGGGAGCGTTCGATCTCGACCAGAACCTCCGCGCAATTTGCGATCCTGCGGACGTCCAGCAGGAACGCCTCGACCAGGGCAAGGCTCGCAGTCAATGCACGAATTTCCGAATTCGGATTTTTCTCGCATTCGATCACAGCTTCGCGAACTGCATTGACGTTGCGAATGATCTGCTCGAGCTCTTGCATCACATCACCTCGTTGCTGGAATCGCGATCGTCTTTCTCGGCCTGCGTCGGTTCATGCACGCTCACGACTTGCGTCACCTCGACACGAGCACTCACGACGCCTGACGTTGGATTGAATTCGTAGGACAAGTGCGACACGAATTCGCCGGCGACCAAGCCCTGACGCGCGCGGCGCAGCCAGTATGCAGCGTCGTCGCCGGTCTTGATCTCGTGCGTCATGCGCGTCGGAGGCATCACGCTTCCTCGCTCTTGCGCAGGTTCAGCCGCTTCACTGAACGAGACCCATGCACCTCGGTCCAGCGATCGAGGATGTGACCGGCGACATAGACGTTCGGCTGCACCATCACCAGACGATGCTTCACCGCCTTCGTCGAGAACGGGACGAACACTCCAGGGAACGGACAGAACACAGCATCGCCTTGCAGCAGCGGCGACCAATGGCGCCAGTCGGCCATCACACCGACGCACAGAAGGTCGTGAGCCTGACCCTCGCAGCGCAGTTCGAAGTGATCGCCGAACTCGCACTGGTGACGCGGATCGGCCACGGTGATGTTGATCAGAGACAGCAGCTCGCCACGCTCGCCACCCGATTTGTGATCGCCGTTCACGCCATTGTCGGACGCATCATCGCCCTTCGGCGGATCGAGCAGACCTTCGAGCTCGCCGTCACGAAAACCCATGAACCCGGAATCGAAACCATCGAGCCCCGCGGTATCGATCTCGACGCGCAGAAGATCGACGTCCCAACCGCCGGCGATCGTCAGCTGATTGTCCAGCACGCGGTACGCGGCTTTTTCGGACTCGCTCAGACCGGCGAGCACGGCGACAGGCACCTCGGCCAGATGCAGGATATCGTTCGCGGCAAGCACGCGGCCGTGGCCTGCGATGATCTCGCCGGCTTCGTCGACGAGGATCGACACCGTCCAGCCGAACCGTTTGATCGACTCCGCAATCTGACGAACCTGCGCAGGCGGATGGGTCCGTGCATTGCGTGCGCTCGGAACCAGCTCGGCGGTCGGCCGCATCGTCGTCGTCAGCGCCGCCCAGTCCTTCGGGTCCAATCTCGACTTGCGCCGTTTCGGACGACCCCCTGCGGGCTTCACTGGCGCCGCCGTTTCGCCGGATGCGTCAGCTGCCTGCCCGGAGGAACTTGCTGCATCCTCGGACGCAGATTGCTCGGGCGCGGCGCTTTCGGCGTGGTCATGCATCGGGCGGGGGTCCTTGGAGGTAGAGTTTTCTATCTCGGGTAAAATGCCCTGTCCAGCCGGCGCAGCAATCGCACCGCGCCGGCTCCGGTCAGGTACATCAGACCGAGGACCATCACGACCATCATGAACGCCAGCAGACCGAACAGCGTCAGCAGGCCGAGCAGCGCATAACCGGCGGCGGTCAATGCGGATCGCCAAGCGAACGGAAGGACGGCAACGCCGAACGCGAGAACGACGGCGACCTCGAGGGCTAGGATCGTTTTGTTCATTGGCTCGGCGCTCCGGTCAGTTCGGATTTCATCGTTTCGAGCATCGCAGGCGTCACCGGCGAAGACGGCTTGCCGGGATATTCCCAGAGGTTCACCGGCCAGTATCCGTCATCGAGCCATTTCGCGACGTGGTTGCGCATTTCGGTCCAAGGGATCGAACCGCGAGGTCCGCCAACCTTGACGCAGCGACCATCGGCGTCGGCGCTGGCGTAGACCTTCGGCGTCGAGAGGGATCCATTCAGCTTCGACGACGATGGCGGCGACGGCGACCGCGGAGTGGCGGCATCGGTCAGGGCTTGGTCGAAATATTTCAGGTTCGACACGTTCGGTCTGGCCTGCAGGCCGCTGACGACGACCGCCTCGATCAGGTCCAGGGAAAACCCTTGGGCGATCCAGACGTCGATCTGACCGAGCGAAGGCAGCAAGCGGCCATTGGCCTCGAAGGCGGAGCAGATTTTTTTCTTCACAGCCAGCACGTCCGCCTTCGCGACGGCGGTCGCAGGGGTCTTAGGGGAATCCTGCGTGTTGTGATTCCCTTCTATTCCCTTCCCCTCTATTGGCTGAGCCACGGCTGAGCCACGGCTATGCCCATGCTCAGCCACGGCACCAGCCACGGCTCTGCCACGGCTCATGTCGGATTGAGCGTTTTCAGAGGGTTGGCCTCGTTTCTTATTCTCAACTCCGATTCTCGCACGACGCGATTGGGTTTTCCGTTTCGAGAATGACAGCGAGGCTTTTTCACAAAGAAACCGGTGGTAATATCGTCCGTCAGAACACAGTTCGAACCCTCTCAGGGCCATTTCGCGGACCCGGTTCCACCGGCGGCCAGCGCCCGAAAGGTAGGACAGAATTCTTTCGTCGGACGGCAACGAGCCGGCAGGAACTTGGTGCCATGCGCGCGCCCAGAGCGTCAGGGCGGCCTTGAATTCCTCCGGCGTCGACCGCGCATAGAGGTCGGACTGAAGCAGCCGCGTCACGTCGAGCGGCATATTCGAGAAGATCGTCACATCGCAGTCGGCAGGCACCGGCGGATCAGGATAAGTCGCGGTAGGCATTGGTCTCGTTCCCCGTTTCGTATGGTCTCCGAAAAGCCCTCTCGCGAAAGAGGATCGCGGGCCGCAACGGCGTTTCGCGCCGCCGCAGGGGGAGACCAGAACCCGGTGTCGCCAAACACCCGGCCCGCGAATCAGGAGCTTGCAGCGGCGCGTCGCCGCCCGGCAAGCGATCAGAACGACAGATTGTCATCGCGCTTCGACTCCGATGCGAAATGAGACGACGCAATGTCGCAGTAGAGAGGAACTGTTCGGCAAGGGCCGGCGCGGTTCTTGGCGATGATGAACTCCGCCACATGCAGCAGCTCGGAATGACGTGCGAGCGCATCCGTATCGTTGCCGCGATATTCCGGCGACTTCTCGATGTAGTAGCTCTCCCGGTGCAGGAAGCCGACCACATCGGCGTCAGCCTCCAAGTCGCCGGACTCGCGCAGGTCCGACAATCCAGGGCGCTTGTCCTCCCGGCTTTCCAGAGCGCGGTTCAACTGGCACAGCAAGACGACGGTCAGATCCTCGTCTTTCGCCAACTGCTTCAGCGACGCGGAAATCTCGCCAACCTCGTAGACACGCTGACCGCGGTAACGGTCGCTCGCCTTGATGAATTTCAGGTAATCGATCCACACCGCGGCAAGCTTCACGCCCTGCTTTTGGAAGCGAAGCTTTTCCATCCGCACGCGCGCCGCGATCTCCGCGATCGACAATCGAGACGAATAGTCAACCACGACAGGGGCGAGGTCGATCCGTTTTGCTGCATCGTCCAGCAGCCAGAGGGCTTCCTCGTCGAGATCGCCGCGCATGATCGACCCGAAGGTGATCGGCGCCCGCGGCCGATAGCAGAACTCGGCGAGGTGGCGAGACGTGTTCTGCCGCTCCGGCACCTCGAGGGAGAATTCGACCGAACCCCAACCTTCAAGCCCTCGCTGCTCCCGCTTCACCGACGCCTTCGCCAAAGCGTTCGTGGCCGAGACCATCAAGGCGGTTTTCCCCATGCCAGGGCGAGCGCCGATCACCCACAACGCGCCGGGCTCGTAACCGCCGATCATCCGATCGACGTCGTGAAACCCGGTCGGAACCGACTCGACCTGTTTCTCGCCATTGGCGATCGCGCGCGCATCGACCAGCAGTTCGGACACGGAGGCGCCGAGCACCTTGCGCGTATTCTTGAGCGAGCCTTCCATCGCGACGGTTTGCAGCTTGCGCATTCCATCCGCGACCATCGCCTCGACGTCGCGGTCGGGATCGGACGTCGCAGCGTCTTTCTCGATCTCGGCGCACGTCGCAATCACAGCACGCCGACGCGACAAAGAAACAATCATCGCCGCATAATCCGGCACATTGATGATCGTCGTCGCCTCTGCAGCCAGTCGCGCGAGATATTGCGAACTCGTCACGACACGGCCGCGATCGTCCTTCCCAAGATCGATTTCCTCTAGAAAGGGCCTGATCGTCTGGATCGACGCCACAGTCCCGTCGCGCCGGATCGATTCGATCAGTTCGTAGATCCGGGCGTGAAGCGACTCGGCAAAATGCTCGGACCGAAGCGTCCCCTTGATCCCGGTCGCCACAGCGCCGGTCGGCGTCAGCCCGCCATCATAGGCAAGATTATTGACCAAGATCGCGCCGAGCACAGCCTGCTCGGCCTCAATCGAATGTGGCGGCGGAACCGTGGCCGCTACATCGACACTACGCGGCTGCGTCGTCGGCGAGCGCGACATAGTTGATCCCCTCGAATTTGCCGGACTCGTCACCCCACACAGACCAGCCCTCGCGCGGCTGGCGCGCGAACACCTCGACACAAGGGCCGCGGAACATGCGCCGCAGCCGCACGTAGGATTCGTCCGGCTTTCGCGAATACTCACGGCGCGGAGCGATCAGCAGCTCCTGCTCGCCGCGTTTCTGAAGGCGGGCAGGACCGACCTTGAACGCCCATAGGTCCTCGAGGTTTTTCATCGCCACGAGCCCCATGCCGTGATGGATATCGCGCGAAAAGATCGGCGCTACATCAAGACCTGGGTGCGAAGCGATCAGCTTCATCCACCCCTGAACGCGCGTCGAATACTTGATCCTTCGGCCGTGCACCGCCTGCCAATATTCGACGAGACGAAACATCGTCTGCGCCTTCGGCCCGGTGCACCAGATCAGCAGCCACGCACCGTCAGGATGAAGGATGCGCAGCGGATTGGAGGCGGCGATCTCGTCGTCGGTCATCCGATGATAGTGCTGCGGCCGACCCTTCACGCCGGCCGAAAATTTCCACGGATAGTCGAACAACCCGACGCGAAACCGACCAGTCGGCAACGGACGAAAGTCGAGCCCTTCGATCCCCTCTGTTCTGAACGGCAGAACGACCGAGATACGCGTCATTACTTCCGGCTCTTGCGCACGAAACCGTACATGCCGGTTCCACCGACCAGCGAATGCGCCTTGCAATAAGGCTGACCATCGATCGCATCGCCATCGCAGAACCGGAACTTGCCTCCATTTCGAGGATCGCCATCCGGCCATTTGCAACGACCGGCGCCGAGCGCAAACACCGCCAGCGCGACATTCGAAAGGCTGAAGGCATCGCTACAATCGACGAGACCGATCGCATCGGACTCCGACGCACGAGAGGCAAGCGTCAACGGGCGCTTGGGCGCGCCTTCGGTTTCAGGAAGCATGTCGGGTTCATCCTCGGATAGTGCCGAGGCCGGACGTGACACGGATTCGTCCGCCCTGACAACGAGCTCCGCCGGCGCCGGTTCGACCGGCGATTCCATCCCGCCGCGGTCCACAGCTTTTGCACACTCGAGCCACCACGCGGGAACCGGCCCAGCCTGCAGAACTTTCGAGGCCGCGGCGCGCACCTTCGCCGCGGTGTCCACACTCCACCAGCGATCGGGAGGATGCTTCAGAGCGAACCGCATCGCGAAGTTCCGCGTGAAGTCCGAAGTCCGGCCGCCGAACGGTACGACACCGACCAGCAAGGCAATCGATTCGCGCGGCACGGCCGGATAAGCCTGCATCAGCGCCCGATACGCATAAGCCTTCGCCCGGCTCATGGTCGGCCGAATCGAAATCAACGGATCCTCGTTCGTCAGGCGGCAAGCAAGCACGAACACCTCGGCCACCTCGCGCGGGCCAGGCCACAGCATTTCATGCGCGCGCCAGTGATCGCGCAATTCCTGAACAGCCTCGAAAGGCACGCCTGCCCTACTCGCAATGAAGCGCACATTCTCGCCGCGCGCGATCAGGCACAGCACATCATCGGTCAATTGCCGCGGCCACCCCGCGACCGAAACAGGAAGCACCATCGTATCACCCCTCGAACAGCCGGAATTCTGAAGCACGACGGCCGCACAGGCTGGCCGACGCATAGTCGTACAGGCACGCTGCAGCACCCTTGTCGAAATCGGGCTGCGCATCGCGCGGGAAATAGCCGAGCAGCACGGCCCGCTTCCAGACCATCATGTTCGTATCGTAGCGATCTTGCTGCTTCTGGGCCTTGGTGCGCGGACCATCGCGACGGGTGTGCGCCGACGCGCGGCCGCAAAAATGAACGCGCGCCGTCGCCATATGGATCGGCGTCGGCCGCGCTATTCCGATCTTCGCGCAACACGCGACCAGAGCGCCATGCATCAGCAGCGCAGCGATCGTCGCCTTATCGCTCTCGGACGCAGCCGGATTCATGAAGTCTTCGACCCCGACAATCTGCGGGGCGCCGAACGCCCACAGCTCGTCGAGAACAAACCGCGTGAACCGATACGCAGTCTCGCGAGGGTCCTGTGTCGAACCTCTCTGCTTCACGACAGCGGCGACGATCGAGGCCGGCTTCTGGCCAGCCAGACCGGTTGCAATCCCGGTCCGGTTGGCAAGATCGAACACCTGAAGGCGCATCGCCCTACTGCAGCGTCACGCCGCTCGACGGGCGCGCGGCGGCAGCTTCCTCGGGAGTGGTCGAACCGGCGGCGGCTTCGTCCTTGACCTGTTCGTCGGCCGGCAGCTGCTTGATATTGCGCCGCAGCCGCCTGACGTTCGTCGCGACCTGTTCCTGTTCCTCGGTGTCGAGCGGCGCTTCGCCTTCGGTCTCGCCGGCTTCGTCGTCGGCGGAAGTCTCCGGCTGGTCCAGCTCCATTTCGGTCTGATCCTCGCGGACGAGCCCGGCCTCGCGCAGCATGTCGACGTAGAGAGAGCAGTTCCGCAGGAATTGCTGCTGACGAAACGGCTCCATGCCGGCGACGGCCATCGCATAGGAAAACGCCTTGCGATCCAGGTTGGCGTTCTCGACCGCGTTTTTCACCCGCTCGCCGAACTTGCCGGCCAGTTCGGAGGTCTTGCCCTTCGTCGCGCGACCATCCTTGATCAGGGCGACGAACTGTTGCCCCGAGATCACCCGTTCGACGCCGCGCGATTCCTCTTTCTTTTTCCGAGCCATGACTACACCTCAGCGGAGCCGGTGAAGCTTCATCGGACCTCAAGGCGACCCCGCACACCTCGAAGGCGAAGGCACGTTCATCGACGTTTCGGTCGGAAGATATCTCTCGGCCACTCGGCGCCGTCAGGCCAGTTGTCGGTCAGCCACCAGAAGGCGTTATCCAGACGGCGAGAGACCAGATCGGCGCCTTTCTCCAAGATCGCGGGCAGGCGCATTCCATCGCCGAAGATCCGTTGCGAAACAGTGAACGCAGAAAGCCCGGTCGCGGCAATATACGTCGCGGCGACCTGCCTGAATTCGTCGATCCGATGCGTTCTCTGACTGCGGCTCATAGCAGGATAGATATATCTGATGGCCGGGCCGGTGCAACTCACTAACGAAACCTTAAGGAAACCGGGCGAACTTGACCCATCCGACGGGATAGAATTATCTGTCCGCGGCACCGAGGAACGACACATGACGCACGCTACGCGAATCCCCTGCTATTTCTGCGGCGGACCGGCGACCCATTCCAGGGAGATCGCGGGCGCCGGGAAACGATTCGCATGCGACGGATGCCCGACCAAGCGGGTCGCGCAGATGAAGCCGGCAAGACGAACCTATCCCGGCGACATTGCCGCTTATGCACAGTTCGGAATCGCCGCAGTCGTCATTGGGGCCGTCTCGTGGCCGGGCTTTTCAGAGCTGGTCGCTGTTTCACGTGAAATATCCGACGACC